>DAHVOH010000005.1 GCA_027318915.1 Clostridiales bacterium
CGACCCCATCACCGGCGAGGAGTTGGAACCGGATGAAAAGCTCATGCGGTCCATCGAGGAGCAAATCGGCATCACCGAAAACGCCAAGCGGGCCTTCCGCGAAGAGATCCTCATTCGCATCTCATCGCTCGCCCGGCGCGGGCAAACCTTCGACTACACGGGACATGCGGGACTCCGGGAAGCCATCGAAACCAAGCTGTTCTCCGACTTGAAGAACGTGGTGAAAATCACAACGTCGACCAAGGCCCCGGACGCCGAACAGCTCCGCAAACTGAATGATGTCGCCGACCGTCTGATTCGGGATCACGGATACTGCTCCGAGTGCGCCAATGCCATCCTGCAATACGTGGGGACCCTCCTGGGCCGGTGACCGCCTGGCACACCGGCTATAATGAGCCGGCAGGACCAGGAGCGTGACGCTATGTGGTGGCATCGACGATGGGAGTCGCACACGATCCCGGAGACGCTGGGAGAGGCTCTGGGCCCGCATCACTGGCGGGCCTGGGGACAAACGGCCGAAATGGTGCCGGCGTGGCTCAGTTGGGTCCCGGGGGTTGTGACCGGGGATTTGCTCTGGTCCCAGCAGCCGGCCGAACCGGGCCCGCTGCTGGCGCTGCTGGCTCTTTACGGACTCGAAGAGCTGGACCTGCGGTCGGGGGTCGACAGCCACGTCCGCTGGTCGGCGGATGGGCGTTTGCAGGTGCGGGCGCCGCGCGAGAGCCGCTGGTGGCCTGCGTGGCAAGCGCGGTTTCAGAATCCTTCCCGGTGTCGTGCTCGCATCGATTGGGTTCAGGGACACCGCCGTCACAACGCCTGGCTCACCGACGGCGTCGCCGGGCTTGAGCTGACGGACGGCCGCGGTTATCGGGAATGGACGCTGGCAGGTCCCGCCTTGGCCGCCGCCCTCCTGCCGGAGTGGCTCCCGACCTTTCCCGTGCGCCGACTGCTGGCACGGGTACGTCGACCTCGGCTCTTGGCCTGGGACTATCCCGGAGAGCCGGCGCGGGTGCTGCGTTGGGACGTGTCCTGGGCCGGCGCCTCCTTGCCCCGGGAGACTCCGCCCGCCCTGCAGCCGTCCTGGCACTATCGTTGGCAGCATCATCTCTCCGGACTAGGTGCCGTCGCCGTGGCTGACCGCACGGCGACATTGGGGCAACCCGGCGCCAGCCGTCTGGCCTTGGCGTGTCGGTCGACGGCGGCGGGACGCGGCTTCGGAGCCGCCCTCGGACGGGTGAGACAGGCGGCCCAGCGCATGCCACCGGGAGTGGACTGGTGGAGCGGCGAGGCGTCGGCCACCGACTATGGCGCGGTGTTCCTCGCCTGGAGCCGCCGCGCGGCGGCGTATACGGAGGCCGCCCGCCAGCCGGGTCCGGAGCTAGCCGGCTCAACCTCCGGGCCCTATGCCCCCTGGTGGAGACGGTGGCCGTCGGGAGAGTCCGGCGTGTGGTGGGCGTCGCATCCGCGGTGGCCCGAGCAGGCCATTGTCGTGCGACACCCCGAGCGCGGGCCGTATGCGGGTCGCGTGGAGGTGCGGTGGGGATGGCAGGGCCCTCGATGGGCATGGCCCGCCCGCGAGGGCCCCGTCACCCTGCTGCGCCGACTCCGGGGCTCCCGGGAATCCCTGGAGCGGTGGTGGGAGTCTTTGGCCGCCGCCGAACGCGCGGCCGTCAGCGATGTGCGCGCTGCGCTGCCTGAGCCCTCAGGCCAAACGGTCCGTTCTCGTGAAAGTACAGAGAGTACAAGTAGGGGTCAACCACCGCCCGGTAGGCCTTGATAATCCCGATGTCCTCCATGCGGGCGATGCGTTGCTCCACTTCGGTGGGATCCAAGTCCAGTTCGGCCGCCAACACCTCGACCGGCAGGCGGGCGTTGTCAATCAAAAACTGCAGCAGGTCCCGGTCCCGTGCATCCACCGCGTAGCCGTCCGGCACGACATTGCCTCCTCATTGCGCCCGCCTGAGCGGGCTATGGCCATGGCCCTCAATTGCTCTGGGGAGCCCGCAGCTGGTCCAACAGCTGCCGCAGCACGCCCACTTCCCACGCCAAACGCTCGCCGACCTGCCGCTGTTCCAAGAGATACTGCTGATCGCCGACCTTGAGCGGCAGGCGCTGCGCAATCCAGTACGACAGGGCCTCGGCCTCGGCCGGCACCATGCCCCGCGCGCCCTCGCCGTCCTCGACAAAGCTTTGGTATTCGGACGCCAGCGCGTACGCCTCGTCGCGCAGAACACGACCCGGTCGCTCGTCGCTGTCCGGTTGAAACCGCACTTGGCCCACCAGCACTTGGCCCGCTTGCCGATAAGAGAGCAGCGTAAAACGACTGATGCCGGCCACTTGAATGAGCAGCCGTCCCCCCTCCAGCGGTTCGTGGTCCAAAATCCTGGCCAAGGTGCCAATGCTGTGCGGCTCGGCCGGCCCGCCCACTTCCGCGCCCGAGCGAATGGCCACGACCCCGAAGGGCGCGTCCCGATCAAGACAGTCCGCAACCATGCGGCGATAGCGCTCTTCGAAGACGTGCAGGCGCAGCCTGGTCCCGGGAAACAACACGGCATTCACTAAAAACAGCGGCAGGGTGATGGTGTCGCGTCCTACGGCCATCGCCGACACACCTCGCTTTCGTCGCATCGGGTGAGGACCTGATTTGCCTCCTCCATTCTACCGAATCATTCCGCGCGCTTTCAAACCAAAAGCTGGCGAATGTCAGTTGCCAAGCCACCCCGGGATTGCCACCATAGAGACATCATCAGGAGGAGGGACGTCCGTGCCGTACGGATTGACGGACGAGCAGCGCCTGTTTCGCGACACCATGCGCCGTCTGGCCATCGAACGAGTGGCGCCTCGAGCCGCTGCCATCGATGCGACCGGGGAGTTTCCGTGGGACCTCTATCAGCTGTTCCGGGAAAACGGGCTCCTGGGTTTGGCCATGCCGCCCGATTATGACGGAGGTGGCGCCGATCTGGTCTCGCTATCCCTGGCCATTGAGGAAGTGGCCCGTGTCTGCGCCACCTCGAGCCTCATCATCGCCGCCCAGCATCTGGGCGCCATGCCGCTGATGCTGGCGGCCACGGCGGAACAGAAAGCGCGCTTCTTGGCGCCGATCGCGCGGGGGGAACGGATGGCGGCCTTTGCCCTCACCGAGCCCGAGGCCGGATCGGATGCCGCCGCCGCCCGTACCCGCGCCGAGCGGACCGACGACGGGTGGGTGTTGAACGGCAGCAAGGTGTTCATCACCAATGGGGGGTTGGCCGACACGGTGGTCGTGTTCGCCGCCACACCCGGGCCCGAGGGCCGGCGACCCATGTCGGCCTTCATCGTCGACGGCAAAACGCCCGGACTGGAGGTAGGGCGGGTCGAGCACAAGATGGGCATTCGCGGATCCCAGACTGCTGAACTGCGCTTCGACCATGTCCGCCTGGAAGCCGATCGCCTGCTGGGCGCGGTCGGAGACGGCTTTAAGATTGCGATGCGCACGCTGGACCGGACACGTCTCGGCATCGCCGCCCAGGCGCTGGGCATAGCCCAGGGGGCGTTTGACCTCGCGTTGGCCCATGTCCGCGAACGCCGCCAGTTCGGGCGTCCGCTGGCCGAATTCCAAGGACTGCAATGGATGCTGGCGGACATGGCGGTGCAGATCGAGGCCAGCCGCCAGCTCTTGTACGCGGCGTGCGACGTCGTGGAGCAGGCAGGGCTCGCACCCACCTCGTCACCTGAGGTGACCCGCTTTTCGGCCATGGCCAAACTGCAATGCTCCGACACCGCGATGCGAGTGACCACGGACGCCGTGCAGCTGTTCGGGGGCTACGGGTATATCCAGGACTACGGTGTCGAGCGGATGATGCGCGACGCGAAAATCACCCAGATCTACGAGGGCACCAACCAGATCCAGCGCATTGTCATCTACCGCAACCTGGAGGAGCGGCCATGACCGCACGGACGCGCATCAACGAGCTGGCAAGCCGAGTGGGCCAGGGCGTCGAAGTGGCCGGATGGGTGACCCATCACCGCTCCTCCGGCAAAGTCCAGTTTGTTGCCCTGCGTGATGGAACCGGCGAGGTGCAGGCCGTCCTGCGCCAAGATCAGGTGGACCCCGAAAGCTGGCGCATGGGAGCGGCCCTGACCCAGGAAGCATCCGTGCTGCTGACCGGCCGGGTGGCGGCTGACGCCCGGGCGGCGGGCGGCGTCGAGGTGCAGGTGCAGCGGCTGATCGTGGTGGGGTCATCCGGTGATTATCCCATCACACCCAAACCGCACGGGGTGGACTTCCTGATGGAGCATCGGCATCTCTGGATCCGCACCGCCCGGCAGGCCGCGATTCTGCGCCTCAGAGCCCGCATCATTCAGGGCATCCGCGGCTTCTTGGACCGCCACGGCTTTGTCGTCGCCGATCCGCCCATCATCACGCCGGCCGCGGCGGAGGGAAGCACCACCCTGTTTGGCATCGATTATTTCGGAGAGCCGGCGTATCTGTCCCAAAGCGGCCAGTTGTACATGGAGGCGCTGGCGATGGCGCTGGGCCGGGTGTATTCGTTCGGTCCCACCTTCCGGGCCGAAAAGTCCAAAACCCGGCGACATCTGATGGAATTCTGGATGGTGGAGCCGGAGATCGCCTTCTGCGACTTCGAGGAGAATCTCTGGTGGCAGGAGCAGCTGGTGAGCGCCGTGGTGGCAGCCGCCCTCCGGGACGCGCGGGCGGAACTGGAATTGCTGGGTCGGGACATTGCCGCTCTGGAGCGAGTGGTCCCGCCGTTTCCACGCCTCAGCTACGATGAGGCGTTGGAGCGGTTGGCCGCGGGGCAGCTGACTTTGGAGTGGGGCGCGGACTTCGGAGCGGCCCATGAGACGTTTTTGGCGGCTCAGTTTGACCGGCCGGTGTTCATCCATCGATTCCCCGCCGCCGCCAAGGCCTTTTATATGAAACCGGACCCGAACCGGCCCGAGGTGGTGCTGGCCGCCGATCTGCTCGCCCCCGAAGGCTACGGAGAGATTGTGGGCGGCAGCCAACGGATCGACGATTTGGCCGAGCTGGAGCGGCGCTTGTCCCAGCACGGGCTCGACCCCGACACCTACTCGTGGTATCTGGACTTGCGGCGGTTCGGCAGCGTGCCCCATTCCGGCTTCGGTGTGGGGCTGGAGCGTTTGGTCGCGTGGATCGGGGGGATCGACCATGTCCGTGAAACCATTCCCTTCGCCCGTACGTTGACCCGGGTGTGGCCGTAACCCGAATGACGGGACAATCGGCTCATCGACGTGCGCAAAGCCGCGGTACGCTTTTCTCATCGGCGGATGATGCGCGACAATGTCGAAGGCGGTCGGTTACCGCCGGCGACCGGGCAAGGAGGTGGGAAGAGTGGACGACACGCCGTCCGCCAGTATTGGAGCGCGGTTGAGGTCCCGACGGGAACATCTCGGATGGTCGCTGAAGGACATCGAACGGGTGACCAAGATTCGCGCGCATTATCTGGAAGCCCTGGAAAAGGACGATGCCGCCGCCCTGCCTGCGGAGGTGTATGCCGTGGGCTTCTTGCGGTCGTACGCCCGCCATCTCGGACTGGATGCGGACGAACTGGTAAGCGAGTGGCGCCACCAGCGCCCGCCGACGGCGCCGGTGGCGCCCGCCCCCGCGCCGGTCCCGGAGCGTCCGCCGTCACCTGCCGCCGCCCCGCGGCGCCCGCCGGCGCCGGCTGCGGCCACGCCCACCCCGGCCGTCCCGCCGCGGGCGCCGACTCCGACCGCCGCGGCGCCGGTGCGGCGAGGGGCGCGCACGCCCGGTCCCCGCCGTGCTGCGCCGGCGTCGTCCGCGCTGGCCGCGCTGGTGGTGGCCCTGCTCCTGGTGTTGGGAGCCATTGTGGTGCTGCTCCATCATCACGCCACGCCAACCGCCGCACCGCCCGCGCACCACCGCGTTGTGCATCGGCATCACCGCACGGCGACGGCGCCTGTGACGACGTCATCTCCGCCGCCGCCCGCCGTGGCTCAGATCAGCAGTGTCGGCAACGTGGTCACATACGGCGTGACGCCCGGCCCGGTGGACTTGACGCTCCAGTTTCAGGGGCCGTGCTGGGTCGAGGTATGGATCAACGGTACCACCACCAATCCTTATGGCCACACGTATCAGAGCGGCCAGTCGCTGTCGCTGACCGGCAGCGCCGCGGTCAAGGTGCTCCTGGGCAATTCGGGGGTGGTGACAGCCGTGTTGAACGGCCAGAGCCTGGGGACGGTCGGCAACGGTCCGGTCCGATACCTGGTCGCTCAAGCGCAAAGCTGACTCGCCGGGCCCAGCCGCCCGAGAGACTAAACCCAGGCGCCGTCGGCCACACTCGCCAAGGGGGATTGTGTGGGAGCGGCTCTCTTGGCCACCTGGCTGGCGTTGCTGGCGCCCCTGGCGCCGCCTCCGCTCACCTGCCGCTGCCAGGCGGCCGTGGTGATGGCGGCCCGCACCGGGCAGGTGCTGGGCGGTGTGCATGCCTACCGTCAGATGGATCCCGCCAGCATTACGAAAATGATGACGGCCTACCTGGTGATCCGCGCCGGTCATCTCAATCGGCCGGTGCGCATCAGTGTCCGGGCCGCGGACACGCCGGGGTCGCGGATGCGCCTGCACGCCGGCCAGGTGTACACGCGTCTTGATCTGCTGCGCGGCCTGCTGCTCCGTTCCGGCAACGACGCGGCGGTGGCCCTGGCCCAGTCGGAGCCCGGCGGCTTGGCCTCGTTCGTGGCGCGTATGAACCGGACCGCGCGGGCCCTGGGGGCGTACAACACCCACTTCGTCAATCCCAATGGATTGACGGCCCCCGGCCATTACAGCTCCGCCTATGACCTCGCCCTCATCGCGCGAGCGGCTCTGGCGCTGCCCTTGTTCCAGCATTTGGTCAGCACCCGCCAGGACTGGATCGAGGAACTGACGGGACATCAGACCCGCACCCTCACCAACACCAATCAATTGCTCGAGGCCTTTCCGGGCGCCGACGGCATCAAGACCGGCACCACCGAGGCAGCCGGGCGGTGCCTGGCCGCTTCGGCCACACGGGGCGGGGTGCAATTGATCGTCGTGATCCTGCGCTCGCGCGACCGGTGGCAGGATGCGGCCGCCGCGCTCACATGGGGCTTCTCCTACTTTCATCCCGTAGAAGTGGCGCGAACCCACCAAGTTCTGGGACGGATCGACGTCGTCAACGGGCGCCGACGCCACGTGCCGCTCTGGACGGCGCAGCCGCTGATCGTACTGCGGCCGGCGGCATCCCGGCTAAGCGTGCTGGTGACCAGTCCCAACCGGGTGCCGGCGCCGATTGGGGCCGGCACCCGGCTGGGCACGGTCTACGTTCTGGCTGGCCGGCAGGTTCTCGCGAGCGCCCCGCTCTACACGGCGACCGCCGTCCCCCGGAGGTTTCGCCCGCCTCCCTGGCCCTGGAGCCGTCTGGTCAGCCACGATAGTCGGGCGCACCCATTTGCAGCAGCTGATTCACGGTAACGAGGCGATATCCCTCCCGCCGCAAGGTGTCAATGATGGCGGGCAAAGCCAAATCGGTCTGCTTGCAGGTGTCGGAGGCGTGCAACAGGACGATGTCGCCCGGGTGAGCGCCCCGAACCACCCGCTGAATGATGACGGCGACGCCGGGGTTCATCCAGTCCAGCGAGTCGGTTCCCCAGGTGATGACCGTATAGCCCACGCTGCGCGCCGCCGCAATGGCCTGTGGGCTGAAGTCGCCGTTGGGCGGCCGCACGAGCGTGACGGGGCGGCCGGTCAACTCCGTCAGCACCGCGTTGGTCTTCAAGATATTCTGCACCACGCCGTTGAAGCTGAGTCCCGAATAGTTGACGTGGGCCCAGCCATGACTCTCGACCTGGAAGCCGTCGCGCACCAACCGGCGGACCAGGTCGGGATGGGTGGCGGCCCAGGGACCGGACAGAAAGAACGTGGCCGCCGCATGCTCGTGCTCCAGAACCGCCACGACGCGGTCGGGCATCACGGTGCCCCAGGAAATGTCGAACGTCAACGCCAGTGCGCGTTGGGAGGTGATCACGTCGCGCAGCGCGAAACGATCCTGGGGCAGCGAGCCGCTCACCGCCTGCGTTCGTTGGGCCACTGCCCATGCCCCGGCGACGGCCAGCAAAGCGAGCAGCGACCCCACCAGAGCCCGGCGGCGCCAGCGATCGGGGACGGTCACGATCCGCATGGGCTTCCCCCCTTGGATGCCTATGCGGGGACCTGGCTCCATACGCCGCTCGGAATCTTAGACCTCAGAAGCCTCAGCAGCCGACAGGAAATTTTCGGGATCCCGCGAATTGCTCCTTCACCAAGGAGGTGGGGGATGGGGCTTCGCGTCCCCGTCGTCTATCGCTCCCGCAACTTTCAGCGCCTATGGTTCAGCACCGTCGTGTCCAAGGCCGGCTCCAATCTGACCGAAATCGCCCTGGCGGTGTTTGCGTTCCGGGTGTCCGGTGGGCAGCCCGAGGCATACGCCGGCGTGCTGGTGCTGGATTTGCTGCCGGCCCTGGTGTTGGGCTGGGCCGTCGGCGGCGTGGTGGACCGTTGGAATCGCAAGCACACGATGGTGGCCGGCGACATCATCCGGGCGCTGCTGGTGACGTCCGTCCCGTTCGTGGGCCATCTCTGGTGGGCCTATGTCGTGGTGTTCACCAGCAAGAGCATCGGCCTCATCTACACACCCAACCAGCGCGCCATCCTACCCGAAACCGTCGGGTCGGGGACGGTGATGCAGGCCAACGCCGCCATCGGCGCGGCCACCAATCTGGTGGACATCCCGGCTTATGTGCTGGGCGTGGCCCTGTTGCTGCGCGTGGGCATTCGTCCCACCTTCCTGGGCGACGGGTTCAGCTATCTGCTGGCCGGTCTGGCGTTGGCCGGGCTGGCGCTTCCGCGTGCCGTCGTGCAGCCGACCGGCTCCGGCGCGGCGTCGTCGTTTGCTCAAACCCTGCGCGAAGGCATCGCCTATTACCGACACCACCGGCTGGTCCTGAAGTTTCTGTGGCTCGCCCTCATTGGCGCCACGGGCGTCGAGGGGTTCAACGTCCTGTCGGCCGCTCTGGTCCGCTACCAGCTGCACCGTCCGGAGGGAGACCTGGGATGGCTGCTGGCGGCCTTGGCGGTTGGAGGCTGGCTGGGATCGACCCTGTTGGGTCGTTTGCTGGAGCATCGTGCCCACTATCCGTGGACCATCGGAGGAGGATTCATCGCCGTCGGCGTCTCCTGCCTGGGGTTGGCTTGGTCGCGAAGTCTGCTGGGCGACAGCGCGCTGTTTGTCTTGGTCGGACTAGGCGCCGCGGCCTTCTTGTATCCCACCGCCACCTGGATACAGTCCATCGTCCCGGCGGAAATGCGCGGGCGGGTGTACGCGGCCCGCGGCATCGTCATCGGCGTGGCCGGCGCTCTGTCGGTGTTGGGGGCGGGCGTGTTGGCGCAGCACGTGGGCGTGGGCTTTGGATTTCTTTGCCTGGCCGTCATTTTGATTCTCACCGGGTTTCTCACCACGTGGAGCCTGCGGGCCGACGCCCAATCCGAAACCGTCGTGGCTGCCATCGGGACTGCGGCCAAATCCTGATCCGCGTCGGACAGTCGGCCAAGACGGAGCGGGTCGTTGGCGTCCGGGCATGCGACCCGCCGCATGCCAGCGCTGCCAGCCTTGTCCAAAACCGCCAATGCTTTCGGGCTCATATCCATCGGGCCTCGGATGTTATACTCCGGCCGACGGCCGACGTTTGGCCTTCCGCTGCCGGCGGCGCACGCCCGATAGCACCACCCGCACAGGAGGTGAGTCACGTGCATCGATGGCGGCTTTGGCCCTGGGTCCTGGCCGGCCTGCTGCTGACGGGTGCCTCCCTGTGGGCGGGCCGCACGCTGTATGTGCAGGATGCCCGGCGCACGCCGTTTCTGCGCGCGGCCGAGCAAGTGACCGGGGTCCAGCGCATCCGCGCCTCGACTTCCACGGTGCGCGTGTGGCTGAAGCCTCGCGCGCAGCTGAGCCAGGTGTATCCGCGCATCCTGTCGCTGGCCGAGCAGGATCTGGGTGCCCGGGCGTCCGTTGCCGTCATGAACAGCTCTTCGCCGGCCGAGCAGACCGTGAATCAACAACTGGCGTTTCTCGTCGCCCAGGCGGAGGCGCGCGGCGACTACGCCGCGCTGCCCGACGCCGCGCACCGGTTGGCGGACCGCGACCACCTCCGCCTGACGCTGGTGCTCGGTCGGCGCAACCTCTTTATCACGCTGATGCAAGGTCGCCATCGCCTGGATGCCGTGTACCCGTTGACCTGGATTGGCTTTGAGGGCGGTGGCGGTGATGCGTGAGCAGCTTGCGGCCATGGCAATCGGGGCTGCCGGCGGCGTCATCATCTTTCTGGCGACCCAGGGCGTCGATGTGTGGCCGTTTGTCCTGCTGGCCGGTTTGACGGCCGCGTTGGTCTGGTCTCGCACACGGACGCCCGGCTTCCGCGCCGGGGTAGCCGCAGTCGGACCCGGCGCAGGTCGCCGCCCGGCCGCCGTCGCCTTTGACGACATTGGCGGTCAACAGGCCGCCAAACGCGAGCTGCAGGAGGCGCTCGAATTTGTTCGGCGTCCCGAGCGCATCCGCGCCCTGGGCATACGCCCGCTGAAAGGCATCCTCTTCACCGGACCGCCCGGCACCGGCAAGACCCTGTTGGCCAAGGCAGCGGCGCACCATACCGGCTCCGCCTTTCTGGCCGCCAGCGGGTCGGAGTTTGTCGAAATGTACGCGGGTGTGGGCGCCCAGCGGGTACGGCATGTCTTTGCGGAAGCCCGAACGCTCGCCCGGCGGGAGGGTCGTGGCAGCGCCATTGTGTTTATTGATGAAATCGAAGTCATGGCGGGTCGGCGGGGGCAGCACACCAACCACTTGGAGTACGACCAGACGTTGAATCAACTGCTGGTGGAGATGGACGGCCTCGACGCCGCCGAAGACGTGCGCGTGCTGCTGATGGCGGCCACCAACCGGGCCGACTTGTTGGATCCGGCCCTCCTGCGTCCCGGCCGGCTGGATCGGGTGGTGCGCGTGGACTTGCCCGACCGGGCTGCGCGTGAGCACATTCTGCGCATCCACTGTCGCAACAAGCCCCTGGCCGCGGACGTGGATCTCGCGGAAGTGGCCGGAGAGACATGGGGAATGTCCGGCGCCCACCTCGAGAGCGTCGCCAATGAGGCGGCCATTCTGGCCCTTCGCCGAGGACTCCTTGCCATCGGGCGGCCGGAGTTTTTGGAGGCGGTGGACAAAGTGATGCTGGGGGAGCGGATGGACCGACAGATGGCGGCGGAGGACCGCCGCCGCATCGCCGTTCACGAGGGCGGCCACGCGCTGATAAGCGAATTGGTGCGTCCCGGCTCGGTCGCGGCGGTGACCATCGCCCCGCGCGGCTTGGCCCTGGGTCATGTCCGTCAAGGCCAGCCCCCCTACGATCCGGTGGTGGAGACGCCCAGTCAGATGCGGGCCGACATGTTCGTCTGTTTGGCCGGTTCCGCCGCCGAATTCATGGTGCTCGGAGAACGCTCCACCGGATCCGCGAGCGATTTTGACCAGGCATTCGCCATCGGGCGGCGCGTGGTGGCCGCCGGCCTCTCGGCTCTGGGGCCGGTCGACGAGAACCTCATGGCGACCGCCGACCTGTATGCCGCCGTCAAGGATCTCCTGGATGCCGCGGACCGGGAGGTGATGACCCTGCTGGATGCGCATCGCCAGACCCTGCAGGCCTTGGCGGCGCATCTCCAAGATCACGAAACGCTGACGGGCGACTCCCTCCGTGACTGGCTCGCCGCTTAGCCGCATCCGGCGCAGAACCGGTACAATGGAGGCAAGACGGTGGGTCGGGTCTCATCGGCGGGGGGCAGCGCGATGTGGGAAAATGCGGCGGTGGTGGCCGTGGGGGACGAAGTCCTGACCGGGGAAGTCATCAACACCAACGGGGCGTGGCTGTCCCGCCGCCTGCTGGCGGCGGGCGCGCGGGTCCGGCGGCAAGTCGTCGTCGGTGATGATGTGCACGCCATTGCGGAGACGGTCCGCCGGCTGCTGACCGAGGTGGATTTGGTTGTGGTGGTGGGAGGATTGGGGCCCACACCCGACGATCTGACACGGGACGGCGTCAGCGCGGCGTTGAATCTTCCGCTTCAACCCGATGCCGCCATTGCCGCCCTCATCGCTCCCCGGCACCGGGCCGCTGCTGGGCGCGAGGAATCGGTCCGACGTCAGAGCCTCATCCTGACCGGCGCCGAAGTCCTGCCCAACTCGGCCGGCACCGCACCTGGACAGCTGGTGTACCAGGGTCAGCGCGCGGTGGTCATGCTACCCGGTCCCCCCCATGAATGCCAGGCTGTCGCCGACGTGTTCCTCCCGCGCGTGGAGCGGGCCACCGGTCGCCGCGTACTGCGCCTGACCTGGCGCTGCTACGACTTGAGCGAGTCCGAGATGGCGCACTACCTGGGCGACCTCCTCACGGCGCCGGTGCCGCGCGCCGGCCTGTACGTCAGCCCGGGGGTGGTGGAGTTGCGGCTCGAGATGCCGGCCGCCGGCCCCGCGACGCCGCCGGAGCTGTCGGCGGCCGGCGCGTTGGCCCGCGCCCGCGTCCCCGCGCCGCTGTACGATCAGAGCTTGCCGGTGAGCGCCGACGATCTGGTGGCCACCCTCGCCGAGCGCCGCGAAACGGTGGCGCTGGCCGAATCTCTCACCGGGGGCCTTTTGGCGACACAGCTGACCGCGGTTCCCGGCGCCTCCCAGGTGGTGCTGGAGGGGCAGGTGGTGTATACTAACGAGGCAAAGGCGCGCCTCGGGTTGCCGCCGGATTTTTTGTGTGAGAAGGGCGCGGTGAGTGCCGAGGTGGCGCGGTT
The DNA here is from genome assembly GCA_027318915.1 of Clostridiales bacterium. The sequence continues at coordinate 12,848 of DAHVOH010000005.1, forward strand.
GTTGGCGCGCAGAATCCGGGAGCGAGCCGGATCCACATGGGGCGTCGGACTCACCGGGTTTGCCGGTCCGGGGGGCGGCACGGTGGACAACCCTGTCGGCACATACTACTGCGCAGTGGCCGGTCCCGAGGGAGTGTTGGTACGGCGGCGGCGATCCGGAGCCGCCCGTGACGTGGTCAGGCGTGCCGCCGCCGAGACGGCGCGTTTTCTTTTGGCCGGGGCGATATCCGCCCAGCCGGGATTTGAGTGGGAAAGTTAGGAGAACAGATGACACAGGAGACACTTTTAGGTTTCAAAGACATAGGACTCAGCCCGGCCGTCATGCGCGCCGTGGTGGACATGGGCTTCGAGGAGCCCACGCCCATTCAGATGCAGACCATCCCGCCCATCATGGAGGGCCGGGATTTGATCGGGCAGGCTCAGACCGGCACCGGCAAAACGGCCGCGTTTGGCATCCCCATCGTGGAACGCATCGATCACCGCAGCCGCAAGGTCCAGGCCCTGGTGCTGGCACCCACCCGCGAGTTGGCCATCCAGGTCTCGGAAGAGCTGACGCGCATCGGCCGGCACACGGTTCTCCGGGTACTGCCGATATACGGCGGGCAATCGTATGATCGCCAGATTCGCGCCTTGGAACATGGTGTCCAGGTGGTGATCGGAACACCCGGCCGCGTCATTGACCATATCCGGCGCGGGACGCTGAAGCTCGACGCCGTGCGCATTGCCGTGCTCGACGAGGCGGACGAGATGTTGGACATGGGCTTCATCGAAGACGTGGAGTTCATCCTGCAGCAGATGCCGGCGGAGCGCCAGACGCTGTTGTTTTCCGCCACGGTCCCGCCGCCCATCGCGCACTTGGCGCAGCGGTATCTCCGGAATCCCGCCCACGTGGTCATCAACCCCGAACGGCTGACCGTGCCGCAGACGGAACAGTGGTACTACGAAGTGCGCGAGCACGAAAAGGTGGACGCGGTCTCCCGAATCCTGGACGTTGAGGGCGCGGAGCGGACCATCATCTTCTGCCGCACCAAGCGTCGCGTCGATGAACTGACCGAAGCGCTCCAGGCGCGCGGGTATTCGGCGGAGGCGATTCACGGCGACCTCAACCAGACCCAGCGTCTGCGGGTGTTGAAGCGATTTAAGGAAGGATCCAGCGAAATCCTCGTCGCGACCGATGTCGCCGCGCGCGGCCTGGACATCGAGCATGTGACCCATGTGGTCAACTACGATCTGCCCCAGGACCCGGAGGGCTATGTCCACCGGATCGGGCGAACCGGACGGGCGGGGCGCTCCGGCAACGCCATCACGCTGATCCACCCCAAAGAAATGCGCCAGCTGCGGATGATGGAGCGGGTGCTCCGGGTTCACGTGGCGCGGCGCACCGTGCCCACGCAGGCGGACGTCGTCGAGAAGCAGCGTGAAGCGTTGAAGCTGCGCTTGGCTGAAGAGATTGATCGGGGCGTGCTGCCGGAATACCGGGAGGTGGCGCTCGAGTTGGCCGATGAATACGACTCGGTGGACGTGGCGGCCGCCGCCCTGCGCTTGCTCAACGAACGCGGTCGGGACGTCACCGAATCGGCCAATTATGGCGACACCGGAGCGGAACGGGGCATGGTGCGCCTGTTCTTGAATCTGGGCCGCATCGACCGGGTCAGCCCGGCCGACGTCGTGCGGGGCATCGCGGAAGCCAGCGGGATCGCCGGCAGCGTCATCGGGCTCATCGACATCTACGACCGCTTCACGTTTGTGGAAGTGCCCGACGATGTGGCGCACAAGGTCATGGCGGCCGCGTCGCGGCTCTCCATTCACGGCAAGCCCGTCAATGTGGAGCCGGCCCGGCCGCGGGAGGAGTCAGCCGGGCGAGCGCGAATATAACCCGCCATCGGACCCGCCGAGGAGGAACCACCGTGGCGATGGAGCGCGAAAAAGCGCTGGATTTGGCGTTGGCCCAGATCGAGAAGCAGTTTGGCAAAGGGTCCATCATGCGGATGGGGGAGGCCACCAGCCGCATGGCGGTGGAGGTGATCCCCACCGGCGCTTTGGCGCTGGACATAGCCTTGGGTGTCGGCGGTCTACCCCGGGGACGGGTGGTGGAGATCTTTGGTCAAGAGTCCTCCGGCAAGACCACCGTCGCCCTGCACGTGGTGGCGGAAGCCCAGCGGGGAGGAGGCATCGCCGCCTTCATTGATGCCGAGCACGCCCTGGATCCCACCTACGCCGCCAAACTGGGCGTGGATGTTGACCAGCTGCTGATTTCCCAGCCGGACACGGGCGAGCAGGCTCTGGAAATCGCCGAGGCTCTGGTCCGGTCGGGAGCGGTCGATGTCGTGGTGGTGGACTCGGTGGCCGCCCTGGTGCCCCGTGCGGAGATCGAGGGCGAGATGGGGGATGCGCACGTCGGTCTCCAGGCGCGCTTGATGAGCCAGGCGCTCCGGAAATTGACCGGGGCCATTTCCAAGTCGCACTCCATCGCCATCTTCATCAATCAGTTGCGCGAAAAAGTCGGGGTCATGTTCGGCAACCCCGAGACGACGCCGGGCGGGCGGGCCCTCAAGTTTTACGCCACGGTCCGCCTGGAAGTGCGGCGGGCTGAGACCTTGAAGAACGGCAATGATGTGATCGGCAGCCGCACGCGGGTGAAAGTCGTGAAAAACAAGGTCGCCCCGCCGTTCAAGCAGGCGGAGTTTGATATCCTGTATGGCGAAGGCATTTCGCGAGAGGGCAACGTCCTGGATGTGGCCGTCGATCAGGGTGTCGTGCAGAAGAGCGGGGCCTGGTATTCATACGGCGACCTACGTCTCGGCCAGGGTCGCGAGAGCGCCCGCGAATACCTCAAGCAAAATGCCGTATTGGCGCAGGAACTGGAGGCCAAATTGCGGCAGATGATGTTGCAGGCGGCCGTGACGTCCACGCCCGCCGATGAGGACGAGTGACGAGGGTTACCGCGCGGCGTTGCGCTGGCTGGCGCAACGCGCGCTGACGGCTCGAGAAGTGCGCGACCGCCTGGAACGCCAGGAGACCGAAGCGGCGGACCAGGTGGTTGCCCGTTTGTTGCAGGAGGGATGGCTTTCGGACCAGGCGGTGGCGGACCTGGAGCTGAGACGGGCTCAGTCTCAGGGCCGAGGCCCGGGCCGGTTGGCCCAGCGCCTGCGGCAGCGGGGCGTGGACAGCCAAGTGGCGCAGGACACCCTGGCGCGGTGGTCTCCCGAGGATGTGTGGGCGCAAGCGGAGGCCATCGCCCGGCGGGCGGACCCCAAGACGCTCGCGGACCGGCAGCGACTGGCCCGCAAGCTTCAGCGGCAAGGCTTCGCTTCCGCCGACATCGTCCGCGCACTGCGGATGGTGGTGGCCGGCGACTCGGACCGCGGGGAGGAATCGGAATGGCTGTGACGCGACCGCGGGCGCGCGGGCCCGAGGAGCCCAGGACGCCGTCCGGTCATCCTGGGCGTCGCGGCGAACCACCCACGCCACGAGACAGTCGTTCGCCAGCTTGTGCCGGACGCCACGGATTCGATACCCGCCGCAAGGGGCCGGCTGGGCGCCTGAGCTCACGCGCACGGCGCCGCCCGTCTGGCCCGCCGTTGCCTTCGGTCTTCCGTTCGCATCCGGATCTGGCGTCCACAACACCGACAATTGGCAGGAGCCGGGGCCTTCGGGCCCGCGGCCAGGTCAGAAAGGGGTGTACGGCATGACGCAGTTCAAGGGAATGGGAGGTTTCGGGGCCAGCCCACGGGGAGTGGGCGCCTTGATTGCAGTGCTTGTCCGCTACCCGGAGGTATCCAGTTTGGAGTTGGATGCCCACGAGGGAATGCTGGCCCTCTCGTTTTGCTGCCGCGGTGTCGTTGCGCCCCAGCTGTTTGAGCAGATCCACGAGGCGTGGCAGGAATCTTTGCTCACATACCGCGAGTGCCTCCGTCAGCCCGCGCCGCGCTTGGAGCGGCTGGAGCTGGACGTGATGGAGACGGTCTCCACCGTCATCTTGACCCGTGACGTCGAGTCCCTGACGGTGGAAGAGGTGGGCCTGTCGATTGAAATCCTGCGCGAGCAGGTGGGCAACGAGCTGGTGGCCGACCCCGCCGATCTGGTGGAGGAGGAATGGATGGCTCAGGAAGAAACCATCCAAGCCACTCTGGAGACGCTGCGCGACACGCCGGGAGGACGGCTGTTTGCTTTGCGCGAAGAGGGTCGGGTGCTGGTCTTCAACAGCTGAAAGGCGGATGCCGTGCGGGTGATGCTGATAGGCGACGTGGTGGGTCGGCCCGGACGCCGCGTGGTGAACGAATGGGTGCCGCGGTTGATTCGTGACCGCGGCCTCGACTTCGTTGTCGCCAACGGGGAAAACGCCGCCGGCGGCAACGGGCTGACGCATGAGGTGGCCGATGCCCTGTGGGCGAGCGGCATCGATGTCCTGACGTCGGGCAATCACATCTTCGACAAACGCGAAGTGCTGGAGTTCCTGGATGACAGTTCGCAAGTGATCCGACCCCTCAACTATCCGCACGGCGTTCCGGGCCGGGGCGTCACGGTGATGCCCGCCCGCTCGGGCTCCCTGGTGGCCGTGCTCAATGTCTCCGGCCAAAGCTTCATGCCGGCCGCCTACGGCAATCCGTTCGAGGCGGTGGACGCTGCGCTGGCGGAGCTACCCCCGGTCGACGCCATTCTCGTCGACATGCACGCCGAAACCACGTCCGAAAAGGCCGCCATGGGATGGTACTTGGACGGACGCGTCGCGGCCGTCGTCGGCACGCATACCCACGTGCAGACGGCCGACGAACGGATCCTGCCCGGCGGCACCGCGTTTCTCACCGATCTGGGCATGACGGGACCGTACAACTCCGTCATTGGCGTGCGCACCCCGTTGGTGTTGGAAAAGCTGACCCGCCAGATGCCGGTGCGGTTCGAAACCGCCAGTGGCCCGGCCCAGTTGTGCGGCCTCATCATCACCGTCGAAGGCGGTCGCAGCCTCGACGTGGAGCGCGTCTTTCTGCGCGAACCGTAGAGAGGGCGCTCCGGAAAGGAGTTTCATGCGCTGGCGCACTCATGATCTCGTGACCGTTGACACGCATGCGGACAGCCTGGGCGCCGTCCTGGAAGGCCGGCGCCGCCTCCACGACGCGGCCTTGGAAGGCCAGTTGGATCTCGGGCGCATGCGCCAAGTGGGTCACACCCTGCAATTCTTTTCCTGCTTCGTGGAGCCGGAGTATAAGCCCGAGCGGTCGCTTTCCCGGCTTTTGACCTACATCGACGCGTTCTACCGCGAGTTTGAGCCGGAGCCCCATGCCCACGTGATCACCGACCTCGCCTCACTGGATCGACTGCTGGGAGATCCCGGCGCCGTGGGCGGGGCTCTGTCGGTGGAGGGGGCCGAAGCGCTCGGCACCGATCCGGCCCGGCTCCGCATCCTGTGGCGGCTGGGCGTCCGGTTGTTGTCCTTTACCTGGAATCAGCGCAACGACTTGGCGGACGGTGCCGGCGAGGATCCGGGCGGCGGCGGATTGTCCCGCGCCGGGCGCGACATGGTGCGGGCGATGAACGACCTGCATATGATCCTCGATGTGTCGCACCTCGCGGAAGCCGGATTCTGGGACGTGCTGGAGGTGACGGCAGAGCCGCCGATTGCGTCCCACTCCAACTGCCGCGCGCTGGCCGACCATCGTCGAAATCTCTCCGATGCGCAGATTCGCGCGTTGGCCGACCGGGGCGGGGTCCAAGGCATCGCCTTCGTCACGGATTTTCTGGGCGGGGCACGTGACCTGACGCGGGTGGGCGACCATGTCATCCATCATCTTGAGGTGGTGGGCAACGACCGTCATGTGGGCCTGGGCTCAGACTTTGACGGAGTTCCGGAGCCGGTGGTGGGCCTGGAGGACATCACCCGTCTGCCGGACCTCTTCGAGCATCTGGCCCAGCGTGGACTGAGCGACGCCACCATCGCCCGCCTGGCCGGCCAAAACTATGTGGAGTTCCTCCGCGCCGCTTGGGGCCCGGCGGCCAGCCCGGCTCCGTAAGTCCGCTCACGTGCCGGCGACCGGCGGACGATGCCGGTGTGCGGACGTCGGCCGGCGGGGGTTGGACTCCGCGCCGCTGTGGGCACCTCCAGCAGCCGGCCGGTATATTTTCCCTGTCGTGGGATATCCTAAGGCCAGAGGGGGAAGTCGGGACGAAAGCTAAAACGCCGCCCGCCCGGCCATGGTCCTGGCAGCAGGAAGCGGAGCGGCTTCGATGCGAAAATGCTTGGCTGCGCGAGCGGCTCACCGCCCTACGCGCCAGCCGTCGCCTGCTCTTGACGCTGTTGGCCCGCGACGCCGCCATCTGCCCCCGCGAGCAAACGGATGGGGGAGTGGGCGAGGCGCCTCGGCGGCCGGGGCGGGTCTCCCCGTTCGGCCGCTCCCGCTCCCGCGAGCACTCCCCAGGAGGACAGCCGGTCAACAGCGGACCGGATCCGATGCGCTCTCGATAAGCGTATAGAGACTGGGCGGGTCCTGCGGGTCATCGTATCCCCACTCCAGCCGATCCCAACCGTCTTCATCCGGCAGCCACAGCGGCCCGTTCTCCGCGTCGGGCACTCGTCGACTGCGCATCTTGTTCACCCCCCGTCTAGCGTGACCCGCATCCGGGCGTTTGACGCATACCCCGGCGCGGCCATCCCGATACTAGGGGCATGAACGGAAGCCATTGGGGCAGAGAAATTCGCCGCCATCCGCTGCCCTGGGCCGTGGGCGCGGCGCTGGCGCTGGCGGTGGCCATCGTCTGGGTCGGCCGCTCCTGGTTTGGCCAGTCCACGCCGCTGGCCCGGTCGCACTTCCAGGTGATTGGCTTCTACGAGAACAAGACACCGGGCGCCCCCGCGCCCTCCTCGCGGAGTTCCTTCCTGCAGCACTGGCGATCGCTGACGACGGTGAGCCCGCGCTGGTTTTCCGTTCAGGCCGACGGGTCGGTGAGCGATCTTGGCTACGACGCCAGTGTGGCGGCGTTTGCCCGGCGGCATCACATCGCCCTGGTGCCGCTGGTCACCAATCTGGGCAGCGCGATGCTGAGCACCGCCGCCCTCCGGCAGACGACGGCCGCCAATCTGCAGCGCATCGTGCGCCACGATCGCCTGGCCGGCGTCAACATCGACTTTGAGCTGCTGCCCGCGGCAGATCGCACGACCTTGAGCGACTTCGTCGCGGATCTCCGGCGGCGCTTGGGGCCCGATAAAATCATCGCCGTCTCGGTCTTCCCCTTGGTGGGGCTCCCGGCATCCATCAACGGGGCGGATGACTATGGCCTGTTGGCCCGATGGGCCAATTATCTGGTGATCATGGCCTACGACCACCATTACAGCGGCGGCCCGCCCGGAGCCGTGGCCCCCTACGGCTGGGTGGAGGCGAACGTGCGCCGCGCCCTCACCCTGGTCCCGGCCGACCATCTCGTCCTGGCCATCGGGATGTATGGATACGACTGGGTCAACAACGGGGCGGCCGGTCCCGCCGCCACCGTAAGCGACACAGCGGCCCAAGCGTTGGCGCGCCAGCACGGCCTCACGCCCGTCTACGACCGGGCCACCTCGCAGAATCACTTCACCTATACCGCCGGCGGCGTCTCGCATGTGGTCTGGTACATGGGCGATCGCTCCGCCGCGGCCCGCGTCGCCTTGGCGCGGCAATACCATCTGGCCGGGGTGGCGCTGTGGCGTCTCGGCGACGAGGACCCGCGCTTCTGGCGCAGCCTGTCCGGTCCCTAGCCGACCCGGCGGTCACGCCGCCGGACGGCGGCGTCGTCGCCAGAACCACAGGACCCATCCCAGCACGACGACGGCTCCGATGATCACCACCCAGGTTTCAAAATGCTCCGCCTGGCTCCAGTGGCGCTTGCCTTGAAAACCCAGCACCATGAACACCACGGTCCAGGGCAGGGCGCCGAGCAGGCTGTACCCGATGAACCGGCCCAGCGGCATGGCGGCGAAGCCGGCCGGCAGCGAGATATAGGTCCGGACTCCCGGCACGAGCCGTCCGAAAAATACGGCGCGGTCTCCGTGGCGCCGAAACCAGCGCTCGGCGCGCTCCAATTCATGATGGCGCAGAATCGGCGTCAGCAGGGGACGTCCGCCCCAATACGCCACCGCGTACGAGGCGAGGGACCCGAGCAGGCCTCCGATCAGCGCCGCCAACCCGGCCTCGACCCAGCTTGCGCGCCCCACCGCCACCAGATATCCGGCGAAGGGCAGAATGATCTCGCTGGGGATGGGGATGGCGGCGCTTTCCAGGAACATCCCGATCAGCACCCCGCCCACACCCAATCCCACCAAGCTATCGGCCACCTGTGTCAAGAGATGCATCGTCGGGGATGTCGACTCCTTTCCGAATCGGCTGGGCTCCGGGCGCCAAGCCGGGCGGCTCGGCGCGCTGCCCTCGCCGTGACTTGCGGGTCCACGGGGGATCGGACCGTCTCGGCCGCACGCGTCGCGCGCACCGTCCCGGCGGGACCACCCTGACGACTCAGGGCGCCGACCCCATCACAGCCTCAGCGAGCGCGCGGTATCCCGCCTCCATCCAGCGTCCCACCGCCCGCGTCGGCATGCCGGACCGCGCCTCGGCCCGAAAGGCGGCCAGCTGTTCCAGATCCAAAACCCCGGCGCTCAAGCCTTCTCCCACCGGGTGTTCACTTTCGGCGCGCACACCCGATCCATCCGCCGTCAGTTCCCGGGGGACGTACACCCCCGCCTTGCCGGTCAGTGTCAGCCCATACAGCGACCCGGTTCCGGCTCCGACCACCGTCGGGAGGCCCGACTCCTGCGTACGGGCCCAAGCCCCCCGCCGGGCCTTCGCTTCGCGCCAGTCCGGGTCCGGATCGGCGATGGGGATGGCCATGAGCTCGACGCCTTGGGCGGCGGCCAGGCGAAAGGTCTCAAAGAACGAAGCGTCATGGCAGACGGCCACCCCCAGGGGCAACGTCACCCCCGGCACGCGGTGCCATTCGGTCCCCGGGTCCACGCCCCACCGCCGCTCCAAGGGTAGCGGATGGAGCTTGGGCTGTCGATGCACCAGACGGCCGTCGGGCCCGAAGACGAGCGCTTGATTGTGGAAGCGGCCCCGCACCGTGGCCAGCTGCGAGCCGGCCACAATGACGAGGCCATACAGCCGAGCCAGATACCCAAAGATGTCCCGATACACCGGGGCGACGGCATCGGCCCAAGCCCTGAGCCGCTCTCCCACCTCGGCGTCGCTCAACTGAGCGGCCGAAGGCGTTCCCACCCGCTCGGTGAGCAATCCCAGCAGCGGGGTGGCCATATCCTCGGGGAACACCACCAGCGCCGCGCCGAGGTGATGCGCCTCGTCCAGCACCGCCATCAGCCGGTCCACCCACGCGTCCAGCGCCCGAACCGGCTCCATGCGCCACTGGACACCGGCGACAACCAGCTGCCGCCGGCTCCAGGCCATCGGCTTTACATCCGTCGGCGACGGCAGTTTGAGGCGCCGGCGCTGCCAAGCCGCCAGTCCCGTCAGCAAAACACGCCCGACGGGCAATTGCCAGGCATCGTGCCCGCCCATGTCAGTCCTCCCACCACGGCTGTCGCAGATAGACAGCGGGATTGAGCTGGGCCAAAAGCGCGTCCCGCTCCACGAGCCGCCGCCGCTCGTTCCACGGCGGCGTCAGGCGCCACCAGGAACCTTCCCCCACCGCCGCCAGCACGCCGCTTTCGTCGGGTGTGCTTTCGCACGGCACCACCAACCGCGGCGGAACGCCCGTCTCCACCCCCATCCATTGGTTCTGCTGCGCCAGAGCCCACAGCGGAGCATACGCGCTCCCCGTCAGCGGAAGACGAAAGCCCACCACCAGCTCGACGCCGGCGAGCCCGAGGGCTCGTCCCACTTCCGGCATCCAGACCTCGGCGCCCAGCAGCACGCCGACCCGACGGCCGAGTATTTGATGGACCGTCAAGCGTCCGCTCGCCACGGAGCCGCGGTGGTGGCCGGCGACACGACCCTGCCGGTCCATCAGCAAGGCCTCCGGCTGCCCGTCCGTTCCGACCTGCGCCACCAGCGCGGGCCGGTCCATGCGGACGGTCCAAGCCGCCAACTGGGGCCGCGAGGGCCACCGATCCACGTCCACCACCATCAGTCCGCCGAAGGACGGGGCCTTCGCCGGCAACTCACGCCCGCCCCAGACGGCGATGTCGTCAAGCGGCATACGGGCGCTCCCGCGTCCACCACGTGTACCCGAACCCGACTACCAGCGCCGCGGCGGGCCAGGCCGGATGCCACGGCCGGCGGGGCGCGGGCGGGGCCCAGGCCCTCAGCGCGCGCAGCGGCCGCGTGGCCAGCACCTGGCCGTAGGGTCCGATCACGCTGAGTTGGCCGACAATACTCCCGCGATGGCCCCGTTCCAACCCCGGCACCCAGTGGTAACGCAATCGAATGGTCCCTGACGGAAGGGGGCCTCCCCCCGCCGAGAGCAGCACAACGGGGCGGTTCACGGTCACGGGCACGTGGACCTTTCCCCAAGACGCCACGACCAACCGGCGGTGGGCCCGCACGACCGTCGTGGGCCGAAAGGTGGCAAATCCCCAGGAGAGCAGGGAAGCCGCGTCCGGCCAGAGCCCGGTCGGGGTGTCGTGCAGCAGGATCGCGATCAGAAACTGACCCCGGCGGGTGGCCGAAGCGGCCAGCGTTTCCCCGGCCTCGATGGTGTAGCCCAGCTTGATGCCGTTGGCGCCCGGGTAGCTGTAGAGCAGCTCGTTTTGGTTGTAGTACAGCCGCGGTCCCGGGTCCGGGGGCAGCGTGGCGAATCGCACCGAGACCAGGTGGCGAAAGATGGGGTTCTCCATGGCCCGACGCGCGATGATGGCCATGCCCAGGGCCGTGACCACGTGGTTGGGCAACGGCAGACCGGTCGGATTGGCGAAATGGATGCCCGGTGCGCCCCAGGCGCGCGCGGTTTGATTCATGAGGGCCACAAACGCCCGCTCGTGTCCCGAGACGGCCTGTGCCAGCGCCCAGGCGGCGTCGTTTCCGGATGTCAGCATCATCACCTGCGCCACCTGGGCCACCGGTAACACTTGACCCGGCCGGAGATAGGCGCTGGAGCCGGGTTGAGACGCCGCCTCGGCGCTGACGGTCAGCGTACCCCGCCAGGCGGGGGAATTGATGGCCAGGTACGCGGTCATAATCTTGGTGATGGAGGCCGGATACAGTTCCTCGAGCGGGTTGCGGGCGTACAGCACCTGGCCGGTGGTCCCGTCGATCAGCACCGCCGCAGTGGCTGACAGGGACGGCGGAGCCGCCGCATAGGCGGGCGGCCGCCAAAAGACCAACACGGCCGCCATGACCAGGACGATGGCCACCACGCCTCGGCGCATGTGACCATCCACCTCCCCCGCGACGCTCTGTCGGCCTGTGCTTGTATTGTAGCAGAGAGGTTCCGGTGGCCCGTGCGCTATAATCGAGCCATCTATGGACGAGATGGACGCAACCGGGGCGGCAGGGACCGCGGCGGGCCCCGCGCCGACGGAGGTTCTCAAGGTCGGCTCAACCAGCGTCAGTTTCCTGGCGGCGCACCGACTGTCTCAACCGGTGCAGAACACCGCTACGGTGCTCCGCCTGCTGGAGGCTTCGGACCGAGTGGACCGACTGAATCGGTATCTGGACGCGCTGGCCGCCGCGCATGACGCGCCGGCCGGCCGGCGGCTCGCCGCTCTGGGCGAGGTGGGACGTCGCTATCCCGGGCTGGCCGAAGCCCTGCGGCAGCGCGGATGGCAGACCTGGACGCTGTCGGGTGAAGAGGAGGCCCGAGCCGCCTGGTGGGGCGAGCAGGCCTTTTGGCCGGTGCCCATTGCCGTGTTGGACGTGGGCGGCGGCAGCACCGAATTTGCCGGTCCACTCGCCAGCGTGAGCGTGCCCGTGGGCGCGGCTCGTCCCCCCAACGCCTCGACGCCCGCCCTGCCCGTTTTGGGGGCGTCAAAAATCATCGCCCTGGGCGGTTCGGCCCGGGCGCTGGCGGCTCTGCTGGGAAATCCTCTGACCCGGTCGGGGTTGGAGCATTGGGCGACGCCCGACCTGCCGGACGACGACGAAACGTTGCGCGCCGCCGGCATCGACCCGGCGCGGCGGCCGCTCCTGGATGGCGGCGCGCATACGCTGCGCTGGGCACTGGAGGCTTTGCAGCAGCAGACCGTCTTTGTGTCGGCGCGCGACTTGCGCTGGGGACTGTGGCTGGCCGCCCGACTGGGACGGAGCGGGGACCATCGGGATGGCTGAGTCGTTGCCAACGCCGCTCATGGCGCAGTGGCACCGTCTCAAACAACAGGCTCCGGATGCTTGGCTGTTTTTCCGGCTGGGAGACTTTTACGAGTTGTTCGAGGAAGACGCCCGCGCCGCCGCACCGGTTTTGGACGTTCAGCTCACGAGCCGCGATGGGCAGACGCCCATGTGCGGCGTGCCGTTCCATGCCCTGGAGCAGTATCTGCAGCGGGCGGTGACGGCCGGCCACTCCGTGGCGGTGGCGGAACAGCTGGAGGACCCCCGTCAAGCGCGCGGACTGGTGGAGCGCGGCATCGTGCGTCACATCACGCCCGGAACCTTTGTGCCCGAAGAGGGCGATGGGGGCGGTCCGCTGATGGCGTTGATCCGCCGCCGCGACGCCTTTGGGCTGGCGGCGCTGTATCTGGCGGAAGGCCGCATGGCGATCATGGAGTACCATGGCCGCGACGCCGCCCGTCGCCTGGCGGCCGGTCTCGAGCAGCTCGCCCCGGCGGAGGGCCTGAGCGCCGAGGCAGAAGACCCCGCCCCCGTGACGCCGTGGCATGTGCGTCCGGACCTGTTTCCGAATCGGGATCCCATCCCCGAGATAGAGCGCCGCCTCGGCCCGGCGATTCTGGCCCACGCGGGCGTGGGCCAACGACCCTTGGCCCTGGCCGCTTTGGTGGCCGGCCTCCGCTATGCCGAGGCGACCCAGGGGCGGTCCTTGACGCATCTCCTCCGGATTCGGGTCCTGGCGCCCGAGGGCGTGTTTTGGACGTCGGCCCGCACCACCGCCCAGCTGGCCATCCTGCGTCCGGAAGGAGGCGACTTGTTCGGGCGGCTCAATCAGACGGTGACCCCCGTCGGAGCCCGCCGGCTCCGGGAGTGGACCGCCCAGCCGGTGACCGACCGCGAGATGCTGGACCGGCGGCTGGCGGCCGTGACGCACTGGCACCGGGAGAGCCTGGCCCGCGGACGCCTGCGTGACACGCTCCGACCGGTCGGCGACCCCGAACGGCGCCTCGCCCGCTTGGCTATGGGCCTGGCCCAACCGCGAGACCTGGCCCGCCTCGCGGCGGCCGTCGCGGCGGCCGGCCCATTGCGGGCCATGCTGGCCACCCAGCCCGGAGAGGCCCAGCCGCCCGCATCCCTTCCCGAGCTGGATCGCCTGGCCCACCAGCTGGATCGGGTGGAGCCGGACGCCGGACCCTCCTGGACGGAGGGTCACATCATCCGGCCCGGCGTCGACGCCGCCTTGGACCGGCTGCGGGCGATGGCCCAAGACCAGCGGCAGGCGCTTTTGGAATGGGAGGCGGATCTGCGGGAGACCACCGGGATCCGCGGTCTGAAAGTCGGACACCACCGCACCTTTGGCCTCTTTGTCGAGGTTCCCAACAGCCAGATCCATCAGGTGCCCCCGGCGTGGCGCCGCCGCCAGACCATGGTCTCGGCCGGCCGATTCACCCTGGACGCCCTTGAGACGTTCGCCGCCGCCATAGCGGCTGCCGAGGCCGATGCGCTCCAGCGGGAGGAGGAGATGGCGCGGGCCGTGCACGACGCCGTCCTGGCGGAGCTGCCGGCCCTGCGCCAGCTGGTCGACGCGGTCGCTTGGTTGGACGCCGTCCAGGGACTCGCCGAGGCGGCGGAGCGGTTTCACTGGGTCCGGCCCGGCTTCGTGGACGACCATGTCACCGCGCGCGGCCTCCGCCATCCCTTGGTGGAGCACACCGTCGACAGCTATGTCCCGAGTGATCTGAGCCTGGTCCTTCCCACCCGCATCGCACTCATCACCGGTCCCAACATGGGGGGCAAGTCCACGTTCATGCGCGCCGTCGCGCAAAACGCCTGGCTTGCCCAGATGGGCAGTTTTGTGGCGGCCGATGCCTGGGAACAGCCGCCGCTGCACGGGATCTACGCCCGCATCGGCGCGGATGACGACTTGGCCCGCGGACAAAGCACGTTCATGGTGGAAATGGAGGAGATGGCGCAGATCCTGGACCAGGCCGACGGGCTCAGTCTGGTGCTGCTGGACGAGTTGGGGCGCGGGACTTCCACGTTTGACGGGTTGGCGCTGGCCTGGGCCATTCTGGAGCATTTGGCCGCCGCGAATCCGCCGCCGTTTACCCTGTTTGCCACGCACTATCATGAATTGGTGCAACTGGTCGGCCCGGTGATTACCCCCCTGCGGACGGATGCGGTCGTGACCGCCGGACGCCTGCTGCTGCTGCACGAAGTGGTTCCCGGTTCCACCTCCGAGTCCTTCGGCGTCGAGGTGGCCGCCCAGGCGGGCATTCCCCGGTCGATACTGCTCCGAGCCGGACGACTCCTGCGCCAATGGGAGCGCGATGGCCGGCCGGAGCCGCTCCGGAGCGAAGACCAGGCGTGGCTCTTTGAGCCCGATCCGGTGGTGGAGGAGCTGCGGGCCGATCTGAAGCGGCTTCGGATCCCGGAGATGACACCGCTGGAAGCGCTCCGTTGGCTGGACGAGTGGCAAAGGAGACTCTCATGAGCCGGATTGTGCCCCTGCCCGCGGTGGTGGCCGACCAAATCGCCGCCGGTGAAGTGGTGGAGCGGCCCGCATCGGTGGTCAAGGAGCTGATTGAGAATGCCCTCGACGCGGAGGCCACGCGCATCCGCGTAGACGTCCAGAGCGGGATGCAACCGGTGCTCACGGTCGATGACGATGGAGCGGGGATGGACCGTGACGACGTGGAACAGTGCATCGGCCGCCATTGCACGTCCAAAATCACCCGCTTGGACGATCTGGATACGCTTCGGACGCTGGGATTCCGGGGCGAAGCGCTGGCCGCCATCGCCGCTGTCTCGCGCCTGACCGTCGAGAGCCGCGACGAGGCCAGTGCGCACGGCTGGCGCATCGTGGTCGTGAACGGGCGGGTGACGGATCGCGGACCGATCAGCCGCCGACGCGGCACACGCGTCCGCTGCGAGGACCTGTTCGCCGTCCTCCCGGCACGGCAGAAGGCTCTGAAGAGCCCCGCCGCCGAGCTGCAGGCCATCCACCAATGGGTGGTGATGTTGGCCCTGTCCCGGCCCGATGTGGCCCTGTCCCTGGTCATTGACGGTCGCGACCAGTTTCAGACCCGTGGTGACGGCGACCGCCGGGCGGCACTCGGCGCCATCTATGGCGCCGAGCGTGCTGAGCGGGCTCTGGTCGTGTCCGGCGCCGCGCTGGGCGGTGCCGTGCGGGTGGAAGGGCTGGTGGCGCCGCCGGACCAGGCTCGCGGGAGTCGCCAGACCCAGATGCTGACCGTCAACGGCCGGGTGGTGCACAACTGGGCTCTGCGCGCCGCCGTGGAGCAGGCGTTTGGCCCGCTGGTGGCGGAGCGCCGGTACCCGCAGTTTTGGCTCGCCGTCACCGTGGCGCCGGAAGATGTGGACCCGAACGCCCATCCGACCAAGGCCGAGGTCCGTCTCACCCATGATCGCGCGGTGGCGGGACTCATCCGCACGGCAGTCACGGAGGCGCTCCGCACCAGTCCCGCCTTTCCGCTGCGGCCGGAGTCCGTCGCGGCGGGGGGTGACCGGGCTCAGGAATCCGGTCTCGACCAGTCGCGGTGGGCATGGGAGGAGCCTGCCGAACAAGCCGGCGGGCGCGTGCTGCACGACGAGATCGGCGCCTTGACGCCGGTAGCGCAGTGGGGGCTGCGCTACATTGTCGCCGAGGGCCCCGGAACCCTCTACGTCATCGACCAGCACGCGGCCCAGGAGCGCGTCCTGTACGACCAGCTGCGCCGACGGGCCGACCTGTCCGCGTGGGGGCAACCCCTGCTGGTGCCGCTCGCGTTGACCCTGACTCCGGTGGAATGGGGCGCCCTGCATGACCAGGAGGATGCACTCCGGGCCGCGGGCTTTGCCTGGGATGCGCTGGGAGGCACCACGCTCGCGCTGCGCCAGGTTCCCGAACCTCTCGGCGACACGCTGGACCTGACGCTGGTGGGCCATCTGCTGCAGTCTCTGCTGGAGCAGGGCTGGGCCGCCCAACATCCCGTGTCGTGGGTCGCCGACCACCGTCTGGCCACGGCGGCCTGCAAGGCGGCCATCAAAGCCAACCGCCCGCTGGCGCGGGTGGAGATGGAGCAACTGCTGCGAGCTTTGGCCGCGACGGAGTCTCCCCGCTCGTGCCCTCACGGGAGACCGGTGATCCTGACGCTGGAACTGGAGGAGGTGGACCGTCACTTTGGCCGCCGATGACCCGCTGTTGGTACTGGGCGGACCCACGGCCGTCGGTAAAAGCCGTCTGGCGCTGCGTTGGGCGGAGAGGGTGGGGGCCGAGATCATCGCCGCCGACTCGGCGACGGTGTATCGGGGATTGGAGATTGGCAACGCCAAGCCGACGGCGGCCGACCGGGCCCGCGTTCCCCACCATCTGCTGGATGTGGTGGGCCCCGCCGACCACTTCACCGTCGCGCGATTTCAAGAGTTGGCCCAGCGGGCCGTGGGGGAGATCCGGGCCCGGGGTCACCTGGTTCTGGTGGTGGGCGGCACCGGGCTTTGGATCCGGAGCCTGACCGAAGGGTTCGTCTTCCCACCGGTGCGCCAGCCGGGGTGGGACGCGGAAGTGGCCCGCTGGCAGAGGGAGCGCGGACTGGCGGCGGTGCGCCGCCAGCTGCGGATCGTGGACCCCGCCGGTTACGAAGGAACCGCGGCGGGTGACGCGCGCCGCATTCGTCGGGCGCTCGCGGCATACTTGGGCACCGGCCGCCAGCTGGCGCGCAACGCGCCCACTCCGCGTCCGAGCCTCAAAGTGGCGCTCACGCGCAGCCCGGAACATCTGAATGACCGCATCGCGCGCCGAGCACAACAGCAGCTGGCCGACGGCCTGCAGCAGGAGGTGCTGCACTGGCTCAGCCGGGGCCTGTCGCCCCGCGCCCAAGCGCTGCAGGCTCTCGGCTACCGTGAAACGGTGGCGTGGGCACGCGGTCTCCTCCCGGAAGCGGACCTCCTCGCCCTCATCGTCCGCCACACCCGCCAGTACGCGAAGCGCCAGCGGACGTGGTTCCGCCACGAGCCCGGCGTCCGCTGGATCAACCTGGACGAGGTGGACGAAGAGGGCGCCGTGGCTCAGTTGGTGCGATGGACCGCGGAGGTTACCGGCAGAACACCTGCTGGCCGATGGTGACAATGACGGGCAGTGCCTTCATCCACGGATTGGTGGTCAGAGCCGGGTTGTAATAGTACAGCGCCCCGTCGGTGGGATCCTCGCCGTCCAGCGCCGCCTGTGCGGCTCGATACGCCGCCGGCGAGGGTGACTGCCAGTAGGTGCCGTTGGACACCGAATCGAACTGGCCGGGCTGAAAAATCACGCCGGCCACCGACTTGGGAAACCCCGGCGCCCGAACCCGGTTCAGCACCACCGCCGCGACCGCCACCATGCCCAGAAACGGTTGGTCACCAGCCTCGGCCTGCACCAAGTGCGCCAGTTCCACCAGGGCGTTGGCCGCCGCCGTGACCGCCTTCAGCGGAGCGGTGGGTGCGGGCGAGGATGGCGCCGGGATCCAGAGCACTTGGCCGGGCTGAATAACGGTGTTGCCCAGAGCATTCAGCCCCGTCAGGGCGGACAGGCTCACCCCGAACGTGGCGGCGATTTGCGACAGGGTGTCGCCGGCTCGCACGACCACGCGTCCGGGGATGATGAGCCAAGTCCCCGCCTCAATCAACGTCGAGGTTCCCAGACCATTGGCCCGCTGCAGCGCGGGCACGGTGGTGTCATACGTCTGGGCGAGGCCCCAGAGCGTGTCGCCGGGTACCAATAGGACGCGGTGGGCGGCCGTTCCGGACACCGGGACCGGGACTTGTCCCTCCGCCGTTGGCGCGGCGGGGTTGCTCACCGGGGGCGCTGCGGCCCGTGCCGCCGGATCCCCGAGCCAAGGTGCCGCCACCAGCATCGCCACACCCAGGGCGCCAACCAGCGCCCGTTGTCGCTGCCTCATCAGCTTCCTCCCTTATGCCGTCGGCCCAGTGAGCAGAAAACAACGGCGAGTCGGCTCCCCGGCTGGCGGGCACCGGCGCGGACGCCGCACGGCTCCGGGCCGCGTGTGGTACATGCCTATGCCGGGGAGGACAAGACCTTGCCGGAAATTCTCCGGCAGCGGACGCGTCGGGGCGCATGGGACCGGCTTAGTCGCACGTATGATGGCGGGAGGAGAAGGGGGAGGGCCAGGTGACGGCACCGACCAGCTCGGCGCCGGAGAGCCCGCGCCAGCTCATACGATGGCTCGAAGCCGGCAAGGTGTCCACCACTGAGGCCCTTTCCGAGCTGCGGCGCCTGGAAAGCGGACGTCTCGCCGATCACTTAGTGGTGGCCGACGATCGACGGCCGATCGTGGAGCGCGTCCTCCGGGAACTGGACGCTCTGGTTGGTCTCGCCGGCGTCAAGCAGCAGGTGCGCGAAATTTGGGCGCTGGTGGAGATCCAGCAGCGACGGCGGGCGCTTCAGCTGAATACGGACACCCACACGCTGCACATGGTGTTCCGGGGCGCCCCCGGGACCGGAAAGACCACCGTGGCCCGCGTCCTGGGCCGGCTGTTTCATGCTTTGAACGTGCTGCCCAAAGGGCATCTGGTCGAGGTGGAGCGCGCCGATTTGGTCGGGGAGTATATCGGCCACACCGCTCAGAAGACCCGCGAGGCGGTCCGCCGAGCGCTCGGCGGCATCCTCTTTGTGGACGAGGCCTACGCACTGGCCCGGGGTGGGGAGAAAGACTTTGGCAAAGAGGCCATCGACACACTGGTCAAGTCGATGGAAGATCACAAAGAAGACTTTCTTCTCGTGCTGGCCGGCTACCCGCAGGAGATGACGGCGTTTTTGCAGGCCAACCCGGGACTTTTGTCCCGTCTGCCCATCCATCTCACCTTTCCCAACTACGATGCCGCGGAAATGCTGGAAATCGCCGAACGCATGCTCGAAGAGCGCCAATACCGCGCCAGCGACGAGGCGCGAGAGTACCTGCGCCGATTTTTCGGAGCGCACACCGGCCTCTGGCATGCCAACGCAGGCAACGGGCGCCTGGTGCGCAACATGGTGGAGCGCGCCATCCGACGCCAGGCCGTGCGCCTGATGAGCCAAACGGACAATCCGACCCGCGATCAGTTGATGCTGTTGGAGAGGCAGGACTGGGAGCAGAACCCCTGATGCCCCTGGTGGTGGTGGTGGGCCGCCCGCTGGCCGGAAAAACCTTGTTCACCCTGGGTCTGGCGCGTCAGTTCGGGATTCGCCGGGTGTCCTGGCCGAGCCCGCAGCCCGGCGCGGAGAGTGTGAGCGTGGCGGAGGCCCGGCGCCGCGTCCTGCAGGCCGGCCGTCGCGCCACGCCCACGTTCTGCATCCCGGTGGGTTTGGGCCAGGGCCGGAATCACCGCGTCCTGACCCTCATGGACACCGCCGGCCTCACCGACGGCATCGCCCGGCACGAGGCGAGCCGGCGCGCCATGGCGGACGTGCTGGACACGCTGCAGCGCGCTGACATTGTGCTCCATGTGGTGGACGCCGCCGCTCTCGGCATCCGCTTGACCCGCACGCTGGATCCCGTCGACCGAGCGCTGCGGGACTACGCCCGCACGCGCCCCGCCTACGCCCTGGTGGCGCACAAATGGGACCGGGTCGAGGCCCGGCGCGCATGGTCACACTGGGAACGCGAGCGCGACCAGGTTCCGTTCCTGACCGTCTCCTCCCTGCGCGGCCAAGGCTTCCGGGCCGTCCAGCAGTTTGTCCTCGCGGTCTGCCCGCCACGCTGAGGCGCGACGCCGGCAGGACAGTTGCTATAATGCCTCGGGGTGACAAATGTGCCCATGGTCCCGCAAGCCGTCCGAACGGCGGCCGAAGCCCTGGCTGTGGACAACCTGGAGCGGGTGTTGAACGCCTTTCGCCGTGTGCGCCTGGCCAGCCATGATCTGGTGGGCAGCGAAGGATACGGGTATGTGGACCCCGGCCGCGACAAGCTGGAGGGGGTTTACGCCGAACTGCTGGGCGCGGAGGCGGCGCTGGTCCGACCGCAGCTGGTGTCGGGCACCCACGCCTTGGCGCACATGGTGCGGGGTGTCGTGGAAAGGGGCCAGCACCTTGTGCTGGCCGGACCTGTCTACGACACCTTGCAGGGATTGATGGCGCCGGATAGCCGTCACCCGCTGAGTCTCGCCCGGCAGGGAGTGCGCCTCTCGTCGGTGCCCGCGGGCGAGGAGGGCCTCGACCGAGGTGCGTGGGAGCACGCTCTGGCCGAGGCCCCGGACTGGGTCTACCTCCAGCGCTCACGCGGATATCAGCGCCGCCCGTCTTGGCCCATCGAAACGCTGGCCGACTGGATTGACGAGGCGCACCGGGCGGGCGCCCAGGTCCTGGTGGACAATTGCTACGGCGAGTTCACCCATCGCAGCGAGCCGGGTCACTGGGGCGCCGATCTGCTGGCGGGCAGTCTGCTGAAAAACCCCGGCGGCGGTCTGGCTCCGGGGGGAGGATACGTCGCCGGGCGGCGCCGCTTGATCGAGCGCGTGGCCGACCATCTGTACGCCCCGGGCTTGGGCAGCGGCATCGGACCGTCCGGACCCGCGCTCCGCTGGTATTGGCAGGGCCTGTTTTATGCGCCCCACGCGGTCACCGAGGCCCTCATCGGATCGGCGGAAGCGGCGGCGCTGTTTTCTGCTGCCGGCTTTGCCGTGGATCCGCCGCCGGATGCGTGGCCCCGTCCGGACATCATCCTGGCCGTCGCCTTGGACAGTCAGGCCCAGCTGTTGACGGCCCTGGCGGCCGTCCAGGAGATGTCGCCGCTGGACAGTTTCGTGGTGCCCGAACCGGGACCGGTGCCCGGCTATGCGTCGTTCGTGGCGATGGCGGCCAGCGGCTTTGTGCCCGGCGGCTCGCTGGAGCTGAGCGCCGATGCGCCGGTGGCCCCCCCGTGGACCCTCTATCTGCAGGGAGGTGTGATGCGCCAACACACCGTCCTCGCGGCCCGGCACATTCTGCGCCGGCTCGGACGCGCCCCCGCCTGAGCCGGACCGTCTAAAAGCCGCGCAGCAGACCGACCAGCTTGCCCAAGATCGTGATGTCTTCCGCCACGATGGGCGCATAGCGGGGGTTCTCCGCCAGCAGCAGGACCTTTCCGGCTTGCCGACGCAGGCGTTTGAGCGTCGCGTCTTCACCCAAGAGGGCCGCCACAATCTCACCATCCTCGGCGGTCGGCTGTTGATGGATGAAGGCGATGTCCTGGTCCAGGATGCCGGCGCCCACCATGCTGTCGCCCACCACGCGCAGCGCAAAATCCACCCGGGCGGAGAACCAGTCCGAAGGCACCGCCACGGAATCCTCCACCTGCTCCGTGGCCAGGATGGGAACTCCCGCCGCTATGCGGCCAACCAGGGGCACGTGCCCCGCCCCCGGCCGTTCGCGCAGCACCAGTCCGCGTGACCGTTCCCGGGTCCGGGACAGTTGGCCCCGCTGCTCCAAGTCGCGAATGTAGTAGGCGACCGTGGACGTTGAGCGGAGACCCACGCCTTGGGCGATTTCGCGCACCGTGGGCGGATATCCGTGCTGCTCGGTGAAACGGGCGATATACTGAACAATGTCGTCACGACGTGAGGGCATGGCCATTGCCTCCTTGCCCCGCGCAGGGGGTGATTGCGTTCATGGTATCATCACCCGGCGGCCCACGCGAACACTTGGGCGAGAAAAGCCCCGGCCGCCGACAGAGCCTGTTGGGCGCGGTCATGCTGGTGGGAGCGCCGTTTCTGGTCCTGGCCATGGCCCAGGCGGTGCCCTGGCGGCACTTGGTGCTGGCGTTGGGGGTTCTGCTCTTGACCGGAGCCGGGGGCTATCTCCTGGCCCGCCCGGGACTCGCGGCGCTGCTGGCGGCGGCCGCCTCCGCCCTGAGTCCCGGGCGCCCGTTTCACTGGACGGATCTGGTCCTGGCCGCGCTGCTCGCCCTGCTGGCGGGACTCTTGGCCGTGCTGGCCCGTCGCCAGGTACGCGCCGAACTGACGGCGGGCGACGGCCTCTTGGCTGTGGCCCTGATGTTTTTGCTGTCCGTGGCTCTGACGCTGCTGTCGGGGCTCACCAGCCAGCAACTGGCCTCCCAGAGCGCATTGATGGTGCTTCTGGTGTATCTCCTCACCCCCCCATTGGAATTGACGGCCGTCTTGCTGATCCTGCTCCATGCCGGTGCGGTCCGATCGTTTGTCGCCCGCTATTACCGTTGGCATCGCGATACCGGACGGCAGCTGGCGGAGGGATTCACGTGGGGCATCGCCATCATTCTCCTGACCGCCATCGTGGTGTCGGCGGAGTCCCATGTGCTGGGTGTGTCCATCGTCCCCAACAACCCGTTCGTCTACAGCCCCCATATGGCGAAAGCCGCATGGCCCCAGGCCGCCCTTCTGATCCTGGCCGTGGTCGTTCTCGCCCCGCTGGCTGAAGAGGCATTGTTCCGGGGACTCTTGTACGGAGGCTTTCGGCGGCGCCTGCCCCTGTGGGCGGCCGCCGGACTCTCGGCCGTCATCTTCGGCGGCGCGCACATGAACGTCAGTCTGTTTGTGCCGCTGACGCTGGCCGGCCTCATTCTGGCCATGGTGTTCGACAAGCGCCAGTCGTTGTGGCCGTCCACGGTAGCCCACGCCACCCTGAACGGCGTCTCCGTGCTATTGGCCCTGCTGCTGCGCTGAACGCGCTCCGGCCCGGCGCCGATCGGCCCGGGCCGCTCAGGACCGCCCGGGCGGTCGCGGCGCAAGAGTCCAGCCCCGAACCACCGGTTCCGAAGGTCGGTGTCGGCGCTCCGAGTGCCGGGGTGGACGACTCCCTGCGGTGAGCAAATACTCTTGTGCTAAACTATTGCTGAGAGAAAATACTTGGAGGCGAGGCCCATGGACTTTGCCCTGACTCCGGAACAAGAATCCTTGCGCGAGTGGGCGCACGGGTTTGCGGAGCGTGAGATCCGACCGGTCGCCGCCCATTACGACGAAGTGGAAGAACTGCCCCGCGACGTGTTGGTCAAGGCGGCCAAGGCCGGCCTGTTGTCCTTTGGGTTGCCGGAAGAGTATGGGGGCGCGGGCGTGACCGATCTGCAGTCCCAGCTGGTGGTGATGGAAGAACTGTTCTGGGGATGCGCGGGCATCGCCACGTCCATGGGCGGTGTGGGCCTGGCGGCCCTGCCCATCTTGGAAATGGGCAGTCCGGAACAAAAACGTCAGTGGCTGCCCCTGTTCACCGATCCCGACCGGCCGCGGCTGGGCGCCATGTGCTTGACGGAGCCTCAAGCCGGTTCGGATGTGGTGGCGCTTCAAACCCGGGCGGAGCGCCGCGGGGACCGCTATGTGATCAACGGCACCAAAACCTTCATCACCAACGGCGGGATTGCGGATGTCTACGTGGTGTTCGCCCGGACAGACCCAACCGGCGGCTACACCGGCGTGTCGGCCTTCGTGCTGGATGGCGCCACCCCGGGCATCCAGGGCGGCAAGAAGTTCAAGAAACTGGGATTGCGGGCCAGCCATACGGCGGAGGTGCACTTCGACAACGTCGAAGCGCCGGTGGAAAATCGCCTGGGGGAGGAAAACATGGCGTTTTTGGGCGCCATGAAGATGCTGGAGTACTCCCGCCCCAGTGTCGCCACCGCCGCGGTGGGAGTGGCCCGGGCCGCCTACGAGTATGCGCTGCAGTATGCGAAAGAGCGCCAGCAGTTCGGGCGGCCCATCTATCACAATCAGGCGGTGTCCTTTACGTTGGCCGACATGTTGACCAAAATTGAAGCGGGGCGGTTGCTGGCGAGACGAGCCGCCTGGCTGAAGGACCAAGGTCAGAGCTGCAGTCTCGAAGGATCGATGGCCAAAGCATTTTGCGGCGATATGGCCATGGAGGTGGCCACCCAAGCCGTGCAGATTCTGGGTGGCTACGGATACATGCGGGACTTTCCGGTGGAGAAGTGGATGCGCGACGCGAAAATCATGGCCATTTACGAAGGAACGTCCCAGATTCAGCGCCGCGTCATGACGCGGTTGATGTAGGATGGGCGGCGAACAGCGGCAGAATAGGATGGGAGGAGAACCCATGAGCACGCGGGAACTGGTGGAGG
This sequence comes from Clostridiales bacterium, assembly GCA_027318915.1. Next base: position 37,140 of record DAHVOH010000005.1, read on the forward strand.
CACTCACGGCCCGTTTACAGACCAAGGCGGCGGACCAATTGGGCCAATCGGTGGGTGTCTACCAATTCCACCTCACCGGAGAAGACGGCGGGGACTACACGCTGACGGTGGCGGCGGACGGCGCCCGGGTTGAGGCCGGCACAGCCGAACACCCGGGGGTCACCATCACGATGACGGCTCAAGATTTCAAGGCGCTGACCGATGGATCTCTCAATCCGATGACCGCCTTCATGTCCGGCAAGCTGTCGGTGGCCGGGTCCATGGGATTGGCCATGAAGCTCTCCAATCTCATCAGTTAAGGAGCGCGAGCCATGTCCGAAGCATTTTTGGTGGACGGCGTGCGGTCGGCGTTCGGCCGACGGGGCGGCGTGCTCAGCAGCATCCGTCCCGACGACCTCGGCTCCCAGGTTCTGAATCGGCTGGTCGAGCGCACCGGCGTCGATCCGGCGCTGGTAGAGGATGTCCGCTTGGGTTGTGTCACCCAGACCGGCGAGCAGGGCCTCAATTTGGGCCGCCTGTTGCCCCTCATCGCCGGCTGGCCGGTAACTGTGCCGGGGGCGACGGTCAACCGCATGTGCGGGTCCAGCCTCGAAACCCTGAACGAATGCGCCCAGGCCATCCGGGCCGGCACCCATGACCTCATGGTCGCGGCCGGTCTCGAATCGATGTCGCGGGTGCCCATGCTGTCCGATGGCGCGGGATTCAGCGAGCAGCTGCTGGCCCGCTTTCCCATCGTGCCGCAAGGGGTTTCGGCGGAAATGATTGCCGAGCAGTGGCACCTGAGCCGTGAGGAATTGGACGCCTTCAGCCTGGAAAGCCATCGGCGAGCCATCCAGGCCCAGGACACAGGGGTTTTCGCCGCGGAGATTGTTCCGGTCACGTTGCCCGACGGGTCGGAGGTAGTGATGGACGAAGGCCCGCGACGCGACACATCGGCCGAAAAGCTGGCCGCCTTGCGGACCGTCTTCAAGCCCGACGGCGTCGTCACGGCCGGCAACGCCAGCCAAATCACCGATGGGGCCGCAGCTCTCCTGGTGGCGTCGGAGGAGGCACTGCGCGTCCATCATCTTGAGCCGTTAACGCGCGTCGTGGGCATGGCCGTGGTGGGAGTGGACCCGGTCATCATGCTGACAGGTCCGATTCCGGCCACCCGCAAGGTGCTCGACAAGACGGGGCTCAGCCTGGACCAGATGGACGTCATCGAGATCAATGAGGCCTTTGCCAGCGTGGTGCTGGCCTGGGGCCGGGAATACCATCCCGACTGGGCGCGCGTGAATCCGCATGGGGGAGCCATCGCGTTGGGACATCCGCTCGGCGCCTCCGGCGCCCGGCTCGCTTTGACCGCGAGCCGCGAGCTCGTGCGCCGCCGGGGCCGCTACGCCCTCGTCACCATGTGCATCGGCTGGGGAATCGGCATCGCCACGATACTGGAGCGAGCCGCCTAATCCTGCGGGTTGCCGGACGCCACCGCCTGTGCTTTGATCAGACCGCAGCGGTTGCGCAAGGGGCGTGGTGCATATGGCGAGCGCCGACCGGCGGTCCGGGGGGCGGCTGAGCGCGGACGCGGGTTGTTCGCGCCCCGTCACCGACGCGACCGCGGTGCCGCGAAGGCGCGGCGAGTCAGGCCGCGTCGCGGCTTTCGCCCCGGTCTCCCAGGACGTCTCATGGCCATCAACGCCGCGCCGCTAGACGGACCCGCCGTCGCCGCCCCGGCAGAGGCCGTGGTGCGGCGAACGCTGTGTATCTTGCTGCTGGGACAGCGACGCCCGCCGCCCCGCAGGGCGGGCGCTCCGTTGAGTTGGGTGGGGCGGGCTGTGTCGGCGGCACCCAAGTTCGTCTCCGATCCCTTGGCGAAAGTTTTTCGCTTCCCGCCGCTGGTACGCGCGGCGTGGGGTCTCCTGGCGCAGTCGTGCCCGCCGGAGCGCGCCGCCGAGCTGTTGGACAGGCCCTTCGAAGCCGTGGTGCAGGACGGGGCGCGGATTGACGAGGAGTTGGGGGCGGACGGGCCGCTGGCCCGGCGCCAGTTGCAGGCGCTGGTGGGACAAGGGGTCCGCCCGGCGGCCGTTCACCCGTTGCCGCGCCCGGTGCTGTGGGGGGCGATGGTGATGGCGCTGGCGCTGCTGACGGTCGCCTCCCCCCTGGTGACCGGCCCTGTCACCGTCAGCAATCCCGGCGTGCCGTCGTCGGCCGCCACGACCATCACGTCCTTGGCTTACGGCCCCAAACAAGTGGGGCTGCTCGAATTGTCGCCGACCGCGGGTGAGCTCCTGCTGAAAAGCGGAGCGGGCTGGACGACTCACACCATCCGATCGCCCTTTCAGATGGCCCAGTGGCTCGGCGTTCCGTGGAACGTCAGCTGGTTCGGGGTGGAAGGGCTGGCCTTGGTGCCCGCTCCTTTTGTGGACAATGCGGTGCCCCCCGGATTTCCGGCCGGCCGCTTTGTCATGACCGCTCACTACCTTTGGACTGCCTCGGCGAGCCTGCAACTCGTCACCGCCACGCCCCGCAGGGGGCGCCCCACCACCTACGCCCTCCCCGAAGGTCTGGCCGCGCTGAGCCTGTCCGGCGCCCCGGGCGGCGGGGTCGATCTGGCCTGGTGGAGCGGAGGACGCCTGGTGCGTCTCGCGCTGACGCGAACGGCCGGCCATTTTCACGCCAAGCGGGCTGTCGTCTCGTTCCGCTCGGTGCCGTCACTCATGACGACCGACGACGCCGGCACGGTGCTCATGGTGGTGCAGGACACGCTATGGGCCTGGACCCCGGGTCGGCGTCCGCTCCGCTTGACCCGACTGGCGGTGGCCAACCCGCTCTACCTTGAAGCCTACGGCCAAGCCTTCTGGGTGGTGGGCAGCACGCATGCGGAACTCTTGACCGACGCGGGACAGCGCCAAGTCTTCTTGCCCATCAACTCGCCGGACGCCTGCGCGGTCGAGGCCAACGGGGACCTATGGGTCTACGCCCAGTCGGGCGTGGAGGTGCTGACGCCGCGGTGAAATCACGCCGTCGGCTTCAAAACCAGGACCCACCAGCCGTCCGGGTAGGAGACCAGCACCTGGTGCGTGCCGATGGCCATGAGCAGCGTCGGCGTGCTGTTTGTCCGACCGGGTGGCGCCGGCAGAGTGAGCCACGTTTGGGTGGCGCCCTGCCAGCGGAAGAGTGCGCCCTGATTGTCCGCATACAGCAGATCCCCGTTGGCAAAGGCGGTCAGCTGGCCCACGCCGCTGGTGTTGGGCTGGGGGAGGGGGATGAGAGACCAGCCGGCCCCGGGGCCCTTCCACTCTTCCAAAACGGCCGGCGGCCCGAGCAACAGGGCCGCCACACGCCCTTGCGGCGTGACGACCATCTGCGTGGGCGCCGTGCCGTTCGGCCACGGCAGGCCGATGTTGTGCCACCCCCGGCCGTCGTTGCGCGACAGCAGCACCGGTCCCATGCCGGCCTGGCCCGTCGGCGCCAATGAGACGGCGGCCAGGATGCGGCTTCCGTGCTGACCGACGGCGAAAGTCGCCACCGAAAATCCCTGAGGCGCCTGGTAGCGTGCTTGCCAGTGAACCCCGTCGGAGGAAAGATACAGCGTGCCGTCGGCCAACGCCCAAAACTGATGGCCCAGCGCCACCAGTTGGGTGATCGGCGCCGCCGGCATGGAGTCCGGCTGCCAGACGCCTGACCGGCTCGTACGGAGGTACAGCTGCTCGGTGCCGGTGGGTGATTCCGTGAGCAAGAGGGCCCGCGCCGGTTCGGCGGGAAGGGCGGCCACCTGACTCTGGAGGGCCGCGGCGCCCGGATCCATCGCCCAATGGACATCCATGGCGCCGGTGAGGAGCGCCCACTCGGCCCCGTGGGTAATATAGACGTCCTGCCCCGCCGCGCTGAAGGACGAGAGAGGGGTGAGACCCCCCGATACCCAGTAGCCGGCCGCCGACCCCGTCACCGGATCCTGGGCAACCGGCACCGGGTCGGTCCCATTGGCATACCAGACCGGCTGGTTGTTCTCAAAACCCACGGCCAACTGGCTCTCGGGACCGCTGCGCACCGCCACCACCACATCGGCCGGAAATCCTTTGACCGTGGCGTGGCCCGTGTACAACGTCTCTTGCCAGGGCCGCGAGTGGGGAACGGCCCACACCGGCAGTGAACTCTGCGCCACCAAGCCCAGACGCGCCCACGGATCAGGCTGAACCGAAGCCGTTCTCGAGGCCGGAGCCAGAGCCAGAGGCAGGCGCGACACGTGCCCGTAGGCCGCCGCCGCTAAAAGCGCGGCTGCCGCAGCTGCCGCGCCCAATGCATATCCGGGGCCACGCCGACGACGGCGACGCCACGCCCGCGGGTCAAACCGAGAATCAAAATGAAGCTCGTGCTCATCCAGGAGGCGATCCAACACTTCGCCGGGGTCACGCTCTCGTCCCCCCACAGTGTTAGTCCACCTCCTCCCGGATCACGGGCTCCAGCAGCGGGCGCAAATGCTGGCGAGCGCGGTACAGCCGCGTCTTGACCATCTGCTCCGACAAACCCAGAATTTGCGCGGTATCCTTCAACGAATGGTCCAAATAATAAAACAGGAGGATCACCTGCTGCTCCAGCGGCTTGAGCGCCTCCACCGCTTGACCGACCGCCATGGCCTGCTCCCGATCCGGTCCCAGGGGCGCGGTGCCGAACAGCTCCTGCGGATCCACGGCGTCTTCCGGATGCCGATGGTGATAGCGCATCCGATCCCGGCACAAGTTCACCACGGTTTGATACAGCAGGGCGGTGGACAGAGACTCCACACCATGACGCAGACAATGCCGCCAGAGACGGTAAAACGCCTCTTGCGCCACATCCTCCGCCTCCGTGCGGTGCCGCAGCGTAACGTAGGCCAACCGCAGCGCCCGGTCGCCGTTCTCCGTTACAAATGCGGTATACGCGTCCTGCAAGGCCTCGCCCAGGGCGGCCACCCGCCTTCCCGGTCACACGAATGTCAACGCCGTCATGCTCTTTCAGGTTACACCATCTAGACGGTGCCGCAAATATCGGCCATACCTGGATCAAACGCGAAAGGAGCACACCCATGGCGACCCTGAGTTTAGGACCCCTCATCCTGTTCACGCCCGTGTTCGAGGAGTGCCGGCACTTTTACGAGGCCGTGCTGGGAACCGAACCCCAGTCCGTGCACGACGGCTACGCGGAATATCGATTGGGAAGCACGGTGTTTGCCCTGCACCGCTCCGACGGACCGGCGTCGCCGGCGGGACGGCTTCATCTGCATTTTGCGACGTCCGATTTGAACGGCGTCCTGGAGCGGGCAACCGCCGCCGGGTTCCCCCCCACCGCCACCCCGGTTCAGCAGGCGTGGGGCCGCGAAGCGCACTTCACGGACCCGGCCGGATTCGGCTTCGAAATCGTCGAGATGCCGGGGGAGGAGGCCGTATGACCGACGCCATCCGCCGCGTGGAAACAGTCCTGGCCGAAGCCGGATTCCCCGCCGCGGTGGTGGAGCTGGACCACTCGGCGCGCACGGCGTACGATGCGGCCGCGGCGCTGGAGTGCACGGTCGCGCAGATCGCCAAGTCGCTCATCGTCCTGGGCACCGTGTCCGGACGATTGGCGCTGGTGCTTATTCGCGGCGGCGATCACTTGGACCTGGACCGTCTGTCGACGGCTCTCGGGGAGCCGGCGGAGATGGCGCCGGCTGCAACCGTCAAGCGAACCACCGGGTTTGCCGTGGGCGGCGTGCCACCCGTCGGCCATCTGACGCCGCTGCCGGCCTGGATGGACCGGCGCTTGTGGGAAGAAGACCCCGTGTGGGCGGCGGCCGGCCACCCGCGCGCCGTCTTTCGGACCACGGGGCCCACATTGGCCCAGTTGACCCAAGCCCAGGTGCTAGATATCGCCGTGCCGGACGTTTGAGTGATGGACGCGGCGGCGGCACTCGGCCAATAGCGCTTCGGCAGCCGTCTGCCCTTGCCATTCGCCCACCGTCGCGGTCAGTCCCTGCAACTCCTTGTATGTGGCGAAAAAGTGGGAGATCTCCTTGAGAACGTGCGGCGGCAAATCCTCCAACGCCTGCACTTGGTCGTAGCGCGGATCGTCATGGGCGACGGCCAAGAGCTTGTCGTCCACGCCGTGCTCATCCTGCATGGCCAGCAGGCCGACGATGCGCGCTCTCAGCAGGCAGCCCGGAAAGGTGGGCTGGCTGATGAGGACGATGACATCCAACGGATCGCCGTCCTCCGCCAGCGTATCGGGCACGAACCCATAGTCGGCCGGGTAGTGGAAGGGTGAGTACAGGACACGGTCTAGCCGGATCCGGCCGGTCTTGTGATCCACCTCATACTTGTTTTGACTGCCGGTGGGAATTTCGATAAGCGCTTCGACGACCACGGTCACTCTCCTTTGCCCCATGATACCGCCAAATGGGGACCGCACCGAAAGCGCCCTGAAATCGCCGGCTCCGTCCTGCTATGATGCCAGTGGGACGCCCGTTTCGTCCGGGCGCGCTTCGCATCGAAAGGAACGGGACATGGCCAAGGACAACTCGTTTGATGTGGTATCGGAGCCCGATTTGGGCGAAGTGACGAACGCGGTCGATCAAACCCAGCGCGAAGTGGGGCAGCGGTATGACTTCCGGGGCCATGACGTGGTCGTCCAATGGGACGGGGACGCCGTCATCACGCTGGAGGCGCCCGCCGGGCTGGTGATGGACGCCCTGGTGACGGTTCTGGAACAAAAATTGGCCCGCCGCGGTGTATCCCTGCGCTTCCTGGACACAGGCGAGCCCGAACCGCGCGGACATGATCGCGTCCGCCTCACGGTGCGCTTAAAACGCGGACTCAGCGCGGAAACGGCCAAAGCCATCGTGCAGAGCATCCGCGCGTTGAAATTGAAGGTGGAGGCGCAAATTCAGGGCGACCTGGTTCGGGTCAGCGGCAAAAGCCGCGACGACCTTCAGGCGGTCATCGCGCACCTAAAGCAGCAGGATTTTGGTGTGGAACTCGGCTACACCAACTATCGCTGACGGCCGGCCCGAGCGCGAGCGCCGCCTCCGCTGAGGCCGGCCCCGAGGGTTCGGCCTCAGCGACGGCGCCGGCGGGTTAGCGGCCGGAGGCCAGGGAACCCATCGGATCCCAGGGTTGGAGGACAATGGGTTCGGTGTCCAGGGCGGCCAAAATGTCCGGCGTCAGGTACTTCTTTTGCACGACCACTTGGTACATGAACTGGTCAAACCAGTCGTCGCTCATCACGAAGTATCCCTTGTTGCCCGGATCGGTGCCCCAGCTGTTCTCGACCTTCCAGCGGTTCGGCCGGCCATCCACGACGTTGACGCCGGTGAACACCATGGCGTGGGTCATCAAGCTTTCGCCATAGTCCAGCCGCTCCGCCTTGCTGAGTTCAAACGGCATGCCCAACACCGACGCGTAGTCATACAGCGACAGATCCATGATGCCCGCTTCGCGGTCCATCATCTTGCCCACGTCGCAACCGAACCATACCACCTCATTGTCCATCAGCTGCGCCAAGGCGGCCTGACGCAGCACCTCTGATTCGACATTCAGGTACAACACGTCACGCCCTCCCTTGACGTTGCCCAGGAAGCGGACCGTGAAGGTGCGGTTGTAGGGCTTGTCGGCGGTGGGGGCGTTGATGAGGCTCACGTACTGGCGCAGATCCAGGTCGACATAACGTCGGTAGAAGTCTTGCGGCGTGAGGTGACGGTCGCGATGAAACTGCTCGTCCTTGTCCTGGTACTCGAAGTCGAACGTTGTCGGTGGCTCGCCCAGAAACGTGCAGAGAGCCACATACACGTCGCCCAGCATCCGCTCCTTCTCCGCCCGCAGAGCATCCAGACCGGCAGTGCCCTGGGCATGGAGGTCGCGCAGACGGGCGGCGTCCTCACGCAGCTTGGCCGTGAGCAGGGCGTTCATGCCACGCGATTGGCTGCTGTGAAAGCTTTCGGGCATGACCCACTTCGGCACCACCCCGTATTTCTCCACCAGGTTGACGAACATGTCCCACTGGCCGCCGTCATTGAGCGGGGTCTGCAGCAGCCAAGCGATCAGCCGTCCGTCGCGCGGCTCATCCAGAGTCTCCAGGATGTTCTCCAAGAAGTAATTGGCCTTCTCGAATTTGTCCCAGAACATCTGATAGGCCTCGGACAGCTCAAAGTCCTTCAGATTGCACCGTTTCATCACCGGCACGCGCAGCGTGTTGAGGCCGGCGAACATCCAGCAGCGGCCGCTCTGGCGCTGGTTGGTGATGGGTCCGCCTTTGACGACCTGCGAGAAGGTGTGCTGCATGGCCACCACCGCATCCTGATTCATCGCCACGGCCGCAATGCCATTTTTCTTGACGGCGTTCATCAACGTGCGCTGGGTGGGGTTCTTGCGAAAACGATCCTGGAACCGCTCCAACAGTTCGGGTCCCACAGCCGCTTTCCGGTCCAGTTCGATGCTCATCCGCGACACTCCTCCGTTCCCGTCCCCGCCGTCGGGCGAGGACCATGCCTATCCGGGGTGCCGCCGCTCTTGGACGCCGCGACGGCCCCATCTTCCCTGTGCCTTCAACAAAAGGGCCGCCAACACCTCTTGGCGGCGGCCCTTCCGGCCGGAACCGTCCGTCCTGCATCGGAGCCGCCTGGGCCAACCCGCCGGCGGGCGCCGCCTTGGTGGAGACTGGATCGCGGTCCGGCATCCACCCGCTTGCGCTGGGACACATCTATCCGGGGCCGTTCGGGCGGTTCTACAGGGGTGGGGGAAGAGCGCGTCCGACGACGGGCGTACACGCGCTCGTGGGTGTCGCGGATGCGGTGGGGGAGTCGGTTGGCCTTCGGTCCAATGGGGCATTGACCCGGACGACGGTCGGACCCCGGCCATCCGGTCCGCACCCCCGCACGACGGTTGTGGCCGGGCGCGGATGCCATCCCACCGCCGGGCGCGCAGCCGCCCCGCCCCGTTGACCACCGGCTCACAGCCGGGGACTTGGTGCCGGGCCTGTCGTCCTCCGGTGGTGGCCCGCCTTGTGGGGGATGCGCGCGCGTCGATCGCCGATGCCGTCCTGGCGGGCGCCGGCGCTGTCGACGTCGTTTACGCCTTCAGGACCCTCCGGTTCGCTGCTTTGACTCGGGCCTCTTGCTCCCGCGGGCGCGTGGTCTCCACCGGGCCACCGCCGCAGCGGCCGGCGCGCCAGGTGTTGGGGATTTCGGCGACACCCTGGTTTGACGGACGTGCGTATCGTCGCACAGGGGCTGCGCCCCAACCACCGGTGGGGACGCCGCGACGGCACCGTCTGTCGGGTGAGCAGCGGCGCGGGGTCATCGGACCCCGGGCCGCCGATGCGCTCACGGCCGCTCCGGATGCCCGCGACGCTGTTTGGGACCTCGGTCGGCGACGGACGGCGCACGGCCGATTCTTGTGGCCTCCCGAAGCGTCGGACTTGGTCGTCACCGCCCCGGCGCCGGATCTCCCGGTGATGGAGGGGCTCGGAGGCTCAGGGGGCGTGCTCTTCTGGAGCCACCTCCCGCCGCCGGCGGGCGCGAACCGGCAGATAGGCCAGGGCTGCGGCGCCTGTGACCACGACGCCGATGCCCAGCGCGGGGAGCTCGTGCGGTGCGAGGGGCGCCGTGGCGATGATGGCCACGATCAACAGAGCGGCAAAGACGGCGGTCCAGGGGTAGCCCGGGACCTTGAAGCGCAGCGGGCGGCCGTCCTTCTTCAGCCGGGGCCGGTAGGCGATCTCGGTCACGACGATCAGCAGCCACACGAACAGGGCCTGGAAGCCCGTGGCCATGACGAGGTAGAGGTAGGCGGTTTTGGGCAGCAGGTAGGCGAGCCCCGCCGCCGCCACCAGTCCCGCGCCGGTGATGGCGTTGGCGACTCGGGGAATGCCCCCGGAGCTCTTCGCCACCATCCGCGGTGCGTCGTGAATGCGCCCCAGCGTGGCCAGCACCCGATTCGTGGCAAACAGACCCGCGTTCATCGCGCTCAGCACGGCGACCAAGATGACGCCGTTGAAGACGGTCGCCAGCACGCCCCAGGGGAGAACACCCAAGGCGGCGATGAACGGGCTTTCGGTCGAGGGGGGAATCTGGGACCAGGGCACGAGGCCGGTCATCACCAAGCTCGCGCCGACATAGAGGACATAAATAGCCAGGACCGTGTTGCGAATGCTGGGACCAATGGTCTCCTCCGGACGCTTGACATCGGGTGCCGCCAAGCCCAAAACCCCGGTGCCGGACAGGGAAAACAGCACCAGAACCATCGCGGCGGCGATGCCGGCCGCGCCATGGGGAAAGAAACTGGGGGCATTCAGCCAAAGGTGTGGGCCCACCGGGGCGTGGACGGGCAGCAGACGCGCAATGGCCAGCGCGCCGACGACAATGAACAGCAGGGTGACGCCAATCTTGGTGACGGACATGCCCGACTCAATGCGGCTGAAGTTTTTCACCGGCAGGAAGTTGATGCCGACGATGAGGGCGGCATAGCCCATGCTGAACACATACACGGGCACCCGGGGCAGCCAGAGCCGCGTGAATATGGCCCCGGCGGTTGCTTCCGCGGCCAGGTTCAGAATACTGGAGAACCAGAAGATCCACCCGCCGACGAAGGCCGGACCTGGACCCAGAGAATGGCGCGCGAAGGCCAAGAACGATCCCCGCTCAGGGTCCGCCGCCGCCATTTCCGCCAGCAGGGCCACTTCCAGCGCCATGGCGGTGGCCCCGATGGCAAAGGAGATGGCGATGGCGGGACCGGCCAGACGGATGGCTTCTCCGGAAGCCAGGAAGAGTCCGGACCCCATGATGCCGCCCACCGTCATCAGCGTCAGCGGCCCGGCCGTGAGCCGCGCCCGTCGTGGTGATCGGGGGCCGGGCCCGTACCGGTGCGCGACAAGTTCCGACTGGGTGGCTCCGACCGGCGTCTTCACCTTCATGGCCACAGCATGTGCGAACTGAGCCTCCTTATCCCCACGGCATCCCCAAAGCCACGGAGACGCCGGCCCAGGTCAGGAAAGTGGCGGCCCGCGCGGGTCCGGGCCCTCCTCCTGCCGTCATTCCCGTATGACGCCGCAACGACATCATCATAGACTTGACAATGACGGCTGAACGACGTCATACTGGCGTCATGCAACTGACAAGCCTGCTCGACGCGATGCGCAACGACCTTTTGCAGATGGCCCAGTTGGGCGACCCCGCCGTCGCCGCGGCCGTGGAACGCATGGTGCCGGTCTTGGACGGTCCCTGGTCGGTCAGGGTGCTGGGATTGGCGACAGAATTCGCGACCGAAGTCTCCGCGGCGCTGCCGGCGGGCCACGTGGAAGTGCGCCTGCGTGGCTCGGACGTTGGCTTCGTCTATGTGGAAGAGAAGCCCTCGGCGCCCGTGTCGGCGCCGGACGCCGACCCGGCCGCCCGCATTACGCTCCGGCTGCCGGCGGCTCTGAAGGATCAAGTCGAGGGTGAGGCGGCACGTGAGGGCGTGTCCGTCAACAGCTGGATCGCCGGGGCCGTGGCCGGTGCCCTAAGCCGCCGTCGATCCGCTCGGCGCCATCTCACCGGCTTTGGACAAGCGTAGGAGGATGTCGATGCAACATTTCGAGACGCCCGGGAAGGTCCGCGTCTTCGTCACCAATCGGGCCGGTTGGATTGAGGTCACCGCCGACGAGACCACGGTGACCGAGGTGGAGACGGTGGCGCTCTACCCGGAAGCCGAAGAGGTGGCGCGGGCCACCCGCGTGACGTCCGCGCCCGCTCCCGACGGTTTCGCGGTTCGGGTGGAGGTGCCCGCCCGCCAACAGCTGTGGGGAACACGCGCAGACGCGGTGGGGGTGCGCCTCCGGGTTCCGGTGGACACGGACCTGGACGTGACCGCCGCGTCCGCCGATGTGAAGACGCGCGGGGGACTTGGCGCCGTCCGCGTGGAAACGGCGTCGGGCGACGTCTGGCTGGACGCGGTCCGCGCCAACGCTCGGGTCGCCACCGCGAGTGGCGACGTCGCGGTCACGTCCTGCGGCGGACCCGCCAACATCCGCACAGCCAGCGGCGATGTGCGCGTTGAGAAGGTTTCTGGTCCGCTCCAGATTCAGTCCGCGTCCGGCGACCAGGTGGTGGGGACGGCACCAGATGCCTGCCGGCTTGAGTCAGCCTCGGGCGATATTCGAATCCGGCAGGCTCTTGGATCCTTGGAGATCCGCACGGCATCCGGAGACATCACGGTCGAGACGGCGCGCGGCCAACTAGCCTTGTCCTCCCGGTCCGGTGATGTCGAGGTGGGCAGCGCGGTGGAAGGCCGAACCCTGCTGGACACCGCGTCGGGAGACATCGTGCTGGGAATCGCGCCGGGATCGCGCCTGGCGGTCAACGCCCACAGCCGATCCGGGGACGTGTATTCCGCCATTGCCCTGGAGTCGGAGCCGTTGGGCGATCAAACGTCCCCGCTCATCGACGTGGAGGCCAACACGGGCAGCGGCGATATACGCATCCAACGCGCCTTCTCGGCGACCGAAATGCCGTAGGCCCAAGGGCGCCACCGCACGCACGAAACCTCGGCTCGGTTAGGCGGAGGGCAGCGGCAGGAGGGGAGCGGATCCGAGCTCCCGGGGCGGGTCTCCCGCCACCAATGCGGCAAACGCCTCTTCGGCCCGTTGTACGATGGCATCGGGCTCGACCGCTTCGAGACAGGCACAAATGAGCCGGTAAGCGTCCGGACGGCGGTCGGCCAGTACCGGCAACTGTCTTCGCACCGTGGGCGGCCAGACGCTTTCCACCCGGAACACATGCGCCAGCAACTCCTCGACGAAGCGTCCCCGCATCAGCAACAGGCTGGCCGGGTCGTGCCCGGCCAGCCAGGCCATGGTGCGCAGGGACTGCGCCAGTTCCCATCGGCCGTACGCGGCCTGGGTCGGATCCGGCGGCGGCGGCTTGCCAGCACGGACGCCACCCGGGCGAGACGCTCAGCCGCCACGTGATCCGGATCCCAGAGAATGCGCGCGCCGCGCAGAGTCGCCCGCTGAATGGGCCTGCGGTCCAGGGCCGCGGCCGGGAGATACAGCACCTCTGTCAAGCGGCCCTGGAAGACCCCCACGCGCAGGGCTCGTTCGGATGCATTCCACACGGCCACCACGTCGATGTCGCTGCTGGGGTCCGCCTCCCCTCGTGCCCACGACCCGGCGACCAGGACCGCCCGCACGTCGGGCACTCCGGATCGAACGGCCTCTACCAGAGCCGTTTCGTCCAATGACATCGCACCCGCCTCGCTTTCCCTCAATTCGGAGGAATCGAGTTGCCCTGCGCGACGCCGTTGGGCAGGTTGTTGTGCACGTATGGCGCGATATGCCAGTACTTCATCAGCCAGGCCGCCATCTTCGCCCAGACGGGGGCCGACACGGTCCCGCCGTAGATGTCCGCCTTGGGGTCGTTGATCATCACCACCATGGCGAACTTGGGGTTGGGCATCGGCCCGTAGCCGGCGTAGGAGGACACATACACCGTATTGGACGTTCGTCCGTTCACGATTTGCTGGGCGGTTCCGGTCTTGCCGGCCCACGTGTACCCTTTGACCTGCGCATAGATGCCGGTTCCGTACCCCACCTCACGCTCCATCATGATGTGCAGTTCATGAGCCACGAAGCGGTTGATGGGCCGCCCCTCAACGACCGGATGGAACCGTTGCAGGACTTGGCCCGTCGGCGAGAGGATGGCGCGGCGGATGCGCGGCTTCAACAATACGCCGTTGTTGGCCACCGCGCTGATCATGGTCACCTCCTGCATGGGCGTGACGGCGATGCCCTGGCCAAAGGCGATGGTGGCCAAATCGATGGGATTGACCTGCGCTTCGGGAATGAAGATGCCGTCGCTGTCGCCCGGCAATCCGATGCCTGAGCGGTGAAAGAATCCATACGCCTTGATCATCTGATACAGACGGGCCACCCCGAGACGAAGCCCAACATCCATGAACACTTGATCCGAAGACAGTTCCAGGCCGCGCGTGAAGGAAATCCATCCCCAACCGCCGGGGACCCAGTCGTCAATCCGCAGCCCGTCCACAATCTTGTAGCCGACCGTGTCAAACATGGTGGTCGGCTTCACCACGCCGTCCATCAGCCCGGCGGAGGCGGTCACGGGCTTGAAGATGGAGCCCGGCGGTATGGGGTCGCTGACAGCCCAGTTGGTGAAGTCCACCGTCTGATAGTTCCAGTAATGGTTGGGGTTGTAGGTTGGGTAGTTGGCCAAAGCCAGCACCGCGCCGGTATGCGGATCCATGATGATGATGGTGCCGTTCTTGGCATGAAACTTTTGCACGTCCTGCGCCAACAGCAACTCCGCCTCACGCTCGATATTGCTGTCGATCGTCAATTCCACCGTGTCTCCGGCCACGGGATTGGTGCGCTGGCTTGTCCAGGCGGGGAGGGGCGACCCCTGCACGGTGGTGGCCACCGTCCAATGCCCGGCCTTTCCTGCCAGCAGCGCGTTGTCCTCGTATTCGATGCCGGCCACGCCCTGCCCGCTGCTGTTGACAAAGCCGACCACCTGGGCCGCCAGCTCACCGTTGGGATACTCGCGGCGCTCGGTGGGCACCAGCGTGATGCCGGGCAGACGCGCCTGTTCATTCAACAGGACGTGAGCCTGGGTGGGCGTGATGTATTCGTCGATCAATCGGTACCAGCTGCGCCCGCTGAGGGCCGAAGCGAGCTGGGCCGCGCTGTAGGGCAGTTCCTGCGCCAGAAGGCGGGCCTCCTGACCGACAAGCCCCGGCTGGCCGAGCTGCTTGGCGACGGCGGCGATGACGCGCGGAGCCGCCGTCACGGTGTATGCGGGCACGTCCAGAGCCAGCACCCGTCCGTTGCGGTCGACGATAGCTCCCCGCGGCGCCGTGAGCACAAAGGTATGCACATGCTCGGCCTTGGCCAATCCCGAGAAGACGCTTCCGCGCACGGCCTGAATGTCGGTCAAGCGCCACACCAACCAAAGGCTCCACAGCAGCGCCACGGCCAGCACCATCAACGCTCGGAGCTGGAACTTCCGGCGCTGCGTACTCACCAAGGTTGTTCCCCGCCTCTCGCGCTGTGCGTCGTCGCTGGCCGCACGCGATCACCCCTTGGCTGGTCCGGGCCACACCGCGGCCGGACCCGGTGTGCGGCCTCTGCACGGTTGTAGCACAGGCCACGGCAGATGAAAAGGCAGAGACTCCCAGCCGTTGGTCGGGAGAGGATTTCCCTGCCCGGTCGCGAATCCTGTCCGGAGAGGGCCTGAGGCGCCGCTTCCGGCGGCAGGCAGGAGATGATGGGCATGGGGCTCTGGTTGCTGGTGGCCGCGGCCGCCTTGCTGGGAGAACTTCTCACCCTTTCGTTTTATCTGGTGTACGAGGCTCTGGCCGCTGCCCTGACGGCGGCGGTCGCGTCGATGGTGCCCAGCCTGACGCTGCAACTGGTGTTTTTTGTATTGGTGTCGTTCGTGTCGCTCTTTGTCTTGCGGCCCCGCACCGTCAGCTACCTGCTCCGGGTGCGGCCCAGCCAGACCGTCCAGTATCCCGATTTGGTGGGCCGCGTGGTGGTGGTGCGGGAACGGGTCACCGATCACGGCGGGCAGGTCGATCTGGGCGGGGGCGAGTATTGGTCGGCGCGATCATTCCCGCCCGATGCCGTGTTTGAAGCCGGGTCCGAGGTCGAGGTGGCCTACCGCGAAGGCTTGAAGCTGGTGGTACAAGCACGCACGCCGCGGGAAGGCTAATCCCGGGCCGCCGGCAACCACGGGGCCGGCCACCGCGGACAGGCCAGCTCCTGGTGGGTTTGAGGATGCAGTCTCCGGGGCGGCGCTCCCGTGATTTTCAAGAAGGTGGGGGAGGGTATGACCGGTTCCACCATAGTCATCATTCTGATCATCATCGTGCTCATCATTGTCTTTGCTCGTTCCGTGCGCGTGATCCCGCAGAGCCGTGTCGGCATCATTCAGCGCCTCGGCAATTTTCGCCGGGCCGCTCCCAGCGGCCTCACCCTCTTGGTGCCGTTCGTCGACGTTATGCTGCCGCTGATTGACCTCCGCGAACAGGTCGCCGCCTTCGAACCCCAAGCCGTCATCACCGCCGACAACGTCGCCATTCAAGTGGCGACCGTTGTCTACTATCAGATCATCGACCCCAAAAGCTCCGTCTATCAGGTGGTCAGCTACCTGCTCGCCCTGGAGCAGTTGGCCCAGACAACGCTGCGTAACGTGTTCGGAGGCCTCACCTTAGACCAGGCGCTGACCTCCCGGGACGAAATCAACCAGCGCATGCGGTCGGTCCTGGACGAAGTGACGGAGCGGTGGGGCGTGCGGGTCAACCGGGTGGAGATTAAGGACATCATCCCGCCCAAGGACATTCAGCAGGCGATGGAACGCCAAATGCAGGCGGAACGCACCAAGCGGGCGGCCATCCTCACCGCCGAAGGCGAGAAGCAGGCGGCCATCCTCACGGCCGAAGGCCTGAAACAAAGCCACATTTTAGAAGCCGAGGGCGCCAAACAATCCGCGATTCTGCGGGCTGAAGGCGACGGGCAGGCCATTCTGACCGTGCAGACCGCCCAAGCCAACGCGGCCCGGGTTCTCTTTGCCGCCCTGCATGAGGCGGGGACATCGGAGGATGTTCTCCGCTATCTGTACCTCCAAGTGCTGCCGCAGCTGGCCGCCAATCCCGCCAATAAAGTGTTTGTGGTTCCCCCGCCGGCCGAGGCTCTGGCGAGTGCCGGCGCGATCATGGGCAGCGGCATCGCCGCCGGCGCCGCGCCCACCGGCGACGGCCGCATCTGACAATGGCCGCCTAACCAGTGAGCGGCGCGCGCCGGCCGCGCGCCCGGTGCGGAAGCGGCCTCGCCCACCGACGGGGTTGACCGGCCATGCCGGTCAACCCCGTCTTTCGAAAGGGGCTTCCGGCCGCCATACGCCCCATCGTTCCATCCCGCCGCGTCCGGGCGCCCGGACCACGGTTGTCTCGTACGCCGCGTCCCCACGGAATATTTCCGCCCGCTCGCGCCTACCATAACTGAGCGCCGGCCAAGAGCCGCAGGAGGGGTCGCGGTCACGGACCGGTGGCGGAGGGAGGCACTCCATGGCTCCAGTGCTGCTGGTGGCGGCGCTGTTGGTGGTGTGCCACGAAGCGGGCCACATCCTGAGCGTACGTGCGTTCGGCGGCCACATCCAACGGCTGGTGTTCCGCGGATTCGCCGTGGGCGTCGCCCTGAGCCTCGACGGACTCTCGACGCGGGAACGACTCTGGACGGCCTGGGCGGGCCCGCTCGCCGAAGGCGTGGGAGCTGGTGTCATCGCTATCCTCACGGCGGTCGGTGCGTGCTCCCTGCACTTGCTCGCGTGGACCTGCGCCGTGGCGGCCGTAAACGCCGGACTGAACCTGGGACCCTGGTGGCCCCACAACGACGGCGCGCTCATCCGCCGATGGAGCCAATCCGCCCACACCCTGTCCTAACGGCATCCTGGATGGCGTCAGGCCAGATGGCCGAGAGACCGCACCACCAAGTGCTGCAACCAGGGGCTCCCACGGGGGCTTCGGTCCGAAGCGACCGCAAGCGGCCGCCCGCTCAGTTGTCCTCCACCTCCACCCAGACGGGTGCATGGTCGGAGGGCCGTTCTGCCGCGCGGAGCGTCCGGTCGACGTCGCTGGCCCGACAGCGGAGGGCCAACTGGGGCGAGACAAGAATCAGATCGATGCGCAGGCCCAGGTTGCGCCGGAACATTGCCGCCCGATAGTCCCACCATGTATAGCCGGGCTCTTGTGGATGAAGACGGCGGTAGACGTCCACCAGGCCCGTCTCCTGCAGGCGAGACAGAGCATCGCGTTCGGCGGGCGAGCACAGAATGCTGCCGGTCAATGCGACCGGGTCATAAACATCACGGTCGGCCGGCGCGATGTTATAGTCGCCCAGCACGAGCAGATTGGGGTGGGCCGTCATTTCCTCGCCGATATAGTCCCGCAGGTGGGACAACCAGTCCAGTTTGTAGCGGTACGCGTCCGTTCCCACCGCTTTTCCATTGGGGACATACACGGTCACAATGCGAAGGTCGCGCCACGTCGCGGCCAACACGCGCGCCTGAGCATCCTCCACGGCCGGAAGCCCCTTGCGCGGAGCGGTGAGGGGCTCTCGCGCCAGGATGGCCACGCCATTATAGGCGGACTGCCCGTGGTACAGCACCTGGTAGTCATGGGCGGCCAGATCGCCCACCGGGAAGAGGTCGTCGGGCACCTTCGTCTCCTGCAGGCAGAGGACGTCCGGCGTGTGGTCATCCAGCCAGGCGCAGACCTGCGGAAGGCGCACCCGCAGAGAATTCACGTTCCAGGTAGCAATCATCACAGACGACAGCACCTCCGCCCACGTGTCGGCGAAACCGTCTTTCCTCCTCAGCATAAGCGGCCGCGGGCGGCCTCGTCGAGAAAACGCTTCGTTCATCATCGGCCACGGGCGGGGACACCCACAAGAGGAGACGCCGGTGCCGGGACGGAACGCTGGATTCGACGGGTCCCCCCGCGGCCGCCGGACGGTCGGCGTGGAGACGGGTCTCGCCGGATCGTGTAGGCTGATGGGGGAGGGGATGCGACGATGGCAGCCGAGTCACCCGTGCTTGTGGTGCTGACAACGGGCAAAGAAGCTTTTGTGCGTGCGAACGCCGTCTTGCAGATGACGCTGATGGTGCGCAAATCCGGGGGCATGCCCGTCGAGTTGATGGGACTCGGGCCGGGCGTAGAAATCTTCCGCGCCAACCAGCGCAATTCGCCGGCGTTTGGACAGATGCTGGACGCGCTGCGGGAAGCGGGCGTCGACCTTACGGTCTGCGAGGTTTCGCTCGAAAGTCTGGGTCTGACCGTCGATCAGATGTTCCCGGCGCGCCGGGTGCGCGGCGGGGTTGAAATCGCCGAGAAACTCGCGGCGGGGTATACCCTGCTGACATTCTGAGCCGGGCGCTTGTCCGGGCGTCAAGACGGCACCGCATGAGGGCCGGCCATTCCGGACCCCACGCGGCTCGGCGCCTTTTGATGGTGTAGAGACGTCATGCGAAGGGGCCCTCTCTCCGTTCACCGGCGCCGCGGCGGCCCGTACGGCTGCGATAACAGGCGACAGACTACGTTCCGGGCGTGCCACCTCAGTGAGCCGGGTCAGGTTGACTGCACTCCCGGTCGCCGCCCGCGGACACGCGGGTCGGGTGAATGCAGGGATGGCGCCTCAATAATCTCTGCGCCAGAGCAGTTCTTCCAGGGCGGCCGGGGTTCTCGCTTGCTCCCAGCGGGGAATCGTCTTCGACAATGCCGGACCATGGTCGTACGGAAAGAGCAGCAGAAAAGCGGTGGCCCGGGATTCCCAACCCGGTTGGAACAGGGGCCCGTCGCCGTAGGCCGACCGAAACGCGGTCAGGAGCGCCGACTCGCCGGCAAACAAACCGGCGTAAAGCACCACCAATTCATAAGCGGCATTTTGGATCTCGGCGTCGGCCCAATCGATGAGCCCCGTGATTTCCGGGCCCGAAGAACCCGGCGCGACGAACACATGATCCGCGGTGATGTCCCCGTGGGTCAAGACGCCCGCGGGCATGCCACTGAGCGCCCGGGTCAAATAGTCCTCGGCCTGCCCGAGATCGAAGTGGGCCCAAGCCGCACCGGACGCCCGGCGCGCCGCCGCCGTGCGCCAACGGTCAAGGAGGCGATCCGAGGATTGGGCGGCCAGCTCCTGACCGCGACCGTGCCAGTCCACGTCATGCAGGCAACGCACCATCGCTCCCACCCGGTGAGCCATGTATTCTCGATCCCGTCGCCGCATTTGATCACGCACGATGCTCCAAGGCTGTCCGGAGACACGGCCAAGAACGGCATAGGGCCAGGGCCAATCGTCCTCCCCCGGAAAGAGGACGCCCGCCGCCCGCCACGCCGGTCGCGGAATCCGGCTTTGCTCGACGGCGCAGAGCAGCCGATAGACTCGCCGTTCGCTCCGGGCGTCCTCTCCCCAATGGGGCGCGTAAAACTTGACGACATAGCCTCCGCCGGTCACAAATACCGGATGGGAACCGGGGACGCCGGCATCCAGAGGCCCGGGAGCGGGGAGGCGGTGTCGGCGGGCCACCCATTCCACGTACGGTCGAAAGACGTCGGCATCGGTGAACCACGACGCATATCCGCCCGTTGCCAGCGGTGGACAGACCAAATAAGGCAGAGAACAGGCCACGCCGCGCCGCCTCTCCTCAAACAGCAGAAGCCTGGTGCCTTCAGACGTTCGCCGCTCGTCATCGGGCGCGACCGCCCGTTGAAGAGGGCGCCGAAGACATGCCGGCCATCCCGATGAGCCTCGCCGCGGCATCTCAGATCCCGGCCGACCCGGCCGGACGGCGCTCGGTGATGCCGCCCCATGATAAAATATGTGCCCGGTGACAGCAAAGCCCTCCGTCGACAGGGCACGAAGACGTCGGTCGGTGCCGGGAGCGTGACCTTTTCGGCCGCTCTTCGATTCCCTTGCAGTTAAAGGAGCCAAGCCGCCATGTCAGTTGTTCCCGGACCCCCCTGGGAGGCGCTCATCGAGGTCATGCGGGAGGCCCATCCCGCTCTGGAGACCCTGGTGCTGACCGGCTCTCACGCCACGGGGCGGGCGGGTCCCCACAGCGACGTCGACCTGTTGGTCGTCGGGCCGTTCGCCTCCTTCGAACGACTCCGACGTCGGTGGAACGGATGGCGGGTCGAAGCCATGCAAGCGCCATGGACGTGGTATCAAGAAACGGTCTCGACTTATGAGCGGCACGGCAACATCGGTACCGTCACGGACATGGTCGCCCACGGGATCTTGCTGTTCGGAGACAACGCACCGTGGCGTGACTTGCAGGCACTGGCGCGCATGTATTGGGCAAGGGGTCCGGAGCCTCCGTCATCGCAGGAGTTAGAGGGTATCCGCGAACGCCTGTCCACCCTCTGGGGCAATCTCTTGGACACCGAGGAGCCCGGCGCATGGCGGTGGCTGCACGGTATCACACTCACCGTCGCCGTCGACGCGCACTTCCGTATGCGCGGATGGTGGGCCGTCAAGCCGAAATACCAATGGGAGACTCTCGGCCGACGCGATGCCCGTTGTGCACAACTGGTGCAATGGGCAGCGGCGGACCAATCCCCCGGACCAATGGCGGCACTGCTATACTATATCGCCGGGATCTCTTAGCCGGATCCCGCCACCAGCGAGCCTCCGGAAACCTCCCTCGATGTCGGCCGGCCGCACGCAAGCCTAAGAGCCGCCTGATACGCGCCTCGTGCGAGTCCTGGCCGCGCCCCTCCGACCCATCCCGGGACACACCCGGGCCAACCGGGCCGCGGTTGCCGCGCGGCAGAACGGCTGACCCCGCGAGGTTCGGACCCGAACGACGCCCTCCGTCCGGAGCCCTCATGTTCGCGCCGATCCCGGCATCAATCCCGATCGGCATTTGGACGCAGCCGGCGCCCGTGCGCATCCGTCAAGGGCGGCCATGCCGAACGGCCGGAAACACACCGGCCGCTCGCCAAGACGGATCGTGGCTCGATTGCGTGCGTATCGCCGCCCTGCACACAGAACCGACCGGGAGAGAACGAGAACGCGGCACCGCTGGTCGAAAGCCGCCAAGACCGAGCCCCTTCCATCCCCCGCTCTTAGAAGACATAATATTCCTTACCAGACATTATAACGCGCCAGGCTTTGTCTGCGCTGCCCGAAATGGCGCCCGCAAATCAGTCCCCTATGGGGACAGGTCAGCCCCGGCCGCGGCTTTCGCCAGGTCTCCCGGTTCACGGTCCCCAGGCGCAACAGCTAGTTCCGTCGCAGCCGCATGCGCGGCGGCCGAAGCAACAGACTGTCGCTGTCTGGTTCCCGGGGTGAACGGGATGCCGCGCCTCGCCGCAGACGCCGCGCACCGCCGTTACTCTACAGCGAAGACAACGTGCAGCGATAACGGGTCACGTTGGGGTATTTCGGCGGCAGCCTCTCCACGGCAAACCCGAGGCGTCGGTAAAAGCCGACCGCGTCGTCATCCGTTTCGGCCCACCATGTGGTGATGCCGGGATGCTTCTGGCGCAGCTGCGCGACTAATCGGGACCCAAATCCGCGGCCCCGATATTCCGGGTCCACCGCGATATGCGTAATCTCCGCCGGATCACCGACTCGCACGCCGATGACGCCCACCGCCCGCGTATTGTCGCGCAACTCCCACAGTTGATGCGAAGGGGCCAGATACTGTTCGCGAAGCTGCCCGTGGCGGTCGGCCCCCGGCTTGCCCACAGCGGCGATTAAAATCGGCCACAACCTGTCAAAGCGCTCGGCCGCCTCGACCTGCCGAAACACCAAGGGCGACACCTCCTCCCGATGCTCTCGTCCCCGCGTTACCGGGGAGGGCGGCCCCGCTGACGCCGGCGCATTGGGGTCAGGGAAACGTAGGGCGCGCAGCCTCCGAAACCCACCTCAGCAGTTGACCGCCGCCGTGCATCGTCAGCCGTCCCGGTTCCCGCCTTCGGGTCCGCCGCGCGCCCGACGAGTGTACCCAAAACCGTTGTCCGGCGCATAGCGGGAATGAGTGCGGAGGGGCTTGCATGATTGCTGACCGCATCGGCGGCACTGGGTCCAAGCAATCCTCGAGATCGTCATCCCGACGCGTCCCTCGGTTCGCGCCAACGAGCCCTCCGGCAGGGATGAGCACCGCCGCCGCACGCGATCTCCACCCCACTCACCTTCACCGCTTCACGGCACAACCGGGCCGAGCTCTGCTCGGAAGAATCGGAGCGCAGCAGTTCGTCCACCTCCAACTCGTCCAGACCTCCAAAACAGCGGGATAACCGCGCGCTCGACCCGTCATCGGCCGGGTCGCGACGGCCCGGCGCGATGACGTCGGCCCAGTACGTCCGCATCGCCGCGTTGGCCGCTTGCGCCGCACCTACCGTCTCGGGGGATCCGTCGACGCCTTCGGCAAGACCACATCACCGACCCACGGTGCCACCCAATTGTCCGGCCCATCGCCGCATACCCGCACCAAGCCGTGCTCCACCGCGAACGTCTCCCGCTCGACGGTCCGGGACCACTATCTTCCAGGAGATGAGGGCCAGGAGGAGCACCGGACCCGTATTGGGATCCGTTCCCATCCCACCCAGCACCCCAAAATCTTCTCCAAACACCCAGAGGAGGACGACCACCGCGAGGCTCCCCCACCAGAGCCAGCGGGCGGCCGGACGCAGGATCCACCCCGCGCTCAGTATGGCCAGGACGGCGGAGACAGCGACATTCCAGACCATGGGGCGCACTGTGGCGGATTGAGCCCAGCCCGCGATGAGGCGGCTTAACCACAGGGGTTGCGGCATCGCCGCCATGCCCGCCAAATATGTCCCCAGCGGTCCGGCACCCCAATAGCCGGCGGGCGGCCACAGCTGGAGCCAAAGTCCCAGAACGAACACCGCGCCCATCAACCCGGACAGCCAGCGGAACGTCCGTTCGCGTGACCAAGACGCGGTCGGCTGCAGCATCCATAGGCTCGCCACCGCGTAGAGAAGGGCCGATCCGGGTGCTCCGCCCACCAGGCTCCCCCCGGCAAACACGCCCCCCAATCCCTCGCCGAACACCCACACCACCAAGCCCCAGATGACCGAGAGCCCAAGTCCCAGCCGCCCGAGCGATCCCTCCCCGCCCGTCAGCAGGGCGGCTGCAATCAGCATCTGCAGCACGGCGGCCCCGGCATTCCAGCCCACGGGATTGAAAGACCAGAGGGTCTCCCCCACTCGCAGCAGCGCAAGGACGGCCCCCGGCTGTCCTTGCGTCAGCGGCAGCAGCACGCCGCCGATGAAGTGTCCGATGAACATCGGCTGCAATTGCAGCACGCCGTCCAGCGCCCATAGGATGCCGAGCCCGACCCGCCAGAGCACGCGCACCCGGTCCACCGCCCGATGCGACGACGATGCGCCGTCCGGATCCGGCCGAAGGCGGGGCCCCGTTGCAACGGCCCACAGGAGCAGAAAGAGTCCGCCCGCCAGCGCCAGGACCACGACGTCGTGATAAAAGGCGGCGCTGACCGCCGCGGACGGCAGAGCGGTCTCGTCACGTCCGGACATGCCCGGCACGGGCGCGTCTCCTCTCGGGGCAGTCGGCGGAGTCGAGCCGGAACGGACCCGCCACGTTTACACCGCCGCCGTCTCTTGTATGATGATCGTGTCTTGCGATACACGTTGACATGATGCGGCGCCAAGCCACCATCCGGAAAGGAGTCCCATGGCCGACATTATCATTTACGGCAATTCCACCTGAAGCGACTGCATCGAGGCGAAAGAGTTTCTTTCGCAGAGAGCCATCCCGTTCACGTTCTTCAACGTGGCCGAGGACGAAGCGGCGCGGGAGCGGATGCTGGCCGCCAACAACGGGGTTTACGGCATGCCGACCATTCTGGTCGACGGACGGGTCGTCATGGCCGGCGGGGTGTTTCATCCCTCGATCTTCGCCGGCGTAACCCCCGTGACCGCATAACGCATCGGGCCGGGTCGAGGCGCCGGTCGCTCGAGATCGGCGCCGGGCGACCCGCCGGGCTAGGGCGGCACCCGCGCTGGCCAGGACCAGTCCCGGCAAAAACCGCCTCCACAGCATGCCGGTCCCATGCCTGAGCAGCGCCGCGATGCCGAGTCCGATCACCCTCCGAGCCAAACGGGGCGTCCGCCGGACGGCCGCGATGAGAAAGACCACCGGGACGGCCAAGAGTTCGGGCGACCCGCGGGATGCCGTTGACACCGCAGGGGCCGATACTATGCCCATCATGCCCGCGGTCGAATGGTCGGCGACGCCGAGAGCCGCCGCCAGCAAGGCGCCCATCATGGCCGAGCCGCTCCCCACGGCACCCGCCGCTCCGATCAGGCCGAACCACGAGCTGTGCCGAATCCACGGCGCATCCCCCCTTCCCTTTGCCGCCTGAGCGCTCCCCAGCGTCGCTCCCCGAACAAACAGGAACCGGCGCGGCCCAGCGCGAAAGACATCACATGTCCACCTATGAGGGTGACGATCCCACATCGGAAATCCCGCCTGATGAACCCCACAACGTCCGCATCAACGCGCTGCACGGCGCCGCCCAAAACGCCGCGCAGAGCTTGGTCACCCCGTTTTTGGGCATCGACCTGATTCGTCTCGGGGGCACCGACCTGGAAATCGGGTTGCTGAATGCGCTTCCCCCACTGGCGACGACCCTATCCACCCTGCTCGGGGCCCGCTGGGTGGGGGCACGGCGCCATGCCCGGACGCTCACCACCCTGCTGTTTATGGCGGCACGGGCCGCCTTTCTCGCTCTGGCGGTGGTCAATCTGCTGCCCCACCGTTGGGCCGCGCTGACCCTCGTTGCCATCATTGGCCTTATGAATGTGCCCCAAGCCATTTCCCTGGTGTCTTGGCAGGCCATCATCACGGGACTGCTCCGACCCACCATCCGCGGGCCGGCCATGGCCACCCGCACCATGCTGGCCAGTCTCTTCGGCATCGTGGCGGTCCTGTTGGGCGGGTGGTGGATCGCCCGCGCCCCCGGCGTCAGCGGGTATCCGGAGCTGGACGTGGCGGCGTGTCTGCTGGCCGGCTTGGAGATCTTTCTCTTCACGCGGCTTCGCGGCGACCCCCCGGTGCAGACGCTCCCGCCCCACCTGCTGCAGGCCAGTCGGCGCCTCTGGAAGCGCCGACGCTTTCGCCGCCACATCATAGCCACCCTCCCCTTCTATCTGGGCTGGATGATGGCTTGGCCGTTAATCCTGCGCTACCAGGTGGATGTCGCCCATGCCAACAATCTCTGGATTGCGCTGTACACCGCCACCAACGCCTTGTCGGCCGCCGTGACGTCTCGCTGGTGGGGACGCATCGGCACCCGCATCGGACCGCGGCTCGCGTTGCCCCTGAGCATCTTCGGTCTTTCGTTCGTTCCGCTGGTGTACTGGTTTCATCCGGGTCCGCCCGGCATTCTGGTGGCCGAAATGCTGGGGGGCGGCATGGGCGCCGGCGTCAATATGATGCTCCTGCTCCGGCTCATGGAAGTCACCCCAAGCGGCGATCGCATTTTGGGCATGGGGGTGGCCAACACCTTGATGGGCGTCGCCGGCTTGGCCGGCCCGCTGCTCGGCACCGCCCTGGCGGTGGTGGTTCCGATCCCGGCCGTCTTCGTCATTCCGTTTCTCCTGCGGCTGTCGGGAGCCGGAGCTTTGTATGCGGCGCAGCGCTCTCGACAGCGAACCGCTTGGGGCTGGACGCTGCCGTTCTGACGCGGCGTGGCATAATAAGCGAGGGCGGTCCGGTCGTCCAGCCGGAAGCTCGCTGACCGACCGCCGCGGAGAAAGGAGTCCCCCATGGCGCAAGAGCGTCTCATTGTGGTGGGAGCGGACGCGGCGGGGATGAGTGCCGCCTCCCAGGCTCGACGTCACCGTCAGGATCTCGAAATTTTGGCCTTTGAGCAGGGCGGATACACCTCGTACTCCTCGTGAGGCGTCCCTTACTATGTCGGCCAGTTGGTCGACGACATTGACAAACTGGTGGCGAGAACGCCGGCACAGTTCGCCCGCGCCGGAATCTCCGCCCACATCCATCATCGTGTCGAAGCCATCGACCTGACGGCGCAGCGCGTGACGGTCCGTGATCTGGAGGCCCATCAGACGCGGGCGGAGGCGTATGATCAGCTGCTGCTGGCCACCGGCGCGCTGCCCATCGTGCCCGACCTGCCGGGCATTGACGCGCGCGGCATCTATGCAGTCAAGAGCCTGGAGTCGGGCAAAGCGCTCCGCGACGCCCTAAAGGCGCCCGACGTCCGCGACGTGGTGATTGTCGGCGGGGGCTACATCGGCATTGAGATGGCCGACAACCTGGTCGGCCGCGTCGGCCGCGTGACGCTCATCGACCGTCACTCCGCGCTTATGCCCGCCCTGGATCCGGAGCTGGGCCAGCTGGTCACGGCCGCGGCCCAGCGGTTGGGCGTGACCGTCCGCCTCGACGAGACGGCGTTGGCCTTCGAAACCCGCCAAGGCTCCGTACGGGCGGTCGTCACCGACCGGGGCCGGTATCCGGCCGACTTGGTGGTGCTGGGTCTCGGCGTCGAACCGGACGTGGAGTTGGTCCGCCATGCGGCCATTGCGCAGGGAGTGCGGGGCGCCATTCAGGTGGACGCGCGCATGGCCACCGCCCTGCCCGGCGTGTATGCGGCCGGCGACTGCGTCCAGTCGTGGGACCTGGTGGGACGACGGTTCGTGTATCGCCCGCTCGGTACGACGGCCAACAAGCAGGGCCGCGTGGCCGGCTTGAACATCGCCGGCGGTTCGGCTCATTTTCCCGGCATTGTGGGCACCGCCATCGCGCGGATCGGCGACACCGAAGTGGCCCGTACCGGTCTGGGCGCGACGGATGTGTCCACCCTGGGATTGGATGCCCTTTCCGTGCGCATCGAGACCCACACGCATCCCGGCTATCTCCCGAACGCCGCGCCCATCACCGTCGGCCTCTGGGGTGAACGCGGATCCGGTCGACTCCTCGGCGGGCAGATTGTCGGGGGAGCCGGCGCGGGCAAGCGCATCGATGTGCTGGCCACCGCACTGAGCGCGGTCATGACGGTGGCCGACCTGATTGATCTCGACCTCGCTTACGCCCCGCCGTTTTCCGACGTGTGGGATCCCGTGCAGATTGCGGCCCGGCAACTGGCTCCGCGCCTTTGACCGGGCGGAGAGCGGGATGCGGACGACATTCGCCTCCCCGAGCCTGCGGGGCCGCGTTTGTCTCGCGGCCCCCAGTCGCGCGTCTTGGCAGGCGGTGCGCCCGCCTCACGGGGCTCCGGAGCCTCCACGCTCAACGCGGCCATCCGTGCTGCAGGGAAGCGATGGCCACGCTACGCCACCATCGAGCGGACGCGCCGTCGGGCGTGGAGTGCGAGGCGTCCCCGGCGGTGCCCGGATCGATGCCCACCGGCGCATCCGCCGCCGTACCCGGGAGTGCGAGGGCCGACCCGCAGCGGCCGGAGAGAGGTCGGTACCTGGGTAGGGCCTCGCCAACCGGTAGCGTCACGCCGTCTCTACCGTGCCCAGCGACCGGGCCCCTCGCCTTCGGCGTGACCTTGCCCGCACGGCGCGATCCGCCAGGGTCTTTGGGGCTGGCGCTCGACGCCCGTCCCTGATACACCTGTAGACAGGGATTCCCGGCCGGCGTGGCCGGATTGTGCGGCCGAGACGGCGGAACCCGGATCCGGATCGAGACAGGAGCGCGCCCATGCTGTCGCCCCCCTCATCGTCCTTCCAAGCCCATTCGGAGTCGGCCTTGAAGCTGTTTCTCAAGTACGGCTTGGTGACCGATCCCTGGCTGGCGTCCATCAACGGAGACGCCACGTTGGCCACGGACGTGATGCAAAAGGTCGACCGAACCACGGATGAAATTCTGGCCGAGCCCATCGATCGCTCGATGCTGGGTCCCTGGCCGCTCACCGGGGCCCAGGTGGAGGTCGCCGTCCGCGAGGTTCTGCTCTCGTCGGCGGCCTTCGACGCGTATCTGCAGTATGGCCGAACCGCGCTGCTGCCCTCCCTGGTCAGCGATGCCGAGCGCCGCGTCAAGTTGCTGGTGCGAGAGGGCGGCCTGGCGTCGCTGATTCTGGCTTACGGATGGACAGCCCCGGTGGAAAATCTGATGGCGGTCCGTTTTTACCGCCGCATGCGGGAGGACGATTTTGTCTCCGGCCGGCTCCATCGCCCGTGGGTCCAGCGCCCCTTGGATTTGGAGCTGGTCACCGGATTGGCCCTGGGCCACTACGAGCTCTTTACGGAAGACGGCGTGCGTTGGGTCCGCCTCACCCGCCGCGGGCATCAAGCCTGGCACCAGGCGCGCAACCTGTGGGAATCGACGGGCTACGCCCGCATGCGCTCCCGGCTGTTGATGGTGGCGCAATTTGCCGGTTTGGGCGACCTGGATGAGGTGACCGACACCCTCCTGCCCGACTTTCGCGCTCTGCGAGCCGAGTTCGTCCACTACGCTCAGCCGACCGGTCCTCAGGTTTTGGAGATCGGCTCGGGCACCGGCGCCCTGACCGTCGACGCGGGCCTTGCGTGCCACATCTTCCCGGCCCAGCTCACCTGTCTCGATCCCTCGCGGGTCATGACCGAACGGGCGCTGGCCAAATGCCAGGCGGCCCATCTGAGCAACGTGCGCTTTGTGCAGGGCGTGGCGGAATCCATGCCCTTCCCCGACGAATCGTTCGACAGCGTGTTGGGCTTCGCCGTCTTTCAGTACACCGACCGGGCGCTGGCGTTCAGCGAGGCGTACCGCGTGCTCAAACCCGGCGCCTGTTTGACGGTGGGCGTGCCGCTCCCGATGCCGTCTCTGCAGTCTCCTTTGGTCACACGGTGGTTCAAGGCGCTCAAGGAGCCGTCTTACGGCGACGTGACCTTGTGCGAGCCGGATGACGTCCCCCACTGGGCGACGGCGGCCGGATTTCTTCCGGTCGACCGACGCGAGTTCGACACCCGCTTGGACCTGAGCCACACGGAACTGACGGTTCGCGTGATGCTGCAGTTTCAAATCTACCGCGCCACTCTCGACCAGATGCCCTATCAAGCCCGCATTGACCTGGCGGAGGACCTGGTGGGGCGAGGCCGCTACCTTCTGCAGCGTGGCTACGGCGGCGAGATGTCAACCCCGCTGCAATGGACCCGCTGGCGCAAACCGGGCTAGGCGGCGAAAACCTTTTTCGACAGCGTCTGCACGAATTTGCGGGGTCAAGCAGGAAATTCCCTCCACTTCGGGGAACTCTTCAGCAAATCCACAGAGGAAACAGGGGGCCGACGCTTCGTGATCAGCGACCGCATCCGAACGTTGCGCGAAGAGAATGGCATGAGCCAGTCCGAACTGGCGGACAGGATCCCCCTCTCCCAGAAGCAGGTCTCCCGCATCGAACGTGGCCTCTTCGTGCAGCTCCCGCGCCGCACGTTGGTTCGTTTGGCCGAAGTGCTGTCCGTTCCGCTGGTGACGGGCGAAGTCAACGACTGGCTCCTGCAGTCCGGTTACGCCCCCTTGATTCGGCCCGATCTGCCCTTGCCGCCGCGCTTGGACGAGTGGCTGGCAACCTCTTCCTCGCACCCGGTGGCCGTCATGGATCCCGCCGGAACAGTCCGGTACGCCAACCCTCTCTTTGATCGGCTGTGGAGCGCTCAATGCCGGCACACCGACAATTTGGTGCTGTGGGTTCTGGACAAGGCGTCGCCGTTGGAGACCCGCGATCGTCTGCGACTCCTCCGCTGGCACTTGGGCGTGCTCCGTTATGCCGCCGGCGAACCGTGGACGGCCCGGTTCCGCGAGACGGTCCTGAGCCAGGACCCGGATGTCGGGGCACTCTGGGAGAGAGCGGGCCGTCACGCCCTGGCGCCCGCCGATTTGTCGGGCGCGCCGGTGCGGGTCGCCCATGCGCGCTATGGTGTGCTGGCCTTTCGCGTCGCCGTGTCGGAGCCCTTCTGGCGGCCCGACTTGCAGATCCTCATGTTTCATCCCCACGACCACCGCACGCGGACCTGGTGCCACGAAGGACGCACGCCGCTCCCAGACCTCGCCGCCGACCTGACCGACCGCTCCAGTTGACGGCCCGCTCCCCCACACGAAACGGGTGCCGATCGCGGCCCGCGTCCCTGTTCGGGAGGCTGATCCCGGCGGGTCCGCATCAAGAGGCCGCCCCCATCCCCCACCGGGTCGCTTCGCGGCGGGGCTCTCCCCCGCCCATCGCCGCCCGGTCGGGGGCCGGCTGCTCCGTCCCGGACAAGGGCGGACCCGGGGATGGCCCGGACGGCACGAGCCGGCGCTGCGGCACGGCGTCATCTGCTCTTCGATCAAGCAGGGCCCGAGGCGAGCGCCCGGACTCCATCCGCCGGGGCCGGGGCCATCCGGTTTTTGGGCATCGCCGGCGCCCATCGGCGCCGCGTGGACGGACTCGGATCGACCGTCGGGCCATTCACTGGGCCGTCAATGGGCCCCGAACCCCGCGCCGGCGCCCCGGAGAGACCCGGGGCCCGGTGTGCGGCGCCGGCCGGCCAGGCACCCGCGCCCACGGGTGGGCGCCCAGGGGATGGCGTGTGTCGGCG
>DAHVOH010000060.1 GCA_027318915.1 Clostridiales bacterium
GTGGCGGCCGTGGCCCCGGCGTCCCGGTGCGCCGCCTCCTCCACCGCCCCCAGTTCCAGCATATCGCCCAGGACGGCCACCCGGCGCCCGGGTTCGGCCGCCAGGACGCGGAGCCCTCCCTCCATCGAGGCGGGGCTGGCGTTGTAGGTGTCGTCCAGCAAGATGAGGGTGCCCAGCGTCCGCCGCCGAAAGTGAGCCGCATCGGACGACACGGTTGCCAGGCCGGCGGCCACCTCGTCCCACGACAAGCCCAGCGACCGACCCACGGCCGCCGCCGCGGCCATGTTGGCGGCCTGGAAGGCTCCGTCCCAGGGAATGCGCACGCGAGCCGTCCCGCCGGCATCCCGGAGGTCGCACGCCACGAAGCCCGGACCCGTCTCCACCCGGGCGACCGCCACGTCGGCCGGCTCCCGTCCATAGAACACCACCCGACCGGGCACACGCGCCGCCAGACCGGCAATGCGGGCGTCGTCCCGATTCAGCACCGCGATGCCGTCGGCGGGCAGGCCGGCCAATATCTCCGCCTTGGCCTCCGTAATGGCCTCCAGACTTCCCAGTTCACTCAGGTGCGCGGGACCGATGTTGGTCAGGACGGCCACCGCCGGGCGAGCGATCGTGACCAGCTCGGCGATTTCGCCCCGCGCCCGCATGGCCATCTCCGCCACAAACCATTCCGTGTCGGGCTCGAGCCCGGTCAGCGCGATGGGCAGCCCAATCCGCGTGTTGTAGTTGCGCGGCGCGGCCTGCACGCGAAACCGCGCCTGCAGCACCGCCGCAATCAGCGTCTTGGTGGACGTTTTGCCCACACTGCCGGTCACCCCTACGACGCGACACCCGACCCGGTCGAGGCACAGGCGCCCGACGGCGGCCATCGCCTGCAGCGGGTCGTCATGGACCCAACAGGGGATGTCGTCCACCGGCGGCGCCTGCAGCAGGACCGCCGCGGCGCCGCGCCGGGCGGCATCCGCGGCGTAGGCGCGGCCGTGTCCAAACCGGCCCGGCAGCGCGACAAAGACGGTGCCGGGCCGCACGTCCCGACTGTCCACGGCCAGCCGGTCCACGCGGAGGGTCTCGGCACCCGGCGGCACGCGCCCCCCGGCCGCGCTGACCCAATCCCCGAGCGCCCAGGTCATCGACACGGGAATCCCCGCTCCGCCAGCGCGGCGCGGGCCTCCTCGCGGTCATCGAAGTGCTCCGTGTGGTCGCGATAGATTTGGTAGTTTTCATGACCCTTGCCGGCAATCAACACCAGGTCGTCAGGCCTGGCCTCATCCAGCGCCAAGCCGATGGCGCGGCGTCGATCCATCTCCCGAATGAATCGTCCTCCGACCTGAGCGATGCCGGCCTCAAATTGCGTCGCGATGGCCTCCGGGTCTTCACTGCGGGGATTGTCCACCGTCGACACCGTGAGATCGGTCAGGCGGCCGGCCACGGCGCCCATCAAACTTCGCTTGGCCTGATCGCGGTCGCCGCCCGCGCCAAAGACCAGGATGACGCGTCCGCGCACGAACTCGCGGATAGCCGTCAGCATGTTTTCCAACCCATCCGGCGTGTGGGCGTAGTCCACCACCACCCCATAGGGCTGACCGCAATGAATCGCCTCAAAGCGCCCCGGCACTCCCGGCTGGGTTGCCAGCGCCCCCGCCATGGACTCGGCGCTCAGCCCGCGCAAATAGCCCACCGCCATGGCGGCCAGGGCGTTGGACACATTGAAGCGCCCCGACAGCGTCAGGTGCACGGCCGCCCGGTCCCCGTTGGGCAGCACCGCCGTGAAATGCGCCCCGTCCCGTCCCAGGCGCACGGCTTCCGCCCGCACGTCGGCCGGGTGGGCGTGGCCGTAGCTGATGATGGGCACGCGGGTCAGCCCCACCAACCGCCCCGCCCAAGCGTCGTCCGCGTTGAGAATGGCCGCTCGGGGCCCTTTGGCGGGACCCGCTCCCAGCCGTTCGAAGAGTTGGGCCTTGGCGCCAAAGTAGTCTTCGAAATCATGGTGAAAGTCGAGGTGGTCCTGCGTCAGATTGGTGAACACGCCCACATCATAGGCCACATCATCCACCCGGTGCAGACTGAGGGAATGCGACGAGACCTCCATGGCCACGGCCTGCATGCCAAAGTCGGCCATCTGGCGGAGCGTGGCCTGCAGGTCGGGGGCCTCCGGCGTCGTGCGGTCCTCATGCCACTCGTTGCTGCCCATCAGGGTGTGAACCGTGCCCATCAGACCCGTGGGCATTCCCAGCGCCTGCTCCAGGATCGTCCGGATCAAGTGCGTGGTGGTGGTCTTGCCGTTGGTGCCGGTCACGCCCACCATCCAGAGCTGATGGCTGGGATGCCCGAAAAATACCGCGGCGACCCGCGCCGTGGCGGCCCGCGCCTGACGCACCGCCATCGCCGGCATTCCCGCCGGCACCGCGTCCCAGTGCTCCACCAGGCAGGCCACCGCCCCCCGCCGACGCGCATCCTCCACATAGCGATGGCCATCGGTGCGGAACCCGGGGATGGCGCAGAACAGGTCCCCGTTTCGCGCTCGGCGCGAATCGTAGGTGATCCCCACGATGTCCGCGTCGCCGCGCACCTCCGCCCCCACTTTTTCCGCCAACTGCGACAGTTTCATGGCCGAGACCGCACCCTCATTTCTTTGGCAGTTCAAACCCAGTCCCGGCTCCGCGCCGTTGGCCGCCCGCGTCGCCGCCTAGATGGCCCCCACGGTCATGGTAACGCCGGCGCGCACCTCCTGGTTTTCCGGCCACTCTTGCCACTGTACACGCCCATCCAGATTCCCTTCAACATGCAAATTGATGCCGATGTCGAACGCCACCCGCCGGGCCTGCCGGACGGACAGTCCGGCCAGATTGGGAACCGCCACCCAGTCCATGTAGATGCGGGGGGCGAAACCCAAGGTCAAGGTCAGCACGTCTCCCGCCGGCCGATACGCCCCGTAGGACACCGACTGGTCCACCACCACCGGGCCCGCCGCCTGAAACCGCACGGAAAATCCGAACGCGGCCGCATCCTGGCGCGCCTCCTCCGGGTTCAGGTTGACCAGGTTGGGAACGATGGCCGCCTCACCCCGCGGGGGCGGCTTAACCCGTTCGGTGGGCGGCAGGCGCCAATAGTGAAAGATGTGGCGCAGCAGCCTGCCCACCACCGGCGCCGCCACCTGTCCCCCGTAGTAGGCGCCCTGCGGCTCATCCACCGAACAGAGGATCGCCACCCGCGGGTGCGGCACCGGGCCGAACCCCACGAACGACGAGATGTACACGCCGTCCACAACCCGTCCGCCCACCACTTTCTGAGCCGTGCCCGTCTTTCCTGCAATTTGGTAGCCGGGAACCCGCGCCAGTTTGCCGGTGCCGCGCAAGACCACACTCGCCATCATCCGCTGCACCGCCGCGGCCACCCACGGCTGCACGACGCGATGGCCGCTGTTGACGAACAAACGCCGTGGAGTCCCGCCGCCGGGCGCGATGACCTCGGCTCCCAGATGGGGCACGCGCAGCGTCCCCCCGTTGGCCAGCGCGCTGACGGCATTCAGGAGCGCCAGGGGCGTGACCGTGAGCGTTTGCCCGAACGCCATCACCGCCAGATCCAGGGCCGTCGCCCGGCGCCGCGGCGGCGTGATGCCCCTGGCTTCGCCCGGCAGGTCGACGCCGGTCGGTCCCAGCACCCGAAAGCGGCGCAGATAGTCGTAGAAACGGTCGAGACCCAACGCGAGGCCCATGTCCATAAAGCCCACGTTGCAGGAATTGCGGACGACCGCGCCGAGGCTCTCCGCTCCGTGACCGGCGCGGCGCCAGCAGTTGACGCGCCGGCCGGCCACGATTTTGAAGCCCGGGCAATAAAAACCCGTCTCCAGGCCCACCGCGCGGCTCTCCAATGCCGAGGCCAGCGTCACCGGCTTGAAAATGGAGCCGGGAGGGATGGCGTCCGACACCACTTGATCACGATACGCGGCGGGACCGTACTGCCGGTAGACGTTGGGATTGAACCCGGGGTGATTGGCCAGCGCCAAGATGCCTCCCGTCTCCGGTTCCATCACCAGAATCATGACGCGCTTGGCCGAGTGACGGCGCAGCGTCTCTTCGGCCGCTTGGTCGGCCATGGCCTGAATGTTCAGGTCCAGGGTGGTAACGAGGGTGCTGCCCGTCACCGGCGGGTCCACACGGGAGCTGGCCCGGGGAATGGGGCGTCCGGCCACGTCGAATTCGCGCAGAATCCATCCCCGGCGGCCCGTCAGCACCCGATTATACGTATACTCCAATCCCGCCAGTCCTTGATTGTCAATGCCCGTGAACCCCACGACGGCGCCGGCCAGGGCTCCCTGCGGATACCATCGTGTCGCCTCCGGCACGAGATGCAGGCCCGGCAGGGCTGCCGTCTGACTCTTCAGCACCTCCACCTGCGCCGCGCTGAGCCGGCGCTTGACCCACACGAACCCCAATCGCCGCCGGAGCCGCGCCTCCACCGCGCCGATCGGCTGCCCCACGATCCCGGCCACCAGAACGGCTTCCTCGGAGGGATGCGCCACCTGCACGGGCACGGCGTACAGGGAATACACGTGATGGCTCTCGGCCAGCACGCGTCCGTGCTGAGCCAGGATGGCGCCGCGCAGGGGAGCCAGCGGCACACCGCGCAGATGCGCTTGCTCGGCGAGGCGGCGAAGCCGGCCGGCCCAGATGCCTTGCACATACACCGTGCGCCCCAGCAGGAGACCGTCGAACGCCAGCAGGCCCATGAGGGCCAAGAAGGACCGGCGCCGCATCTTCAGAGGGGTTCGCTCCAACACCGGCCCACCCCCGCGTCTGTCTCAACCTCGGCTGTCTTCTCTCCCAGGTTATGAGACAGGCATCGGACCAGAGAACCGGCCGGGGTGCGCCGCTATCGGGCGAGCCCCGCCTCCAGGCGCTTGACACGACTCCAGAAGAGGCCGATGCGGGCCATCAGAGACGCCAGCGCGCCGCGGCGCGGCGCCGGGGCCAGGCGGGCGGGAGCAGGATCGGCCACCACCAGCGGCGACAGGGGCACACCGAGACGGGTGGCGTCCTGGTTCAACCGGGTGATGGTGGTGGCACTCGCGAGGAGGCCGGCCAGACGCTGCTGCTGCCGTTGCGCGGTCGTCAGTTCCTGTTGCAGCGCATCCACGCGGAATCCTTCGCTGGCCATCATGGCGCCGGCCAGGGACCCGGCCAGGCCCAGTCCCCACAACAGCGCGACCGTCGCCACCAAACCGATGACGGCAGCCCGTCTGCGCGGACGCACCGCGGCGGGACGCGGCCTGAGCTGTCGTTCCACCGCCGCGGCCAGCTGCATCGAGGATGGACTGGGACGCCGTTGTGCTGCCTCGTTCGGTAATGCCATAACGTCCTCCTTAAGAACCGGACACCGACGCTGAATCCGTCAAACTCTGAGCGGGGCGGCCGTCCGGTGGTCCCGTTTCGGAACCCCTATCACGGCTCGTGCCGCGATGGGGCGCGGTGTATGCCGACCGGAGGGTTTCGCGCCGCTCACGCTTCATAGACACGAAGCTTGGCCGTCCGGCTGCGCGGATTGGCCGCCGTTTCCGTTGCGGTGGGCCCGACCGGCTTGCGGGTCAGCACATGGCCCGAGCCCGCCAGGGCCCACGCGCGAAATCGCTGCTTGACCAGACGGTCCTCCAGGGAATGGAACGCGATCACCGCCACGCGACCGCCGGGAGCCAGCAGGCGATGGGCTCCCTCCAGCCCCTCTTCCAAGCACTCCAGCTCTTGATTGACCCACATCCGCAAGGCTTGAAAGGTGCGCCGCGCGGGATGCCCGCCGGTGCGCCGCGCAGACGCCGGTATGGCCGCCTTGATGACCTCCACCAGTTGGCCGGTGGTGCGAATGGGCTCGCGGCGGCGGGCGTCGACAATGAATTGGGCGATGCGGCTGGCCCATCGCTCTTCGCCGTATTCGCGCAGGATGCGGGTGAGTTCAGGTCCCGATGCCATGTTGACGACGCGAAAGGCGGTCCGCTCGCCGTCGGGGTCCATGCGCATGTCCAGCGGGGC
The DNA here is from genome assembly GCA_027318915.1 of Clostridiales bacterium. Next base: position 6,027 of record DAHVOH010000060.1, read on the forward strand.
GTCCACCTGATAGCTGAAGCCCCGGGCGGGATCGTCCAGCTGAGGAGACGAGACGCCCAAGTCGAACAAAATGCCCCGGACGGGCCGGCACTCTTCCGGCACCCACTGGTCAATGGTTCGAAAATTTTCCCGCGTAAGCCGCACCCGATCCCCGAAGCGGCTCAGCACCAGACGGGCGCGACGGAGCGCGGCCGGATCCTGGTCCGCGCCGAGCAGCCGGATGTCGTCCCGCTGGTCCAAGATGGCGGCCGCATGCCCGCCGTTGCCCACGGTGGCGTCCACGTACCATCCGCCGCCCGTGACCAGCAGGTCTCGGACCGCCTCCAGCAGCACAGGCTCATGATGCAAATCCACTTGTCCCGTCATAAGCCCAAATCCACCAGCTTTTCGGCCGTCGCTTCAAAAGTGTCCTGAGCCGCCGCCTGATACTGCTCCCACCGGTCGGCGGCCCAAATTTCCACGCGCGTGTTGAGGCCCACCACCACGGCGTTGTCCCGAATCGTCGCCGCCTGCCGCAGTCGCGGGGCCAACACAATGCGGCCCTGCCGATCCGGCTCCACCTCGGTCGCTCCCGCCAACAGCATGCGGACGAACGCGCGCGCGTCACGACTCGTCATCGGCAGTTGCTTCAGGCGATCGGTCAAGCGTTCCCATTCCGCCGGCGCGTAACACGCCAAGCAACCGTCCAGCCCCATGGTCACAACAAAGCGGGGGCCCAATTCGTCCCGAAATTTGGCCGGCATGGTGAGACGGCCTTTTTCATCCAGCGCGTGGGCAAACTCGCCGATGAGCATCCGCCTCACCTCCATTCCCCACTTGTCCCCACTTTGACCCACTATTCTCCGCCAGCATACGAAGTCCTGCCGGCCGCGTCCAACAATTACGCCTGTTTATCGGCGAACGGCCAGGGCGCTCCGTCTTGTGGCCGACCGATTGATGCGGTAGACTGCAGGGGTGGACGTCATCGACCTCAGGCGCGCCGTGCGAAGGTGTGACCGGCCCGACGACGGTCGGACGGCCAAAATATTGGGGATGTAGCTCAGTTGGGAGAGCGCCGCGTTCGCATCGCGGAGGTCACGGGTTCGAATCCCGTCATCTCCACCAATAGAGGGCAGAAGAAAAGCGGAGGGACTACCCTCCGCTTTTGCAGTGCGCTAGGCGGCGTCAGCGCGTGTTCAGACGGGTGGGAACCCGGCGGGCGACGCCTTCGGCTTCGGCCGCATGCACGACCGCCAGGGCGACCGCATCCACCACGCGGCGATTGAACACACTGGGAATGATATAGTCCGCCGCCAACTCGTCCGGCATCACCACCGCCGCCAAGGCGTGGGCGGCGGCCAGTTTCATGGTGCGGGTGATGTCGCGCGCGCGGGCGTCCAGCACCCCGCGGAACAATCCCGGAAAGCACAGCACATTGTTGACCTGATTGGGATAGTCGGACCGCCCGGTCGCCACCACCCGGGCAAACTGCTGGGCGCGGTCGGGATCCACCTCAGGCACCGGATTGGCCATCGCAAACACGATGGGGTCTCGGGCCATCACGCGCAGATCTTCGGGTTGGAGGACGTTGCCGGCCGAGACGCCGATGAAAACGTCGGCGCCGTGCAGAACCTCCTTCACCGAGCCACGGCGGTCGTGGGGGTTGGTCATGGCCGCGTAGCGCGTCCACGAGGGCCGCTCCGGATACACGTGATTGCGGCGGATGGCCCCGTCCTTGTCACATCCCACGATGTCGGAGATGCCGGCCGCCAGCAGCAGCTCGGTCGTGGCCGTGCCGGCCGCGCCGACGCCGGAGACGACCACCTTCAGACTGCTCAGGTCCTTCTGCACCACTTTGGCCGCATTGATGAGCGCGGCCAAAATCACGATGGCCGTGCCGTGCTGATCATCGTGAAAGACCGGAATATCCAAGAGCTCTTTTAAACGCTGTTCCACTTCAAAGCACCGGGGGGCGGCGATGTCCTCGAGGTTGATGCCCCCGAAGGCCGGAGCAATCCGCACCACGGTGTCCACGATGCCATCGACGTCGGTGGTGTCGAGACACAGGGGAAACGCGTCCACGCCCGCCAGGACTTTGAACAGAACCGATTTGCCCTCCATGACCGGCAGCGCGGCCAGCGGGCCTAGGTTGCCCAGGCCGAGAATGGCCGTCCCGTCGCTGACAATGGCCACCATATTGCGCTTGGCCGTCAGCTGAAAGGCCTTGGACGGATCGTCGGCGATAGCCTGCACCACTTTGGCCACACCCGGGGTGTACACATGTGACAAGTCCTCCCGGTTCTTGACCTGGACCCGGGGCTGAATCTCAATCTTTCCGCCCAGGTGCATCAGAAAGGTGCGATCGGAGACATACTCCACCTCGACGCCGGGCAGGCCCCGCAACTCCTCTTCCAGCCGCGGCATGGCGTCCGCCTGCGGCATGACGATGGTCAGGTCCCGCACGGTCAACTGGTCTTCCGAACGCACCAAGTCCAGCGCCACCACGTCGCCGCCATGGCGTTCCACCGCGTGCAGCAGTTGGCTGAATTCCACCCGGTCGCGCCGCAGCGAAAGCCTCAGCACGTATTGCACACCCGGATTGGGTACTCCCATAGTTTCATCCCCTTTGCCGCCGTCCGCAGGCGGCAGTCTTTCCCAATTTTAACAGGGTGATGGGCCCGACTCACGGAAACTTCCGCGCGACCGCGTCAATCCCTGCCGCCCCGCTTGCCCGCCGAAGGTTTTGGCGGTATGATTGGAACATCAGTTCGACTTCCGGTGGAGGTGGCGGTATTGGCCCTCATTGACCTCGATACGGCGCGGGCGCGACGGCGCCCACCGGTGATTACCCTGGGGCGGCGCCACTACCGCATCCGCCGGCCCGTCCTGGCCAAACTCGTGTGGTGGTGGCAGCGCCGGATGGATCGCCCCTCGGCATAGGGCCGCCCCAGCCACGACCGGGGCCTCATGGGCGCCGAGCACCGGGCGGCTCATCACGGCGGGGGACGGTCGAGACGGGCGCGTTCGCGGCGCGCCCGGCCCTGACCCATCCAAATCCGATCCCCCAGCCGGCCCCCGAACCCGTGCTCCTTCCGGCCCCGGAGGGAGCTACACCCCCGGAATGCGAAAGACCATCTTGCCAAACAGCTCGCCCCGCTCCATCAATACCTCCGCTTCTCCGACATCCTCCAGCGCCAGCACGCGATCAATCACGGGCCGCAGCTGATGCTCGGTCACGAAGGCGAGCATGGAGGTAAAGTCCACGGGGCTCCCCATCGTCGACCCGCGGACGTCCAGCTGCTTGAAGAAGAGCCGCGGCATCACCAGGTTGTTGACGGGCCCGGCGGTGGCGCCAAACACGACGATGCGGGCGCCCGGGCGTGCCAAGGCCACCAACTGGGCAAAGGTGTCCCCGCCGACGCTGTCCACCAGCAGGTCGAATCCCGCTCCCACCTGAGCCTTGAGAGCCCGCGCCCATCCCTCCGTGGTGTACAGCACCCCGCCGGCCGCCCCCATGGCCATGGCCCGGTCCAGCTTTTCGGAACTCTTGGAACTCACGTAGACCCGGGCGCCCGCAGCCACGGCCATGGCCAAGGCGGTAAGCGCCACACCGCCGCCGATGCCGGGGAGGAACACCGTCTCGCCCCGACGCAGACGTCCCCGGGTGAACAGGGCCCGATAGGCGGTGACGCCGGCCAGCGGCAGGGCCGCCGCCTCTTCCCAGGAGAGGTGATCGGGCTTGGGGTACACATTCTCCGCCGGCACCACCACGTATTGGGCGAACGTGCCGTTGACCGGTATGCCCAGGATGGAGAACCCGTCGCCGTAGTACCGGGGATTGGGTCCCCAGTGCAGACTCGGGTCTATGATCACGGCCTGGCCGTCCGCCCATCCGACCACGCCGGCGCCCAGGCCCGCCACGACGCCACTGCCGTCGGATCCCGGAATCCCGGGCAGGCGAATCCCCGGATATTGGCCCAGGCGGGCATACACATCACGCCGGTTGAGCGCGGCGGCCTTCAAACGCACCAGCACCTCACCGGGCCCGGGAACCGGATCGGGCACCTCTTCCCACCGGAGCTTCTCGGGTCCACCCAACTCATGCAAGACGATAGCCTGCATCACGGTTCCTCCATTCTTGACGGCGCCCGCGCGCGGATCGCGATCTCTTCCCTAGCCCAGCGGCGGCGGGCGGCGGGCCTGCGTGGCCGCCTCGAACGCCGCGGCGATGCGGATGAGCCGCGGCTCGCTGAACGCGGTGCCGGTGAACGTCAGGCCAAAGGGCCGTCCGTCGGTGCCGTAGCCCGCCGGCACCGTGACGGACGGATAGCCGGCTTTGGCGGCGATCCCCGCGCCGCTGCTGGCGGGAAACACCAGCGCCTGCAGCGACAACCGCTCCAAGACGGCATCGATGGCGCCGCGACGCGCGAGTCGAACGTCTCGGGCGCGGGTCTCCAGGTAGCGCACCTCGGTGAGGTTTCCCGACAGGGCTTGCGCCTGCTCCAAGATGACTTGACCATACCGCAGCGCCTGGCGGGCATGTTCGCGATTGAAGCGGATGAGGTCGGTGAGGCTGTGCACCGGGGATCCGGGCGCGAGACGGCTCAAATAGGCGTTCAGATTGGTCTTGAATTCGTACAGCAGCACGATGACATCGCGCATCTCCTCGGCATGGCTCATGGGCACAGGATCCACGATGGTCGCGCCGAGCTCGACCAGCGCCTTCAGCCCCGCCTCCATGAGATGCATGCCGGACTCGTCGATGTATCGGTAGAAGCCGCCCCGCGGCACGCCCAGGCGCATGCCCGCCAGAGATCCCGGGCGGGCCGCATCCAGCGGAGATTCATCCCACCGGCCGGTCCAGGTGGCCGCATCGTGACGGTCAGGTCCCGCCATCACCTGCAGCAGCAGCGCGGCGTCATACACGGTGCGGGCCATCGGCCCGGCCGTGTCCTGGCTGTGCGAGATGGGAATGATGCCGCGGCGGCTCACCGCCCCCACCGTGGGTTTGATGCCCACCACGCTGTTGTTGCTGGACGGATTCAGGATGGACCCCGACGTCTCGGTGCCCACTGCCAGAGGCGCGAACCCGGCGGCGACCGCAGCCGCCGATCCGGAACTGGAGCCGCCTACATCCAGGCGGCCCGGTCCGTAGGGATTGAGCACCTGACCGCCCAGCGCGCTGTACCCGTTCGGCATGTGGTGGGTCATGAAGTTGGCCCACTCCGTGAGATGGGTCTTGCCGAAGATAATCGCGCCCGCCCGCCGGAGCCGTTTGACCAAAGGCGCCTCCTGCGGGGCGTACACGCCTTCCAGGGCCAGGGCGCCGGCCGTCGTGTGCATTTTGTCGGCCGTTCCGATATTGTCCTTCAGCAGGACCGGGATCCCGTGCAACGGTCCTCGAATCACACCCCGACGGCGCTCCTCGTCCCGCGCCTCCGCCCAGAACAGGGCATCGGGATTCAGTTCCGCCACCGCATTCAGTCGGGGACCGGCCTGGTCCCAGCGCCCGATGCGGTCCCAGAGTTGCAGCACCAATTCTTGAGACGTCAGCGTCCCCGCCGCCATGGCGGCGCTCAGCTCCCGCACCCCCAGGCCCCCTGGATCGGTTGCGCCGCCACTGTCCTTCGGCCTGTCGTCGGCCACGTCGCTCACCTCGCTTCGGATGCTCATCACTCAGGGCAAATCGGATGGTCCCGGCAGTTCGGGTGGAGACCCGGGCCACTCCACGGTTACCACCCATCGAGGGCCATGGCGCCCCGTCCAGTCCAAGGGGCGCGGACTGCGCGGCCCATCGCCGCCCGCCACCACCCATCCGGGCCGTGGGGGAATGCCCACCGGACGCTGGCGCAGCAAAGCGAATCGGCGCGCCAGCGACTCCCGGGGCGTCTTCGCCGCCAACTCCCGGATGTCCCGCAACTCTTCGACATATTGGTCTCCGAGAGCCAGTTCATCGGGGCCCGTCAAAGCGCGCACCTCCCCGACCGCCGCCGCCTCCTGCCCGTCCGGCGTCCACCTCGCCAGCAGCTGAACCACCGCCTCCCGGGCATCGTGAGCCGCCCCCGCTCCCACCACCCAATTCTGCGTCCACACTCGCTTCGCCTCCCCGGGCGGCTGAGGTCCCTCCCCCCGCCTGCACTGTGATCTCCATGACCCAACACACCTGGGGCCCCCCGGAGCTTTTGGCGGCGCGCACGGAGATCCCGTGGGATTTTGGTCGGCGCAAGGCGGCACCGCCCATCGTCCCCGTGCGCTCCCCCGATCCCACGACCCCGCCCGCCTGCCGGCTGGGGTCGCGGCGGGCCACCCCTCCCTCCGCTCGCCGCCGGCTTGGATCCGGCGGCTGGCCGACCGGTCCAAGGCCCAGGCGTGCCTCGCCGGCGGCCGCGACGGGGGCCGACCCCGTCAGGATCCGTGGGCCAGCGCGCGCGCCACCGCCTTCTCCACCGCGTCGGCATCGGTCAGGTCCGCCACCGCCGCGTCCGCCCCCGCCGCCTCCAGCTGCGCGATGGGGTATTGCCCCGTGGCCACCCCCACCACCCCGATGTGATTGGCGTGGGCCGCCTCAACGTCCCGCGGCGTATCCCCCAGCGCCGCGGCGGAAACGGCCGCCAGCGCATAGTGCGTCTGCGCCCGTCGCAGGGCGGCCGCCAGCATGCTGGCCCGGTCGACGGCGTCGCTGCCAAAGCCGCCCACGGGAAAGAAGTGAGCCAGGCCCGCCGCTTTGAGCTTGATCCACGCCCCCGCCTCCACATTGCCCGTGCCCACGGCGAGCGCGGTGCGCCCCTCGGCCAGCATCCCCGCCAACAGGTCATGCGCCCCCGGCATGGCCGTCACCGGCGTGGTGCGCACCACGCGTTCCAACGCGGAGACCATCGCGGCCTCCAGCCGCTGCCGCGTCTCGGGCGGACAGGCCAGCCCCGCCGCCTGCGCGGCGGCCTCCAGCACGGCCGGGTCGGTGCGCCCCGCAAAGTCTATCCGGTCAAAGTGACCACTGACGCCGTACACTTCCCGAAACGCCGCCTCCATGGCCGCGTGGCCGGCGCCGTGGGCATCCAGCAGCGTCCCGTCCAAATCGAAGATCAACAGCCGCTCAATCATGGCCCGTCCTCCCGTCCAAGAGGTTCTTGTAGAATTCTCCGACACAGGCCATAATAAGGTGATGGTCTATGACGATGGCCATGGGGCCGTCGATGGGCCAAGCTATTGTTCAGGGAGTGTGGGAATCGATCGTGACCACTGCAGACACGCAGACCCTCTACGTAGGCAACCTGCCCTGGGCCGTTACGGAGGCTGACCTGATGGATGCCTTCGCCGAGTTCCAGGCCATCTCCGCCCGCGTGGCCACAGACCGGGAAACCGGCCGGTCGCGCGGTTTCGGATTTGTCGATGTACCCAAAGAGATGGCCCCGGCGGCGGTGGAGAAACTTAACGGCGCCGAATGGGGCGGCCGCATCATGGTCGTCAACGAAGCCCGGCCGCGGGCTGACATGCGCTAGAGTTCGGTCCCGGTGGGTCTCATGCCCCCGAGACTTTGGGAACGGCCGCCTGTTGAGGCGGCCGTTCCTTTCGTCGGCGAGCATCACGCCGGGGTGGCGGCCGGCATCGCCTGCAGCACCGCCTCGGGCGCGATGGGCAGGGTGGTCACCCGCGCCCCGCAGGCATCCCGGACCGCATTGGCGATGGCCGCCGCGCCCGGAATGGCCGGAGGCTCGCCCACACCCTTGGCGCCGAAAGGTCCGTCGGGGGCGGGAACCTCCACCAGCTCCACCTCAATGTCGGGCACATCGTGCGTGGTGGGCAGCAGATAATCCATGAAGCTGCTCCCCGTCAGCTGTCCCTGGGCGTCGTGGGTCAGCTCCTCCAGGAGGGCGCGGCCGATGCCCTGGGCCACGCCCCCTTGGATTTGGCCCATCACTTCCCGAGGGTTGAGGGCCCGGCCCACATCCTGCACCGCCACATAGGAGACCACCCGGGTCAGACCGGTCTCCGGATCCACCTCCACCTCGGCCAGATGGACGGCAAAGCCGGGGGCCTGCTTGCTCACGGCGCTGCGGCCATGTGCGATGAGCGGGGCGTGGCGGCCGCCGAAACGCACGGTGCCCGCCGCCAGTTCCGCCACCGCGACGCCCCGTCCGGGCACACCTTTGACCTGCACCACGCCGTTTTGGATGTCCAGGTCTTCGACCGCCGCCTCCAGCCGCTCCGCCGCCATCTCCAAGATTTGGCGCCGAACCTCCTGCGCCGCGTTCTGCACCGCCACGCCCACGGTGTATGTGGTTTTGCTGCCCCCCGCCATGCCGGCGTAGGGCGCCTGCGCGGTGTCGGAATAGACGACCCGCACCTGCTCGATGGGAATGCCGAGAACGTCGGCCGCCACCGCGCGAAACGCGCTGTTGGTGCCGGTGATGTCCACCGAGCCCACCTGCACCACCACCGACCCGTCTCCCTGCACCTGGCAGGCGGCGGCAGCCGGCTCCAAGCCGCCGTTCCACCCCCCGACGGCCAAACCGAAGCCGCGCCCCGGCCGCCGCTCGCGATGAATCCACCGGGGATGCTGGGCCATGCGCTCCAGGCACTGCTTGAGTCCGATGCGCGGCCACGGCCGGCCGCTGGGCTGGGGGTCGCCTTCCTCGGACACGTTCTTGAGGCGAAATTCCAACGGGTCCCATCCCAGTTTCCGGATCAATTCATCCATGGCCGACTCCAGCGCGAAAAACGCCTGGGGTGCGCCCGGCGCGCGATACGCGCCGTTGGGCGTTTTGTTGGTCAAAACCTCGTAGCCCACCAGATCGAGATTGGGGCAACGATACGTGGAACCGATGGTGTGGGCCGCCAGACCGGCGGGCGCTCCCCCCTCGGCGCCGCAGTCGAAGATGACCTGCGCGGAAATGGCCGTGAGCGATCCGTCCCGCCGCCCGCCCAGTTTCACGGTGATGACGGCGCCCGGCCCGGGATTGTTGAGCTGAAAGTCCTGGAGCCGGTCCAAAATCACCGAGACCGGCCGCCCCACGGCGCGCGCCAACGCCGCGACCAGCGATTCCAGCAGCACCGTCTTGCCGCCGAAGCCGCCGCCGACGGTGGTGCCCAGCACCCGGATGTCCTGCAGCGGCAGGTGAAGGTGTTGCGCGACCGCCCGCCGCACCATGAATTGTCCCTGCGTGGAGGTCCAGACCTGAATTTGCCCGCTGACGTCGACGTCGGCCACGGTCCCGTGCGTCTCCAGATACCCTTGATAGAGCCAGGGTGCCTCAAACGTGTATTCCACCACCGCGTCGGCCTCCCGGAATCCGGCCGCCGCATCGCCCCGTTGATAGCGGGTCACGTTGGTCACATTGGCGGGCGTATCTTCCACCGCCGCCGCCCCTCCCGCGCTTTCCCCGTGCGCTCCCGCGTCGGCCGAGGTCTCGAAGCCTTCGCTGCGCACGATGGGCGCGTCCGGCTTCATGGCCTCGCGCACATCCAGCACCGCCGGCAGTTCCTCGTAGTCCACCTCGACCAACTCCGCGGCGTCTTCCGCCACCGCCGCATTCTCCGCCACCACGACGGCCACCGGCTCACCGACGTAGTAGACTTCGCGATCCGCCAGGAGGCCGCTGCCCCGGAGCGTCTCGGCCGTATACACCCCGACGACGCCGGGAATCCGGGCCGCCTCCGTGTGCACGGCTCGAATCCGGGCGTGGGCGTGCGGGCTCAAAATCAATCGGGCATAGGTCATGTGCTTCAAGTCGTAATCGGCCACATACCCCCCGCGGCCCCGGAGTTTGGCCGGTCCTTCCTGACGCGGCAGGGACTGTCCTATGTAGCGCACCTCATCCACCGGCGATTCCTCCCCGACCCAAGTTGCCTCCATCATACCGAAATCCGGCCGTCTGCGCCGATGCGGCGGGCAGAAAGCCGCCGGGCGCCCGGATGCGCTCGTCGTGCCCGCTGTCCCGGCCCCGTGTCGGACCCCGCCCCTCCACATTGTCCGCCGCCCGGACCTCCGCTCCGCGGCGGCGATGGTAGACTGGAACGGACAACGGCCTCGGAGACTTCGGCCGCTCGCGCTCCTGAGCGGCGGGCGCGCCGTCCGCGGTCACCTGGGAAAGGGTGAAGGCCATGGATTGGGACTCCATTGTGGCGATGGACATGCATGTCCATCTGGCGACCAAGGATTGGGTGGAGGGATCGATGGGGCCCTATCGCGCCTCGGTGGAACGCTACTTCAACATCCGCATGAACCCTGTCTCGCTGGAGGACATGGTGGAGGAATATCGCCGCGCCCGCGTGGGAGCCCTGCTCTTGGGCTGGGACGCCGAGCGCCACACCCGGCGTCCGCCCCTCGCCAACGCGGCCGTGGCCGACATTTGTCGCCGGTATGCCGACGTGTTCTACGGGTTCGGCAGTGTCGACCCGCACCGCGCCGACGCTCTCGATCGCGTGCGAGAAGTGGCCGATCTGGGCCTTCTGGGGTTGAAGCTCCATCCCACCCTGCAGGGCTTTGCGCCCGATGACCCGAGTTTGGCGCGATTTTTCGAAGAAGCCGCCCGGTTAAACCTCCGCCTGTTGGTCCACACCGGCACCAGCGGCGTCGGTGCGGGCGAGCCGGGGGGCCAGGGCCTGGCCCTCGACCTGTGCCGGCCCATGCGCTTGGACTCTCTCGCCGCCCGCTATCCCGAGATGCCCATCCTCTTGGCGCATGTGGGGTGGCCGTGGCACTTGGAGGCGCTGGCCATGGCGCTCCACAAAACCAATGTGTCCATCGATATTTCGGGCTGGAAATATCGCTACCTGCCGCCGGAGGTTCTCCGCGACATGAAGGGGCGCCTGTCGCATCAGTTCTGCTTTGGAACCGACTACCCGATGTTTCGCCTCGCCGACCAACTGGCCAGCGTCGATGACCTGGGGCTGGCGGCGGAGGTCCGCGACCGCCTGCTGAAAGGCAACGCGCGCCGATTTCTGGGTCTGGACGAGCGCACCCCGCCCGCATGACGGACGCGCCGACCGCGCAGCCCCGTCGGCTGGTGTGGGCGGGCTTGGGCCTGAGCTGGCTGGCGGCCGTCAATTGCCGGGCTCCGTTTGTGGCCACGGGGGCTCTGCTCCCGCTGGTCATTCCCGCCCTTCGCCTGTCGTCCGTGACGGCCAGCCTGCTGACGGCGCTGCCGCTGCTGGTGCTCGCCGGCTTGTCGGTGCCGGGCGGGCTGCTGGGCGACCGGGTTGGGCCCCGGGTGGTGCTGCTCGGCACGCAACTCCTGATTGCCGTGGGCGGCGGGCTCCGCGGCCTGGCCCACGGCCCGGTCCTGTTCCTGGTCGGGGTGGGGGTGCTGGGAGCCGGCATCGGCGTCGCCCAGCCCGCGCTGGCCCAAGCGGCCAAATTGTTGGCCGCCGGACGCGAGACGCTCGCCACCACGGTCTATTCCAACGGACTCGTGCTGGGCGGCCTGCTCGGCTCCGCCCTCTCGGCGCCTCTTCTGCTGCCGTGGGCGGGGGGATCGTGGCGCGGCGTCTTTGGCCTCTGGGCCATCCTCGGCCTCGTGGCCGGGGGCGGCTGGCTCCTGCTGCCGCTGCCGCACGCGCGGCGGACGCCGCCGGTCCACGTGCAGCGAGCCGAGCCCGGCGCCTGGTCCATGCCGGGGCTCTGGCCGCTGGTCGTCGTTTTTGCCGCCGAGAGCGCCATCTTTTACGGCCTGGTGACCTGGCTTCCGGACTACTATGTCGCCCGCGGCTGGACCGTCGCCCAAGCGGCGGTGCCGGTGAGCGCCCTGTCGGCCGGATCCTGGCGGACGACGTCGTCGACGCGCTGGTGCCCGACCGCCTGGCAGGTTTCCGCCTCCCGCTGCTGCTCACGGGCCTCGTCGACCTGGCGGCCCAGATGGGTCTTTTGGCGCTGCCGGGCATCGGATGGCTGTGGGCCGGCATCGTCGGCGCGGGCACCGCCGTCGCGCTGACGTTGGGCATGGCGGCGCCGGCGGTCCTCACGCCGGCCCATCGCACCGGCCGCGTGTCGGGCCTCATCCTGGCCATTGGATACGGTGTCGCGATTTTGGGCCCGGTGGGGATTGGCGCCCTGCACCAGTGGGTCGGCACCTTTGCCGCCGGTTTCTGGCTGCTGGCGCTGCTGGCCGTGGTTTGGGTGGTGGCCGCCTGGCGCCTGCCCCCCATGGCCAGCTCCGGCACCTGACTGTCCGCCCCGCCGCCCTGTCCGGTCAAGCCGCCGTCCCAGAACGTCGGCGGGAGCGCGCGGCCGTCACGACCCCGACCGGCCCCGGCCGGCTACCACCTCCGCCATCGGTCGCACCGCCACCCCCGCGCTTTCCAGCGCGGCCCGAATCTCGCTGGCCAAGGCCGCGGCCCCCGGCGTGTCTCCGTGGACAGACAGCGTATCCACCCGAATCGGCGTCCACGTGCCGTCGATGGCGCGCACCCGCTGCTCTTGGATCATGGCCACCGCCCGCTCCACCACGTGAAGCGGGTCATGCAGCACCGCTCCCGGCTCCCGTCGCGGCACCAAGGTTCCATCCGGCCGGTAGGCGCGGTCCGCGTAGGCCTCGTAGGCTACGGTCAGGCCGCCGGCCTCGGCGGCCCGCGCCAACTGACCCCCATAGGCCACGACAATCAGACCGGGATCAAAATCGGCGATGGCGGCCACGATGGCATCGGCCAGCGCCCGATCCGAAACGGCCAGATTGTTGAGCTGCCCATGCGGTTTGACGTGCTGCACGGGGATGCCGGCCCGGCGGCAGAACGCGGCCAGCGCTCCAATCTGATACAGGACGTCGGTCCTTGCCTCCTCCGGCGTGACCGCCAAGTCGCGCCGACCAAACCCCACCAAGTCCGGAAAGCCGGGATGGGCACCGACCGCCACCTGCAGCCGCGCCGCCTGCTCCACCGTTCGCGCCATGACGCGCGGGTCGCCGGCGTGAAAGCCGCAGGCGACGTTGGCGGAGGTGACGTGGCCCAGCAGCACCTCGTCGGCGCCCATGGTCCATGCCCCGAAGCTCTCTCCCATGTCGGAATTGATGTCGACCCTCTCAGACATGCCCACTCCTCCTTGCCGGCCAGCATGCCGGCTCCCCTATCGCGGTTCCGGCTCCGGCCCCGAGGCTGCTGGCTCCCACCACACCAGCGGGTCGCCCGCACGCACGGCCTGGCCAGGGGCCGCCGGCACCGCGAGAATCCTTCCCGGCCCCGGGAGCGACACCTCCACTCGACCGCGGGCCGTCCTGAGCCGCCCCCGCCACGGGCTCGGACCCCGTTCCCCCTCCCCGTCGGGCCGCCCTCCCACCGCCTCTATCACACCGTCCCGCGGCGCCGACACCATGAGGGGCCAGCCGCGCCCGCGCGCGGGCGCGCGGGCGAGCCGCGTCTGCAGGGCGATGCGGGCGTCGTGGGCCGCATCCAACGTCATCGCGCGCAGCCGGAACTGCTCGCCCGGACGATATTGGGCCAACGCCGGCCAATAGGCCGTGGGCACATGACCGAGCACCGGATACCCTCCGACGCTTCCCCGCGCCTTCAGCAGGATCAGCACCTCGCCGGCCGGCGTCACCTCCACGCTGCCGATGGCGATGCCTTCCGAGACCTCACTGCCTCCCACCTGCCCACCGACGGCCAGACGCTCCTCTAGCCGGATGCCGACCCGGTTGGATCGCGGACTGACTGTCACCGGCCGCTCCAGCAGGGGCGCCAGCAGCGACGCCCAACCGGGGCGGGGCACCACCCCCACCACCGGGGGGCGCCAGAGCGTCGACACCGGCGCCAGCAGCGGGTCTTGCGGCGGCGCGGGTCCGGTCGCGATCCGGTCCCCCGCCCGCAGGGCCCGGCCTTCGAACCCTCCGAACCCCGCCTCCACATCGGTGCTCCGACTGCCCAGCACCGGCTCCGCGCACAGACCACCGGCAAAGGCCAGATACGCGCGGGCGCCCCGCCGGGGTCCGG
>DAHVOH010000061.1 GCA_027318915.1 Clostridiales bacterium
CGAGCCCCGAACCTTGATGATTGACATCGGCGGCGTTTTGCTCCTGCCGGATGAACAATTCTGGGGACGCCTGCAAAATGAATTGGGCGTGGATCCGGCGATTGACGCGGAAACGCTGTTCTACGGATCCGACGGGCCCTGGCCGGCCTGCAAGACGGGCCGAATGGACTACGCGACGTACCTGGGCCACTTGGCGACGGTGCTGCGGGTGGACGCGAGCCGGTTGGCCCGGTTGAGGGCCGAGTGCGAATGGGTGGTCAATGGGCCCGCCGTCGATTGGCTCCGTGCCGTGCGCGAACGGACGGGCCTCGAAGTCATCGCCGTCAGCAATGCCGATACGATGCTGGAAACGCGGTTGGAGAAGCTGGGCCTGGCTCCTCTCTTTCATCATGTGGTCAACTCGGCCCGGGTGGGGAGCGCGAAACCCGACCCGGACATCTACCGGCACGCGCTGGCCTTGACGACCTCTCCCGCCGGGGACTGTTTGTTCATCGATGACCAGCTGCGCAACATCCCGCCCGCCGCGGCGTTGGGGCTCAAGACGGCGCTCTACACTCCTGGCCCGGAGTTCGCCGCCGCGCTCCCCGATGGTCTCGGCCGCCTCTATGAGGAGACATGTGCCAAGGACGCCGGGGGGACCAGGGCACCCCGGACGGCGATCCCCAACGCTGAGGGGTCTCCGGCGAGGAGAGACGCGCAGGGTTTCGTCGGGCTGAACACGAAGCGAAAAGGGACCCGCCACGCTCAGTGACGGGGCCACACGGGCACTGACGTCGTTCGGAGGACAAGAGCGGCCCACAGGGGGAGAAGGCATGACCAAAGCGGAGGCACGTTCCGGCCCGGGTCCCTGGTTGACACCCAATCTGTGGAAGATCGCGGGGTCGGCGTTTCTGGCCGACTTCGGCTATCAGGCGGTGCTGGCCGGATTCCCTTTGTTCTTGGTTTTGGTGCTGAAGGCCCCCGTATGGTCGTACGGAGTGGCGATGGCCCTCAGCTACGGCCCCGGCGCGCTGGTGGCGTATTGGGGAGGGCGCTGGGGCGATCGGTGGGACCACCGCAAGCTGGCGATGCTGGGGAACATCCTCATTCCGGTGCTGTCTCTGGCGGGTCTGGCGGTCTTTCCCTGGCAGGCGGTGGTCCTGTTTGTGGTGGGATGGCTGGCACGCAACCTGCGCAGTCCGTCCCGCCGGGTCATGGTGACGCGAAGCGTGCAGCCTGCGTACACCAATCAAGCGTTTGGGTTTCTGCATGCGCTGGATGTCGGTGGCGGGGTGCTGTCCGGGTTGGGCCTGCTGGTGCTGCTGGCGATGCACACACCTTTTCGCGGGATCTTTCTCCTCACCATCGTGCCCTTGCTGCTGTCCACCGGGCTGCTGGCGTTGGTCAAGCCGGCGCAGTACGTGGAGATGCCGGTGGCCAAGCCGCAGACGGCCGCGGAGACGCGGTCGGACCAACGCACGGTGCGCGGCGTTCTGGTGGCGTCCGCCCTGTACGGCTTCAGTTCGTACAGTATGGGCTTTCCGATCCTGACCGTGGCCGAAGGCACCCACGACAATCTGTGGGGGGTCTTGTCCTACGTCATCTTTTTAGGCGTGTCCGCCTTGACCGGGTACATATTGGGCCACCGACTGCGGGGATCGGTGAAGGAATTGGCGGGATTCGGCTATTTTGCGGCGGCGGTTGGCTCGGCCGGTTTGGCCGTCGCCTATGCCGCCCACGCGTCGCCGCTGGGATATTTCCTCCCCGTGGCCGTCTTGGGGTTTGCTCTGGGGAGCATCGAAACGTTGGAGCCCACCATCATCACCCGCCACGGCGCCCCGTCCTCGTCCGGCCGCCGGATGGGGTCTCTGACCATGGCCCGCAGTGTCGGACTGTTTCTGGCCAACCTGGTGATGGGGCTCTTGTACCACCTGACACCGGTTGATGCGTATGCCTACGCCACGGCCGTGGCGGTGGCGGCCGTCCTCGTGCTGCTGATCTCGCTCCGTCCAGGGCCGGATCTGCCGGCTTCGGGCGCGGGGCAGACGACAACACCTTGAACCGCCACCCGGCCTGAATGAGGGACGCGGTCTGCAGCTGTCTTTCGGGGTGTCTGGTGCGCCATCGGCCAGATGCGCGTTGCGCCGGACCGGCGTCTTGCCTCTCTCGGGCTTGGGACGTCGATGCCAGGCGAGTTGGCCGGCGTGGCGCGTGAGCCCGGGCTCCTTCTCGAGGGCCAACCGGCCGGTTGGCCCCAAGAGCCTCTGATCCGACCAACCGGCTCCCCGGCGCTATTCCAGGCGCCTTTTGCCGACACCCCCTGTCAGCATTCCGGGAGACTCCCGAGGCGCACCTTTCTCCTGCCGCGGCATACATTGCCAGGGCATCCAGCATTTCACCAGTCTGGACGCCGGGAGGCATGCGACGCGCCCTTTCCTGGGGACAGGGCGTGGAGTCGGCGGAAGCCAAAGGAGGAGATGGATGATGGCCAATTTCCAAGACCAGCTGCCGGTGGCCGCTTTCGGATCCCGATCCTTGCGCCTGACGCATCCGTTTACGCGGGGCACCGATGTGAAGGTTGTCCAACGCCTGTTCGACACGATGGTGGAGCTTATGAATCCGCCTCTAGGACCCATGGGATCGCGAATCGGCATCGACGGCGTCTATGGACCGGAGACCGAGCGGGCTGTCCGGAACATTCAGTCCTATTTCGGCCTGCCGGTCACCGGTGTGGTGGATGACGTCACCTATCGGACGATGGGACAGGACCGGTTCGCCTACGGCGGACCCGCCTTTGGATCGAGGACACTGACGGCGGGGGTGACCGGTGGTGACGTGACGGCGTTGCAAAACCGTCTGGCCTGCTTGCGCTATGCGCGGGAGCTTCAGCCGGCGGCTCGGGGATCTTTCGACCTGGCCACGACGGCGGCGGTGCAGGGCTTCCAGGCCGACAACGTGATCTACCGTCACTGGGAGATCGGGTTTGACGGCACGGTCGGTCCGGGGACCTTCGACGTGCTCTGGATCACGGCGGTGACGGGCGGCCGGCCGCTCCGCGAGGGCGTCAACGGCTTTGACACGGTGGGCCTGCAGGTGATTTTGCAGAACCTGGGATTCTACCCGGGTCGCATCGACGGCTACTTTGGCCGGGACACGCGTCTTGGCGTGCAGCAGTTTCAGGAGACGGTCGGACTGACGCCCACGGGGGCGGTCGAGACGGACACCTATCGGGCGATGGGGCTCACCAACCAGGTCTTTTGGTACTCGCCCGACTTGAGACCGCGCGCCCGCATTGCCGGTCTGACGCACCGCCGGGTGATTTCCTCCACCATTGATCCCCTGACCGGAGACCGAAACCCCTATGGGGTCCTATTG
The DNA here is from genome assembly GCA_027318915.1 of Clostridiales bacterium. The sequence continues at coordinate 3,355 of DAHVOH010000061.1, forward strand.
GCGCCGAACACCTTCGACGCGACCGCCACGGTTCTGCAACACGGCGATATTCTCGTCTCCAACATCAACAATGCGGCCGACGTGATGGGGCAGGGGCGCTCCTTAGTGCGGATCGTCAATGGGCAGCCGACCACCTTTTTCATTGGGGCGGCCGGACCCATTGCCATTGCCACCAGCAACCTGGGCGCGACATGGGCGGCCGATTTCGGGGCGCTGGCGGACGGGTCCGAAGGCCTGGTCCAAGTCATCTCGCCCGACGGCGTGCTGTTTTCCGGCGGAGATATTGTTCGGCCGCTGTTCGCAGGACCCTGGGGCATGCAGTTCAACTTCGGGCCTCTGTACGGCCTTGCGGCCGCGTTCTTTTCCACCAATGTGCTGACGGGCACGGTGGACCGTTTCACCGGGTTTCATCCACCGGACTTTAACGGCACCTCGGTCGTCGCCCAAATCGGCTCCGGATTTCCCCACACCGGTCTCACCATTGAGACGGTGGTGGGGCCGCAGGGATTAATCTGGCTGCCGATGGGCGACATCCTGTATGTGGCCGACGGGGCATCGAACAGCATCTACGCCCTGCCCAACGCCACGGCCACGTCCGTGGATTTGGGATCGGGCTTGCTGGTTTACCAAGGACCCCCGCTTAATCAGCCGGCGGGTCTCGGGTTCAATCCCGACAACGGGCACCTCGTCGCGGTGAACCAGCTGGACAACCGGGCGGTGGAGATTAATCCGCGCACCGGGCGGGTGGTGTCGGCGGTGGTGCTGGACCCTACGCCGGTGAATCCGGTGACGGGCGCGGGCTCGGCCCTGTTCGGCATCTACATGGCGCTGAACCGGGCGGGCGACGTGGTGCTGTATTACACCGACGACAACACCAATACCGTGAATGGGGCAGAGCCTTTTTAGGGGCGCACGGTGGCCGCGCCGCCGGGAGCGCGCCCGGGGCGACGGCCGTCGTGCCGCGATGACGGCCGGGGAACCTTGAGCGTTTGGCCAGGCGACCGAACGGCCTGAACGAAGGCGGACTCCCCCGAGCGCCGGGTTGCGGGGGCGCGGGAAAATTGACAGAGTCCGGACTTCGGTGCTAAGATCCTTCAGCATCTATGGGGGGGTCGGATCGTGCGTACGGTTATCACGCTGGCCTGCACGGAATGTCGGCGGCGCAACTACACCACCAGTAAGAACAAGAAGAATGATCCCAACCGGCTGGAGCGCCGCAAGTATTGCCGGTGGTGCCGGACGCACACAGTCCATCGGGAGACGCGCTGACCGGTCTCACCTAGCCGTCTCGCCGCAAGGCGGGCTCGGGCAAGTATGGGGATGAAGATGGGAACCAAAGGCAAGGCTTCGCGTCCCGGTGAGTCGTCGGGCCCGCAGCAGCTGGCGCGGGAAGTGGTGCAGGAACTGCGCCGGGTCGTCTGGCCAACCGGCCGGCAGACGGTGGGGTATACCGGCTGGGTGATATTCGCCGTGATCGTGGTATCGTTGTTGACGGTGCTCTTTGACGCGATTTTTGGCTTCGCGATCGGCAAGATCGTTCCCTAGGGGGCTCTGCGTCGGATCGCCGGTTCCGGCGTATTTTTGTTGGGAAGGCGGCGCCTGCCCGTGGAGACCGAGAAAAACTGGTTCGTGATCCATACGTACTCCGGGTACGAGAACAAGGTGAAAACCAACCTGGAGAAGCGCGTGGAGTCCATGAACATGGAAGACAAAATCTTCCAGGTCGAAGTGCCCATGGAAGAAGAGTTGGAGGTCAAGGACGGCAAGAAGCGGGTGGTCAAGAAGAAGACCTTTCCCGGGTACGTGCTGGTCCAGATGATTATGACCGACGACTCTTGGTACGTGGTGCGCAACACCCCCGGGGTAACGGGGTTCGTGGGATCCGGATCGCGGCCTATTCCCTTGCTGGAAGACGAAATGAAAATCATTTTGGGACAAGTTAAGCGGGAGACCCCCACCGTGCCGCGGATTCACCTGGAGGTGGGCCAGTCGGTGGAAGTGCGCGACGGCCCTTTTGAGGGATTCACCGGCGTCGTGGAAGAGGTTCATTATGACCGGGGCAAAGTGCGCGTGGTGGTGTCCATGTTCGGACGCGACACGCCGCTGGAGTTGGATTTTGGGCAGATACAAGAGCTGCACTGAGAACCGCACCAATGTTCGGGCGGCAGGGCAGGCATTGAGTGCCGCTTGAGGAGGAATTGGGTTGCCGAAGAAGGTTACGGCCGTCATCAAACTGCAGATCCAGGCGGGGAAAGCCACCCCGGCACCGCCCGTGGGCCCTGCGCTCGGCCAGCATGGCGTCAACATCATGGCGTTCGTCAAAGAGTACAACGAGCGCACCGCCAGTCAGGTCGGCCTGGTGGTGCCGGTCGAGATTTCGGTCTACGAAGACCGGTCCTTCACCTTTGTCACCAAGACCCCGCCGGCCGCCGTCCTGATCAAGCGGGCGCTGGGCATTGACAGCGGGTCCAACACGCCCAATACCAAGAAGGTCGGCCAGTTGACCCGGGACAAGCTGCGCGAGATTGCCGAGACCAAGATGCCGGACCTCAACACGACCGATTTGGACGCGGCCATGAAGATGATTGCCGGCACGGCGCGGAGCATGGGTGTCGAGGTGGTTGAGTCCTAGAGACGGATCGCACCGGTGCCGGGCGAGCGTTGACGATCGATGGGGGTGCCGTCGCGGACCGAACGGGCCGCGGTACCACGTCGAACGGCTTCTCCGCCGTTCGGTGGCGGAGAAGCGGGAGCGGTGCGCTCAGCCCCATCGCCGCCGGTTGACGGACCTCGGCGGGGGACGAGTGGGAGACGACGCGTGGGAGGCTTCGGGCCCAATACCACAGGAGGTTTGATCCATGGGCAGTCTGACCCGGCATCAGAAAGAGATTCAGGGGTTGTACGACCGGGATCAGCTCTACAGCCTGGAAGAGGCGATTCGGCTGGTCAAGAGCTTGTCTCGGGCGAAATTTGACGAAAGCGTCGACTTGGCCATGCGGCTCGGGGTCGACCCCCGCCACGCCGACCAGGTGGTGCGCGGTGCGGTCGTGTTGCCGCAGGGGACGGGACGGGCGGCGCGGGTCGTTGTCTTCGCCAAGGGCGACAAAGCCAAGGAAGCGGAGCAGGCCGGCGCCGACGTGGTCGGCGGCGACGAGTTGGTGGCTCGGGTGCAGGGCGGTTGGGTTGACTTTGACGCGGCGGTGGCCACCCCGGACATGATGGGGGCCGTCGGCCGCGTGGGCAAGATCTTGGGGCCCCGCGGGCTCATGCCCAACCCGCGCACCGGCACGGTCACCTTCGAGGTGGGCCAAGCGGTGCGGGAAATCAAAGCGGGCAAAGTCCAGTTCCGAACCGACTCGTCCGGCATCGTCCATGCGCCGGTCGGCAAGGTGTCCTTTTCGGAAGAGGCGCTGCTGGAAAACTTGACCGCGTTGGTCGACGCCATCATCAAAGCCAAGCCCACCGGGGCCAAGGGCCAGTACATTCGGACCGTCACGCTGTCAAGCACGATGGGGCCGGGGGTCCGGGTCAATCCGCTCGGGCTGGAGCGGTTGAGCGCGTCGGCCTGAGCGGAGCCGTGCGCCGTGCCCGGCTCCCGGCGGTCGGTGCGGTTTCGAGCGGGACAGATGGTGTGGCATGGCGATCGCGAGGTGCGGCATGGTGGTGATGGGGGCGTATGTGCCCAACACGCCGACGTTGGTCGAGGTGCCCGAGCGGGAGGAGCTCGGATTTCCTGCCCACCCCGCGACCGTCGCGGCTCTGGGAGCGTTGGGACGCCGGGCGGACGCGCTCGGCGTCGATGCTGTGGTGGTCGTCACCCCGCACTTTATGGCCCGCGGCGGCATTCCTCTCGTGGGCTCCGGGCATCCCCGGCAGCTCTTTGATCTGACCGGCTTCCCGGAGAGTTTCCAGACCATCCGCTACCAGCCGGAGGGTTTGCCGGACCTGGCGAGCACGGTGGTTCGGGCCGCTGAACGCGATGGCATTCCCGCAGGGCTGACGGAGGCTTGGGGACTGGATCACGGCGCGTGGGTGCCGCTCCGGCTGATGTGGCCGGCGGCACCCCACCCGGTCCTGCCGGTGGGGTTGGGGCAGGATGTGAGTGACCAGGACCATCAGCAGCTGGGAGCGGTTATCGCCCGCGAGAGCGGGGCGCGCCGGCTGGCGGTCGTTGCCACCGGTTCCTTGTACCATCGCCTGGATCGATGGGGCGCGGGACCAATGCCGCCCCTGGCGGCCGCTCTGCAGTTTGTGCAAAGCGCGGTGCAGGCGTGGCAGGACAGCGATTGGGACGCATTGTGGGGGGCCTCCCCGGCGGCGCGCCAAGCCGCCGCCCCGGAAGGCGGCCTCGCGGGCCTTCGCATCTTGGCCGGTGCGGTGGGACCGCGGTTTGCCGCCGAGATCCTGGCGCAGGAGCTTGAATTTGGTGCGGTGTCGTTGACGAGTGTGATGTTGACTCCTCAGTAACTCGGGTCGCCGCCCAGGTTCGGGCGACAACCGCCTCCCGCCGGCATAGATTGCTCTGACACGGGGCAGGCCACAGGCGGGGGGTTGAGGAATGGGGCGTGTTTGGCTGAAGCTCGCGATGGCGCTCCTGGCGGTGGCGGGCATCCTATCGGGCGGAACGCTTGAGGTTCGCCACCACCTGCTTCTCGGCGCTTTGATCTTCGTGTCGGGCACGGGACTCTTGGTATGGGTCACGGGGTCATCGGAAGCCGGCTCCTAGCCGGGTCGCCCGAAGCCGCAGACCCGGCCGGGCAGTCTCGGGACGGCGCGCCCGAGGGCGGCCGGCGCCTTTGCCGACGCACGATCGCGAAGGAGAGAACGACGTGGGGAAACCGATGCGCGACAAGCCGCGCGTGATCGTGATGATGGGGGGACCGTCGGCCGAGCACGAAGTGTCCCTGGCCTCGGGCCGGATGGTGGCGCAGGCGCTGTCTGCCGATGCCTATGACGTCCAGGCCTTGGTGATCGGACGGGACGGCCGATGGCAGCTCCTGGCGCCGGAGGCGCTGGCCCTTCAGGAGCCGCATCCGGTCGAGGGCGCGATGAGTCCGGTCGACACGGACCGAACCCTGCAGGGACTGTGGAATCTGCGCGACGCGGATGTCGTGTTTCTGGCGTTTCACGGGCGGTTTGGAGAGGACGGCACCCTCCAGGGCATGCTGGAGACCCTGGGCATTCCCTATACGGGCAGCGGTCCGTTAGCGTCCGCTCTGGCCATGCACAAACAGAAGGCCAAAGAAATGCTGGCCCTGTATGGGCTGCATGTTCCACGCGGACTGGTGTTGGCGGCCGAAGAACTCCGCCGGGATCTGGACGCGGCCAGCGCGCGCGTCTTGGCCGAAATCCCCTTGCCCGCGGTGGTCAAGCCCAATCAAGGGGGATCCAGTCTCGGCATCGGCTTGGCCCGGACGCCGGAGGGATTGCGGGCGGCGCTGCGGGCGGCGGGCCGTCAGGATGCGCAGGTGCTGGTGGAAGAACGCATTGTGGGCCAAGAGCTGACCTGTCCGGTGTTGGAGACATGGGAGGGCCGGCCGGAGGCCCTGCCCGTCATCGAGATTATCCCGCACCGGGATGCTTTCTTTGACTTCCGGTCCAAGTATGAAACCGGCGGTGCCGATGAGATTGTTCCGGCGCGCATTCCGGACGAGGTGCGCGACGCCTGTCAGGCGGCTGCCCTCCAAGCCCACTTGGCGCTCGGCTGCGAGGGATTTTCGCGCACCGACATGATTTGGACGGACCGGGGCCCGGTGGTGTTGGAGGTCAACACCATTCCCGGCATGACGCCCAATTCCCTGCTGCCTCGATCGGCCAAGGCCTACGGCCTCTCCTTTCCCGAACTGGTGGACCGCCTGGTGCAGTTGGCTCAGGTGCGCTGGGAACGCCGCCGCCGCTTGGATTAGTCAACCGCCCGGGGCATTGCCGCGCGCGAAGCGGTCGTCGCGGCGTTCGAGCCATTTCTCCGTCTGCCGCTGGGGATCTGACGATCGCCGGCCGGCGACGGTCGCTCATGATCCGGTTTCTGCGGAGCGGCTCGGGATCGCTGTCCCCTGGGCGGCCTCTTCGCCGATGCGGCGTGAGCGCTGGGCGACGACGCACAGACGATGTTGACCTCGAGGGTTCCGCCGCAGTGGCTTGTAAGGGGTAGGCGGGCGCCATCCCCGGGGGCCGCCCGAGACGCCGCCGCCCTGGGGGAGCCCGCCCCTTCCCGGCGGAGACGATGGGTATCGTTGAGGGGAATCGGCCCACGCCCGTCTGTAGCCGAATGGTCCCTTCCGGCGGAACGACCGGCGTGGGGGCTGCAGAGGCCCCGGGGAAAGCCGGCCTCCGCCGCCGGCCCGTCCCTCCGGGTACCGTCCGGCGCACGGCACCCGGGCCAAGACAGGGTGCGCCGCTCCTCACGGCCACGACGCAGAGGTGGCGGACAGGGCCATAGACCACCCGGCCCGGCATGTTTCCCGGTATGGCCGGGGAGATTCCGGGAATACTCGGATGTCGGAAACGGCGGGTGGTTGAGGGGACCACGGCGAGCGCAGTCGGGCATCCATGCCGCCCTCCGCCTGCGGGACGTGCTCGACGCCGACGGGAGGCAAACAGCCGGCGTGGTCCACTCGCTTCTCCCCGCCGTGCCATTGCCACGAGCCCCGGACATTGGCCTGACCAAGACGGCGAGGCCCCGCCCAGGGGCATGCGCGCACGCAGCGTGCGCCTGGCCGCCCTGGGGGCCATCGGCGGTTTCCGGCCGAAGGGGCTCATGGGTTTTGCAATGCCTGGGCGGACAGAGAAGGGCCCCCGCGGAAGCCCAAGCGCGAGGCCAGACCGGGTGGGACCCTTTCGCCCGCAGCGCTCCGCATGGGTGCCCCGGCGGCATCGGCACCCGGCGCGGACCGTGCCTGACGACAACCCCCGACCATCCCCGAGATCGCGCCGAGGATGGTCTGGGATCAGGAAAGCCGGCTGTGTCGGCGAGCCCGGGGCGGAAACCTGCTAATGTTAAGGGAGAAGAGGAGGAGTCGGATGGCGCCCGGCGGCCCGGGAAGAAGCTTTCGGGAGCGGCTGGCGGTGGCTCGGGACATCATCCTGGTCCTGGTCGGAGCGGGCGTGGTTCTGGTGGCCATTTGGGCCGTGCTGAGCCGGATAGCCGACGTCGTGTTGGTCCTCATCCTCTCTTCCATGTTCACCATTTTTCTGTCGCCGTCGGTCAAGGCTCTGAATCGCTACATGGGCCGGCCCTGGGCGGTTCTCATCGTGGTGCTGACCGCGAGCGCGCTTTTCCTCGGCGGCGGCATCCTGGTGATCACGCTGTTGATTGGCCAGCTCGCCGGCTTGGCCGTGCATCTGCCGCGGGAGTTGTCGCACCTGGCCGGGACCGCGGGTCAGTTCCTGGCCTGGGCCAAGCGGTTCGGATTCACCGTGCAGGCGGCTACGCTGGAAAGCCGGTTTCTGGGCAGCGTGGGGTCCATCTCTTCGATCATCCTCACGCAGACGGTGCATTTCCTGCTGACGATGGTGTCGGGTTTGGGCGACGCCGTGATCACCATCTTTATTACGGTCTACCTTCTCCTGGACACCCATCGAATCCACAACGCGGTCGTGCGCCTGGTGCCCATGGCCCAGCGCGCCAGTCTGCTGGAGGTGCAGGCCACCGTGACCCGGGTCATCCGCGGCTACCTGCGCGGACAGCTGGTCTTGTCGCTGGTGGTGGGGGGAGGATTTGGGCTGGGCAGCTGGTTTATCGGCCTTCCCTACCCGTTGGCCTTGGGGGTGTTTGCCGGGCTGATGGAGTTGATCCCCCTGCTGGGGCCCGTGTTGGGTGCGATTTTGCCGTTCTTCCTGGCGCTCTTCGGCCGACACCCCTACGTGCAGGTGCCGGAGGTGATTCTGCTCTGGGCCGGCGTCCACATCCTGGAGTCCCAAGTGCTGGTTCCCAAGATCATGCGCAGCCAAGTGGGGCTGCATCCCGTGTTGTCGGTGGTGGCTCTGATGACTGGGGCCATTCTGCTGGGCATCTGGGGCGCGATCTTCGCCGTGCCGGTGGCCGGCATCGTGGTGGCGGCGTGGGTGGCGGGAGTGCAGGCCTGGCGCGAACGGGTGGTGCTGCATAGTCCACTGGTCCTCCCCAACGACGCGGACAATGGCTCCGGGGCAGAGGGAACCCGGCTGGGCGGAGGCTGACGGGGCGGCATCCGAAGGGCCGCGCCGCTCGGCCGTCTTGGCAAGCCGCGGCCGATGCCGTAGTATGACAGCCATATCACGGATCCTGGGCACAGAACGGCAGAGCCCGGCAACGAACGATGGCGTTGCCGGGCTTGTCTCATGCGGGAGTGAGACCATGGTGGTGATCGTTGGGGGAGGCGCCACGGGCCTTGGCGTCGGCTGGGATTTGGCGCTGCGGGGCGTCGCGGTTACGGTGGTGGAGTCAGGACAGCTGGGGGCGGGGACGTCCGGTCGCTTCCACGGGCTGTTGCACAGCGGCGGGCGCTATGCGGTGTCCGATCCGGAGGCGGCGCGCGAGTGCGCCGAGGAGGCCCGGATCCTGAGCCGAATGGCGCCCGACGCCGTGGAGTCCACGGGAGGTTACTTTGTGGCCGGTCCCGAGGACGCGGAGGAGTATGCCGGTGCCTGGCAAGGGGCTGCGGCCCGTTCGGGAGTCCTGGCGCGGGAAGTGGATCCCTCCGGGCTGGTGCGCCGGCTCCCGGCGCTCCGTTCCGACGTGCGGCGCGCGTTCTGGGTTCCCGATGGCGTGCTGGAAGGGTTTCGCCTGTTGGAGATGCTGCGCTCCGGCATTGTTGCCCATGGGGGTCAGGTGAGGACGCCATGCCGGTTCGTGGGGCTGGAGGTGTCCGCCGGGCGAGTGGTGGGCGCCCGCGTCCAAGACCCAGACGGAACGGCGGTCATCGCATGCGGGGCCGTTGTCAATGCGGCCGGTCCCTATGCCGGAGCGGTGGCGGGATTGGCGGGGATTCCGCTCCACCTGTCCCTTTCGGCCGGGCTCATGCTCATCTTTGCGAACCGGATCGCGCCGTGGCCGATCAATCGTCTGGCCTGGCCTGGGGACGGCGACATTGTGGTGCCGCATCAGTCCGTCTCCATTCTGGGGACCACCGACGTGCCCGTCGTCTCCCCCGATGCCCCGCCGCCGACGCGCGACGAAGCGGAGCGGCTGATGCAGTTGGGGGCGAGGCTCTTTCCACGCATCGGCGAGTGGCGGGTACTCCGAGCCTTTGCCGGCGTGCGCCCGCTGTATGCCGAGGGCTCGTCGGACGGTGACACCCGGCACCTGAGCCGCGATTTCACCGTCCTGGACCATGGTGAGCGCGGAGGCCCGGAGGGCTTCTATTCGATTGTCGGCGGCAAATGGACCACGTTTCGGCTGATGGCGGAGCGCACGGCCGATGCGGTCGCGGCGCACCTGGGGGTGGACCGTCCCTGTCTGACCCGGATCACGCCTCTGCCGCCGCTTCGCGCCCTGACCGAGGAGGGTCCCTGGATCTGCGAGTGCGAGCATGTCGGCGCCGAAGCCCTGGCGCGCGCCGCCGTCGACCCGCTGCCTACCGTCAGGACCCAGACTTGGGTGGGGATGGGGCCGTGCCAGGGCACCTTCTGCCTGCACCGGGTGGCCGCCGCTCGGGCGGCGGTCGTCGGTCGGCCGGCCGCGCGCGCGGAGCTGGACGCCCTGCGGGCGGAACGCCAACGGGGAATGGACGCCGTCCTCTGGGGGGGCAACGCCCGGCAGTGGGCGCTTATGGCCAGTGTTCGCCGTCAGAGCCTCGATGAGCCGGGAGCCGCCCGATGAGGTGGGAGGCGGCGGTGGCGGTCGTGGGCCGCGGTCCGGCCGGACTGGCCGCAGCCACATTTTTGACCGCCGCGCACATTCCGGTCGTGGTGGTGGCCGACGGTCGCGGGACCCTGGAATTGTGGTCCGGGGAATGGCACTTTCTCAGTCGGGAAGGACTGGAGCCGGTGTCCGACCCGTATGCGGTTTGGGAACACCGCCCGCCGCATCCCCAGGTCCGGTGGAGCCGCGACGCGTGGGGAGTCTGGTGGGGGAGGCTCCTCGACGCCTGGCGGGCGGCTGGCATTCCCGTACCGGAGCGGGTTCCCAGCCGCAACTGTTGGACGCTGGGTTCCGCGGGCGTGCCGCGGCCGACATTCGTGGCGGCCGGGTGGCAATATCAGACTCAGGAGCTGGAACCCCTCTGGCTGGTGGGATTTTCCGGTCTGTCCGACAGTCTGGTCGACTGGCAGGCGGCCGAATATGAGGCCGCCTGCGGCCGGGACGCGGGCGTTTCCGTTTGGGAGCCGCCGGCAGAGCTCCAGCGGGAGGGAAGCCCTCTCCGCTGGGCGGCCTATTTTGACCGCCACGGTGTCGAGGACCTGGCCGCCGACCTGCGCCGGGCACTGCCGGCCGAGTCTCGCGGTCGCCCGCTGGTCCTGCCTCAGGTGATGGGATTTCGTCATACGGAAGCGTTGTTGGACGAGCTTCAACGTCGACTCGACCGGCCCGTCGCGGAGTTGCCTCTGGGTGTTCCCTGCCTGGGGGGATGGCGCTGGCAGCAGCGGTGGGAATCCTGGCTCACCGACCAAGGGGTGGGTTGGATCCAGGGGCGCGTGGTGCAGATCGGGGACGGCCGGATCGTTTTGGATGACGGGCGAACATGGCGCCCGGCCGGCGTGATTCTCGCCACCGGGGGTGTGTTGGGGGGTGGTATCGCCGTGGGGGTGGACGGACAGGCCGTCAATACGGCCACCGGGGACCCGTTGGGTATGGCGCTGACGGCGGAAGACCTGGAGGCGGTCGGTCTGCCGGCTCGCGGCGCCGGCTATGCGACAGCCGGCCGGTCCCTGGCTGGATGCCAGCCGGATCGGGAGGGGGATGGCGGGGCGATGAACGTGTGGTCGGCGGCGCAGGCGGTGGCGTGGTGGCGGGGCGGGGCAGGGAGCGGATCATGAAGAGCGCGTCACTGGACTGGGCCGACACGGACCAGTGCTTAAAGTGCAACATCTGCACGGCCGAGTGCCCGGTATACCGCGTGGATGCCGCCTTTCCGGGGCCCAAGGCCCTCGGCCCCGACTGGTACCGCCGGATGCAGGCCGGGCGCACGGAGACTCACCCGCATGTCAGCGACTGCACCTTTTGTCAGTTGTGCGAAGCGGCCTGTCCGGCGGATGTCCCGGTGGCGCACCTGATTGCCTGGCACAAAAGTCGTGCCGGCGAGCCATGGACCCGGCGGCTTCGCGATCTGGTGCTCACCCATCCGCACTGGGTGGCGAGATGGCCGCGGCTGATGGCGGTGCCGCGCCCGGTCGCTCGCGGCCTCGGCATTTCGACGCGGAGCGTGCGCCCCTCGGCCGGCCCCTCGACCCCTCCGGCGAGGCGGCACGTCGCCGCGGCCCCTCGCCGGGTGGGCCTCTTGGTCGACTGTTACAGCCGGGCCTTCGACCGGGAGACGGTGGCGGCCGCCGAAGCCCTGCTGGGTCTATGGGGATTGGCTGTCATTCCGGTTCCCGGTGATTCGCAATGTTGTGGCGCGGCGGCCTACGCCGGCGGTCAGCCGGAGACGGCCAAGCGGGTGGCCGGGGCGATGGAACGGAGCCTGGGCGCGCTGAGCCCGGAGGCCGAGACGCTGGTGACGCTCAATGCGACGTGCGACGCGACGATTCGGGAGGAGTGGCCCCGATATCTGGGCCTGCGTTCGGGCCGGAACGTGGTGCCATTCACGGAAATGGCTCTCGAGGCGGCTCCGCCCTCGTTTTGGGAGACGTGTCGGCGGGCCCCGGTCGAGAAGGTGTGGGTGCACACGACCTGCCGAAGTCGCGTGGCACGCGGTGAGGGGGCCCTGCAGCAGCTCGCGCAGGAGGGCGGCGGTGCGCCGCGGTCCCTGGGCCTGGCGTGCTGCGGGGCCGGCGGATCGTATGCGTTCAAGGCGGAACACGAGGCGGTGGCGCACGACCTCGGCAGCGTGCCGACGGGCATTGACCCCGGTGCCGTGCTTCTGACCGACAGCGGCACCTGCGCCCTCCATTTGGGGCAGCTGCAGGCGGTGCGGGCGCGGCACCCGGCTTGGTGGCTCTACCGACGATACCGGCAGGGCAGCGCCTGAGCCGCGCCCCAGGGTCATCACCGGGCGACGGATGGCGAGGGGGTCGCCGGCAAGGGCCAGGCCCGACCGGAGTGGAAAGACCTGACGGCTGTGGGGAGAGGAAGGGGTCGACCGTGGGGAGCAAACTGGTCCTGCCCAAGCTCATTCCGGCCGTACGGCAGATGGAGCGGTGGGACATCGTTCTCGCCCATCCCCATCTCGACACCGTGTTTTTTCTGGGGGGCAGCATCGGTACGGTGGGCGAGCCGGTGGCTCGGCTGCAGAAAGCCGGGCGGCGCGTCTTCATCCACGTCGACATGCTGCGCGGACTGAACCCGGACGCTGACGGCATGCAGTTTCTGGCCGAATTTGTGGGCCCGGACGGCATCATCACCACGCACTCCAGCACGGTTCAGCACGCGCGGCGGGCCGGACTGGTGACGGTTCAACGCCTGTTTCTCCTGGATTCCCAGTCGCTGACCCATGGCGTCGCGCAGATTCAGTCATCCAAACCGCATGCGGTGGAGGTGCTGCCGGGGGTGATTCCCCGGGCGGTGCGGACCATCGCTCGACAGGTGGCGTGTCCGGTCATCGCCGGTGGGCTCATCGTCGAGGACGCCCAAGTGCGCGAGATGCTGCAAAGCGGCGCGGCCAGCGTATCCACGAGCCGAGAGGCGCTTTGGGGAACAGATTGGGGAGAAGGGGCGGAGAACGGTTGACACCATTCAAGGCCGTGGTGCTGGACCTGGACGGTACGCTTTACGTGGGCGACGAAGCGATCCCGGGTGCGCCGGCGGCCGTGGATTGCCTTCGCGCGCAGGGCCTCTCGGTGCTCTTTTTGACCAACAATCCCCGTCATACGCCCACAATGTATCTCCGAAAGCTCCGCCGGCTGGGATTTACCGCGTTTCGACGCGAGATCGTGACGTCCGTGGAGATCACGCTTCAACTTCTGCGCACCCTGGATATCCGGGCCGAGAGCGGCATCTTGGTCGTGGGCGAGCGGCGTCTCAAAACGGCACTGCAGCGGGCGGGATACCGGCTGTGCAGCAATCGCCGAGCGGCGGTGGTGTTGGTGAGTTTTGACACCGGGCTTCGCTATCCCGTGTTACAGGAGGCGTACCTGGCATTGAGGCGGGGGGCGTTGTTTTTGGCCACGAATCCGGACCGCGTATGCCCCACGCCTGAAGGGGGACTTCTCGACGCGGGCGTGCTCATACGGGCGCTGGAGGAGGCCTCGGGCCGTCCGGTCGAGCGAGTGGCCGGCAAGCCGTCGGCGACAGCGGCGGACTATGTGCTACGGCTGCTCGGCGTGTCCCCGGCCGACGTGGTCATGGTGGGCGACCGCGCGGAAACCGACGTGGCCTTCGGCCGCGCGGCGGGAATGTTTACCGTGCTCGTCGAGACGGGAGCGACCGGATCGGGCCGCCTGCCCGATGAGCTTCGACCGGACGCTCGCATCACGTCGGTGGGCGCACTGCCCGCTGTCCTTCGAGCGATGACGGGCAGTCACGCCGACAGGGCGGGACCGCCACCCTAGGGGGCCACCCCCGCCGTGTTTGCCCCGAGGTGACGGACCGCGGGACGGTTGTCGGTCAAGTCGTCTGGCCCGAAAAAGTCTGCGCGCTGGTCTGAAATCAGCAGGAATTGGGCCGGTCGCGTCTAATGCTCAATCTCCGGGAACAGATGCAAGAGAAATCCCATGGGCCGTTGGCCATGGGGTTTTTTAGTGCCCTGGGGCGCGTGGAAAGGAGAAGGTCATATGGCCTTTGAAGGGCTGGAACAGGAGAATCTGCGCGGATTCCAGAATCGGCTGACCCTTCTGTCGGCCGCCGGCATGTTTCTGGACGGCTTTGATCTGACCGTCATAGCGGTGGCTCTCCCCTTGCTGGTCAAGCAGTTCCATATCGGGGCCGGATTGACGGGGCTCGTTGGATCGTCGGCGGTCATCGGGATGCTGGTGGGATCTTTGGTGCTGGGACACCTCACGGACCGGATCGGACGACGGGCCATGTACCTCGTGGATCTCTTGTTCTTCGTGGTGTTCGCGGGACTGACCGCTCTGTCGCAGAATGTGACGGAACTGTTGCTCTTCCGCTTTTTGTTGGGCCTCGGCATCGGGGCCGACTATCCCATATCGTCAACGTTGGTGGCCGAGTTCAGTCCCAGCCGCCGTCGCGGCGGTCTGGTCACGGTTCTGGGAGCCATGTGGTTCGTGGGAGCCGTGGCCGCCTACGTCGTGGGCCTGCTGCTAGTGGGCCTCGGCCCGGACGCGTGGCGGTATATGATGTTGGTGGGCGCGGCATTGGCGTTAGTCGTCATCGGGTTTCGCTCCGCCATCCCCGAGTCACCGCGTTGGCTCAACGCCAGAGGGCGGCAGGCTGAGGCCCAAGCCGTATTGAAGAAGCTCACCGGGGTGACGAGTGACATGGGTCCCGCCAGTCCTCGTCGTCGCTGGTCGGAGTTGTTTTCGCGCCCGTTCATCCGCCGCACCGTGTTTGTGGCGGGCTTTTGGTTTTGCTACGATGTGGCGTTCTATGGGATTTCCATCTACAGTCCCACGGTGCTCAAGACATTCACGGCCGGATCCCAGGCGCTGGCCGATGTCGGCGCGGCCGTGGTCAGCCTGTTGGGTGTGCTGGGCGCCCTGATCGGCCTGTCACTCGTGGACCGGTGGGGTCGACGGCCGCTCATGCTTCTGGCCTTCGGCGGGCTTTCGGCCGCTCTCATTGTGTTGGGCATTTCGCCCACACCGGCGCTCGGCCTTTTGGTGCTGCTGTTTGGGCTCTCCGAGTTGTTTGCGAACATGGGTCCCGGCGTGTTGGACTTTGTGTATCCGACGGAGTTGTTCCCGACCGGCATCCGCGCCAGCGCCACCGGCTTTGCCACGGCCGTGAGCCGAGTCGGTGCCATTCTGGGCATCTTGGTGTTCCCGAGCTTGGTCAAAAGCTGGGGATTGGGACGCGCTCTATGGCTGTTTGCCGTAGCGAGCCTGCTGGGCTTCGGCATCTCGCTTTGGCTGGCGCCGGAAACGCGCGGCCGTTTGCTGGAATCTCTGTCGGACGGCAGTGAATCGCACGGCGAGGGGCCGCGCCCGGCGATTCCGGGGGCGGGACCCCTGCAATGATGGGGAAAAGGGTGGACGACGTCGCCCGGGGGGCGTTCGGCACGGGGCGCGAGCCTCTCCATGATGGGCGCCCCGTCGATGCCTCGGGAAGCCGGCGTGGGGCCGGCGCCCCGTGCCTGTTCCAGCGGCCGCCCGCGACGTTGAATGCCCGGTGGAGCATCGCGCTACGGCGGTGATTTTTGCGCGGGACCCCCTGCCGCCGTTCGAGGGAGTTAAGCGTCTCGGCCGACGTCTTGGACCGGAGCCGGCAGCCGGCGTGACCGGGGGCGAGGTGGAGCGACGGCTCTCTGTCGGTGCCGTCGGGACGTGTCGGGACGCGGATCCGCCATCGGGGCACGAGGCGACACCGTCGACCGCCGGGCAGGCGGCGGACCGTCCGCACCACGAAACACCGTCGCGTCGCGACTGGTCCAACCGCGCGCGAGAGCCGTCCCCCTGGGCGGGGCATCGTGGGATGGGGGGCGTGCCCACCACGTGTTCCCGCCTCTGGCTTTCGAATTTCCGCCGGGTGCTCGCGCGGGGACGGAGTGGGGTCCGGGGTCGATGGGATTGTGGCTTGGTGGACAGGGCGGGAGAGCAACGCGTCCGGACGGATCGCAAAAAGTTGGGGATCGCGGCGCACCGGGGATTGCTCCGACAGGGGTCCTCGAGCACTGGTTTGTCTTCCAGGAGTCCTGCATCGGGCCGCGAATGGCTGAACCGGGACCGAGTGCCCTGGTGGCCCGGGGGCAGTGAAAAACGCGGCCGGGGAGCGTGGAGCCATGAGAGATGGATATGTGCTGGCCCTCGATCAAGGGACCAGCAGTTCGCGCGCAGTCTTGGTGGATGGCGGCGGCCGTGTGGTGGCAGCCGGGCAGCGACGCCTGTCGTCGGGCTACCCCCGCCCGGGATGGGTGGAACAAGACGCCGAGGCCATCTGGCAATCGCAGTGGGGCGCCGTTCAGGACTGTCTGGCCAGCGCTCGCATGGCGGCGAGCGAGATTCGCGCCATCGGGGTGGCCAACCAGCGCGAAACCACGGTTGTCTGGGATCGTCGGACCGGGAAGGCCCTGTATCCCGCCATCGTCTGGCAGTGCCGGCGGAGCGCGGGGGTGTGCGCGGCCCTGAAGGGGGAAGGGGCTGAGCCTTTGATCCGGGCCAAGACCGGTTTGGTCATCGACCCCTATTTCTCCGCCACAGATCGG
>DAHVOH010000062.1 GCA_027318915.1 Clostridiales bacterium
CGTGGTGTAAATCGTCTCCGTGAGGGTGAGCGCTTCGAGAATCATCCGGACTGCCGGGCGGTGCGCCGTCGGCACGGCGAGATAGCGGTGCGTGGCGTTGCGCCACATCACTGGGATCCCCCGGCCATGGTGCAAAATGATCTGCCCCGTAGGCGCTGGGCCACCCGGCCGCGATACGCGGTCGGAAAGGGCACCGGTGCCTGGCGGACCCGCCTTTCGAGACAGCGAAACAGCAAGAGCGCCAGGAGCATGACGTAGCCCAACGCCTGGATCCGCTCCGGCTTCTGGAGGAAGACCGCGTCCACAAACGCGGGGTCTTCGAGGAAGTGAAAGCGTTGCTCGACGCTGGTCTGCGCCTTGTATTCCCGCAAGAGGGCCGCCGCCTCAGAGCGCGTCGCCGGCCACGTCGTGATGAGCACCAACGTGCTGCGGCGCGCCAACTCCGTCTGCACCGCGGCCTCATCGCGGGGCCCCCAGGTCACCTGCACCCGGTAGACCGTGTGCGTGGGGGCCAGCTCGTTGCGGCGGGGCCGGCCCCGGTGCGGCCGTTTGTCCGTCACGGTGACGGGCGCCACCGCCGTGGTGCCGGGCCACCAGTGCGGGGCGGTGGCCCGGAAAGCCACCGCCGCTGCCTCGGCGTCCGCCGCGCACGCAAAGTCTTGGGCGGTGAGCGCGTCCGCCCCCCGTTCGGCGATGCTCCGCGCCTGGGCCAGCCCGCGCGCGCTCGAGGGTCTTCGCCTTGCGGCGATCCAAGCGGGAGGACCGGTACACCACGACGCGATAAGGGCGGTCCCCAATGGTCCCAGTCTGCTCCGACGCGGCATAGGTGGCCGCGTGCGGCGACGCCGCCACACGCCCCACCGGGATCCACGCGTCCGCCGCCCAGGCGGCGGCTTGGGCCGTGGCCGCGACCCCATAGGTGTCCGGGAGGCGCGACAGCCAGGCAATCTCCGCGGCGACCAGCGCGTCGAGATTCGGCCCCGTCACCAGGGCCGAGTCCGCGATATAGACCAGGTCCCGCAGGGCCTCCGGGCTGAAGGCCTGGACAATGCGGTCAATCTGGTGCCGGTTGAGTCGCTTGTCCGACCGGTTCCCGTCCTCCACGGTGCCCATCAGGGGGACGCCGTCGCGGTTGACGAACCAGGTGAACAGGATCTGTTTGAGGTCGTCCCGGTGGTCTTTCGAATGGCCGTGGCGCGGCGTGACGCCGCGCGCTCCGTCCGCCGTGGGATAGTCCCCATACAGGGATCGCGAGGTGGTATCAAAGTGCATCCCGCCGCGGTCGATGGCCTCCACGGCATACGCCCGGGCGGCCACCGCGCTGAAGACGGCCGCCGCCCCCGCGGCGGCGAGCTTGTCCAACGCGCGCCCCAAGGCGTCGTCCGTCAGATCCGCGGCCGTCACCCCCGGCCCCAAGAGCAACGGCACATCCGTCAGGCGAAAGGCGTCCGTCACCTGATACAGGGGCTGCCGGTCCGTCAGTAGATTGAGGATGAGCGCGAAAATCCGCTCGCCGGGTGAGAGCCGACAGCGTTCCGCATCCCACGCGACCGCCTGGTCAATCACCGGTACGAGGCCGATCCGGTCGGCAACGGCCCGCAGAATGGGCCCCGCGCCGACCACCACACCGGGCCGTGGCACCTGTTCCATAGAGACGGCCTTCGCCACTCACGACCCGGAATCCTTTGCGGCATAATTCCGAACTTAGCCCGCCGAAAACCCACCATTACCAATTTCTGTGTGCGGAAGGTCAGGTCAGGGAACGCGGACACGCGGCAAGCGCCGTACAGCCCTCTGGTGACGCGCTGTCGCCTTCCGGCGCGTCGCGCTCCGAGACTCTCCCGGCCGCGCATCCGACGAGTGCCGCCCGCCATCCTGACGAAACGGCGGCGCGCTCTCTCGGGGAGAACGCGCCGCCGGCCCCAACCTCACCATCCTGGCGCTTTCGTCCCGAACCGCCGACCCGGAGCGAGCGTCGGCCCGGTCGGTCCCCGGCCCTCAGGAAAAATGCATCGACGACGCCAGTCGCTGCCGCGTCTGGATGTCCACCAGTTCCTTGGAGGCAGCGTCACCAGCCCGCCCCACCAAATGCTGGACACCTTCCCCCGCTCGCCGCTCCGCCACGCCGATGCCAAACGCCGCCGCCTCATCCACGCTTCGGAGCCTTCTCGCCACCAACCCGGCTTGGGCCTCGGTTGTGTGCTCCAAAACCACCACCGCGGATCCGTCCGTCCACCGGATGCACAGATCCTCGGGCCGCAACCGTTCCGCCAGCAAGTAACTGACCCGACGCCAAGACAATTCGGCTCCCCGAGTCGAAACCGAACGCGTGTCGACATCGCCATTGCCGGCCCAGAGCAAATGAACCACCGACAACGGAGCCCCCGTGCGCGTGGCCCGGGCTATGGCCGCCCGCAGGGCCTGCTCGCCCGGTTCTCGGTCGACGATGGCCGACCACGACCCGCCGCGATGCAGAACGCGCGGACGAGACGTAGGCTTGGCCGGCGCAATCAGCGCATGGCTCAATTTTTGAACGGCCTGGCGCAGTTGCGCGGTGACCACCTTGTCGCTGGTATGCCGAGCCGCCGCGATTTGAGAGACGGTCTCAATGTCCAGAGCCAAATGCAACAGTTCCCGCTCATCGCTCGTCAGCCCACGCACCAGACCCTGCTCATCGCGTTCGTGCCCCTCGCTGCGCTTGGGTTTGTGGCTCGAAGGCATGAACAAACTCTCCTTCTCAACCCGATTGCACTCAACCCGCCGGAAACCGTGTGCCCAATCCGGCCACCATGTTCGACACACCAGACCCTGCCATCCGACGCACGGCGCCATGCTGCCCCAGGGTCGGGCGGCACCCGCTTGCTGATCCGCCTGGCCGGCCATGCCCAATCTTCCCGTGTCTTGCCTTCATCACGCTACCATGCCGCGCGTTGCCGCTCCGTATCGTTCACCGTCTCAAATCGGGGCTATATTCTTACCCGTTCGGTCAATTTGACCCCACGCCCGTCCGGTTGCTCCGCCGGTGCAGTCCCGCCCGCCTCGCTCTAGGACGGCCGATCCGTCCGGGAGCACCGCGGGGACGGGCGGAGTGCCGGCGCCTCATTTCGATGGAACGGCCAGGCTCTGTTGGAACCGGTCCATCAACGCCAAGGCAAAACGCTCCAGCTCAACCCGCGGCGCCTCAAGGCTCGCCGGCCATTTGCCCTGAGACGGCGGAACGGCCAGCGCATCGAGACCATGGAGCGGAAACGTGGTCAGGTGGACCGTGGGCCAGCCCGGGCTGATCCAGGGATACGACGCCACCGACCACCGCAGGTAGCGCACCCCGCCCGGCGTCGACACCGCCGTCTGCCATTCGAGGTCCAGGTAGGTCAGACGCGCCCCCCCGAGGTACCGCGGCGGCAGGCTGACGGCATACAGTGTCACCGGCAGGCCGTTGCTCATGGCAAACGACTGCCGGGACAAGATGTCGTTGCCGTGGTAGATGAGGCAGTTGTCAAACCCGTAGCTGAGCAGTTTGTTGTGGTCGGGTGTATTCCACACCTCCACGGTCACCCCGGCACCGTAATTGTTGGCATACAGGCGCGCCACCGTATACGCCCCGGTGCCCAGCACGCTGCTCTCGTTGTAGTGATACACGAGGACGGAGTGGAATCCGGCCATCGGCGGCAACAACGCAAACGTGTTGGCGGTGCTCACCGGCATGGGGTTGGAGAGGGAACCGACCGGGAGCCGAAACAGCGGCAGCAGCGCGATAAACAGCAAGCCCGAGACCACGGCGGCGGTGAGGAACTTGCCCACGCCGCCGACTTTCAAGGCCGGTCGTCCGGGCAGCGCTCCCGCCCTGAGCCCCAACCCCCACGCCAACCACATCAGGAAAAACGCCAACGCGGTGAATAGAACAAACCCCAGCACCGGATGCAGCACCCCGAAGGTGAAACCGCCCCCCAGCCAGTGCACCGAGCCGACCAGCAGCACCAGGCGCACCCAGTTGATGACCAGAGCGCCCAGCAAGGCGGACACGACAAGGACGGCACGCGCCCAGCCGTTTCCGCGAAACAGGGTGAGCAAAAGCGGCAGCAGAATCGCCGCGCCCAGCAGGCTGTCGGCGCCCGAGCATGCCTGCGCAATGACGATGCCGACCCACCGGCCGCCGTGCTCGACGTAGAAATTTCCCACCGGCATCGCGGGACGGATCCAGGAAAACAGGTGGCTCGAGACGGTGAGAATGGCCACGGCCCAATGCGTCAACACGGCTTGAGTCAGATTCACAATCGGCCGGAAAATGGGCGGCCACGCCAGCCACAGATACGCGAGCGGAGCCAGCAGCCGGCGCGTGACGCCGATGCCGAACAGCAGCCAGGCCAGTCCCATTGCCCATAGCGGCCAAACCAGGAGACCCCCGTGGTCGTACACGAAGAGGATGGGCCACCGCTGGGACCCGACCGCCATCAGGAACCCTGCCACCACCACGAGGAATCCACCCACCAGCAGATTCACTTCGCTGTCGTCGACATAGGCGTCGGCAATGGCGGCCAGATTCCACGCCCCCCACGCCACCGCCAGAATCGGGATCCAGACCAGGTACGCGATGGGCGTATCAGCCAGCGCATTCTGCCAAAGGGTCTGAGCATAGGCCGCCAACGGCGCGATGGCCAGGATGGCCCAAATCGCCAGCGAGCCCCATGGGGGCCTGTGTGGCAACAAACGCTCGGTGCCGACCGCCACTCACATCACCCGCCACTCACACCGGAATGTGGAAAACGGATCCCAAAACCTCGCATTCGACGGCCGGATGCCGGAATTCCCCCGCCCACCCCGCCGCCACCCGTCTCGCTCCCACCGGCCCCAAACGCCGGAGGCGCTCTGCCGACCGGGTATACCTCGGCATCACAAGCATAGTCACTGTACCGGATCGCCTCCCTGTCCGCCAGTTTCGACCAAGGTCTCACGATCGGTGGCACAGACAGTCTGCATAGAGGGCGCAACGTCTTCCCGGACTGCCTGGACCACCGCCCGGCCCCTCCCTCGATCGGCCTGGAAGACAGCGACGATGCCCGGTACCGCCGGTTCCGTCTGTTGCCACCTCTATCGATGGCGCCGCCCGCGGTCCGCGGCCGGCGTGGGCGTGCGCCGAAATTTGTGTGCAGGATTGCCGCCTTAAGTTGCCGAACAATCGGGCGAAACCGGTTAAGCTGACACTGAATGCTGCGCCTGTGCTTGACCCCGGGGAAGCGAAAGCTGCCTCCGGACTGGACGACCCGCGCCGTCGAATCGCTCTCTGAACGCCAACTGTGGAGGGGTAAAGTGTGGTTGGAATATGGTGGCTCCGGATGGCGGCATGGGCCAAGCTGTGGCTTCGCGCCAGAGAAGGTCAGGCCCTGGTTGAATACGGACTGATCCTGATCCTCGCGTCCGTCGCCGCGCTGCTGGCGCTGCACTTCCTGGGCGGCGTCACGGAGCATTCGCTCAACAACACGGCGGGCATGGTCAACAGCGCGTGACGTCTTCGCACTGCCCGCGCGGGGAAGTCGCGCCCATCCCCGACCGGACGGCACCTCCGTCCCCGCGCGCCCGGATGTCCGAGTTTGCCCGGGCCTGGGCGATAGACTTCGCTCGCCGGCCGGAAGAGGGTTCGCTGCACCCACTTCCCTAAGCCACACACCATGGATGTCCCCGAGGGGATCCGTCTCGCGCCGGAGCGAGCGCGCCCGGCCGCTACGGAGCCGGCACCCCGGTCGGCCTGGGCCCGGGGGCCATGCCCTGGATTGACAGCCGACGGTTAACTGCTACAGTCTAGCCAACATGGGAAGACTGCGCGTTTGGGGCTCGATTGTCGGGTTCGGGCTGGCCGCCCTGCTGTTCGCCGGGATCCAAATGTCCGCCGTGACTTGGGCGGCGTCGCCTTGGCATCTCGCCGTTCGGTCTGCCAATGCCCAGGTGGGCGCCAAAGCGACCGCCACGTTGAATGGGCCGCCCGCGACGACTTTCACGCCCGTAATGCTGATCGTGGTGGACGCCACCCCCATCCGGCGGTCGTTCTCCAAGGAGCGGCCCGGTCTCTATCGCGTCATCGTGCCGCTCCTGGCCCCGGGCCCATTGACGGTGCAAGCCCAGGGCCCTCACGGCCGCCCGCTCGCGTCGGCGACCATTCAAGTCAAAGACGCGCGCGGATCCTCCGGATACAAGGTGCTGGCCGGCGGGGCCTTGATCGGCTTGGTCTTGTGGTCGTGGTACCGAAACCGCCGATGGGCCGTCAAGCGCTGAGCCGGCGGCGGCGGCGCCGGGCTCCGATGGCCCCGCGCCCGGGCATGGGCTGCCTCCCGACTGACTGATGACCCCCCCGTGCCGCCGGTCGTCGGCGACGGGGACGAGTACCCGGCGGCTCGCACCGGCCGCTCCCCTCAATAGGCCCGGGCAAACTCGGGCGCGGATCCTTTGGCCCACCGCCACGCCAACAGCGCACCCAGCACCATCGCCGCGGCGTGGTCGCCCAGCATCCGCGCCAGCACACGAACGCCCACGGGTACCCAGCGCCCCCGGCGGTACCCGGTGATGAGCGATCGGCTTCGCACCGTGCTGCCCAGCCAGATGGCGCGCGCCACCGACTCGTCGATGCCCGGTGCCGGCGCCGTATTGTAGCGGAGCCATCGGCGCTGCAAGCGGCGGTATACCAGGCGTCTCAACTGGTGGCGGCGCCGGGGCGGACCCGGTCGTCCCAGCCGCCACCCCAGCAGCAGAAAGCCGGCCAAGGTGCCGGGCTTCTCCTCCATCGTCTGGCGGGAGTTCATGGAAGTTCCTCCTTAAAGAGGGTCTCCACCAGAAATTTGTCCCAAACTTTTCCCCCTTATACTTGTGGCCGGCACTAGAGGTTGTACTATACTCTCTCTATCACCCTAGATGTGGGGAGGAACGCCGTGCACTGCCCCTTTTGCGGCCACGACGACACACGAGTTCTGGATTCTCGTCCCACGGACGAGGGCGGCTCGGTCCGTCGCCGGCGCGAATGCGCCATGTGCAGCCGCCGTTTCACCACCTATGAGCGGGTCGAGGAACCGCCGCTGCTGGTGGTCAAAAAGGATGGCCGGCGCGAGGCGTTTGATCGTCAAAAACTTCTGCGCGGCATTCTCACCGCATGCGAGAAGCGCCCCGTACCGCTGGGCAAGTTGGAGGCGGTGGTTCGCAACCTGGAGCGCGAACTGCGCGATCGGGGCACGGACGAAGTGCCCAGCCACGTGATTGGCGAGCTGGTCATGGACCGGCTGCAAAATCTGGATCCCGTGGCCTACGTGCGCTTCGCGTCGGTTTACCGCGACTTCACCGATTTGCGAGGTTTCAAGGATCTCCTGGAGCGCCTGGAGCACCGCGTGGAGACAGACACCCACTGAGATTCGAATCCCGTTTGATCCCGGCCGCCCGCGGCCCGGGTGTACTTCATTCACGGAGGCGATGTGCATGGCGTTCATCGAATCGAGCGGGGGCGACAGACGGCTGGAGCAAGCCGCGCGCTTTACGTCGGAACTGGGCTGGAAAATTTTTCTCGACCGCTACACGTTGAAAGACATCGAACGGGCCTTTCAAGTGGGGGATCTGGCCATCGTCATGGTGGAAGCTCACCCGAAATGGCCGAAGAAGGATGTCGGTTTTGTCCGTGAGGTTCTGCCCGACGGACGCGTGGCGGTCGAACTCCTGACCGGCCCCCAGAAGGGCGAGGTGCTCGAGCGCAAGGTGATCGACTGCGACCGGCCCTTGGAGACGACGCTGGACGATGTCGCGGCCCGCATTGCCCGGGGCGTCGCCGCTGTGGAGGCGGAGAATCTTCGGGCCGACGTGGTGCGGTCCTTCGAGGAGGAAGTGGGCCACCTGAGGTTCGTGCCGGGTGGCCGCATCTGGGCCGGGGCAGGAACCGGCCAGCAGCTGACCTTCTTCAATTGTGTGGCGGCCGAAACGCCAGTGCACACCAAGGACGGCCTCCGGCCGATCGGCACGCTGGAGGGTCCGGTGGAGATTCTGACCCAAGGGGGCGTGTATCGCACGGCGGTGTTTGGCTCCTACGGCGTGCAGAAGCTGTATCGCGTCCGGTTGGAGAACGGCGATACGATCGACGCCACCGCAGGTCACGAATGGGTCGCCGTGCTGGCAGACGGCGCCACTCAGGTGGTCACCACACTGGACTTGGCGGGCCGGCGGATTCCGTTGCAGGCTCCCGCCAAACCGGACCTGGACCGGCGGGGCATTGCCCATGGCGTGGCGTTTGCCGGCCAGACCCGTCGCGACGCCCGCGGGGGCTCGACATTGGAACTGGTGGAGAACGCCGGGGATCTGTTGCCCTGGGTGGAATCGTTCGCGAGCTCGGTCGAGCGGGGCGCCGGACGCGTGTCGGTGCAAGGTCTACCCATTGAATGGGAGGCCCTGCCCTCCGACGACGACAATGCCGCGTACTGGCGTGGCTTCATCGTGGGCTTCCTGGCCATCAAGGGGTCGGTGGACATGAGCGGCGAGGTGGTCCTCACTCACCGCGACGGCCGCGTCTTGGAGAGCATCCGCCGCCATGCGGCGGATGCGGGGTTCGTCGCCTTCCCCGTAAAAGAGCTGCGGCAGGTCGCCAACGCGGGCAGCGCCTACGCTCCCGGCGCGGCGCTCAGCCTTGTCGCGCCTTCGGTGTCGGCAGACGACCTGATTCTGCCCCGCCATCGCCTACGGCTCGCGGCGCACGGGCAGCGCGCCGAGTCGATTGGAGTTGTGAGCGTCAGCGAAACCGGCCGGATTGAAGAGGTTTTCTGCTGCAACGAGCCCGAGACGCACACCATGGTCGTGGGAGCGGGTTACCTGACCCGTCAGTGCTACGTCCTGCCGAACCCCCGAGACAGCCGGGAGGGCATTGTGGAGACGCTCGGCCAGATGATCGAGATCATGAGCCGGGGCGGCGGCGTCGGCATCAATGTGTCCTCGCTCCGTCCTTCGCGCGCGCCGGTGCGGGGCGTGAACGGCCGGTCGTCCGGAGCCGTGTCGTGGATGGACCTCTATTCGCGGGCCACGGGCTTGGTTGAGCAGGGCGGTTCTCGACGGGGCGCCCTGATGCTTCAGATTGAGGACTGGCACCCCGATCTGTGGCGTTTCATCGATGTCAAGAAGACGCCGGGCATGGTGGAGAACGCCAACATTTCCATCCGGGTCTCCGATCGGTTCATGGACGCGGTCAAGGCTGACGGCGACTGGGACCTTATGTTCCCCGACACGCGCGACCCCGACTATGACCGCCTGTGGACAGGAAACCTCGAAGCGTGGCAGGCTCTTGGCAAACCGGTGGTCGTGTACGAGACGACTCGGGCCCGCACGGTATGGCACGAAATCATCCAGGGAGCCTGGGAGGCGGCGGAACCCGGCATTGTGTTTGATGAGCGCCACGAGAAGGAATCCAACAGCTGGTACTTTAATCCGCTGGTGTGCACCAACCCGTGCGTGACCGGCGACACCCTCATCTATACGAACGAAGGCCTGCAGCGCGCGGACGACCTCTTCCTGCAGGGACGGCCGGTCACGGTGACCGTGGACGGGCGGTTCAGCGCCGGGGCCTTTCAGCGCGCCTCCTCCGTCTACCAAACCGGGGTCAAACCGGTGGTGCGGGTGACCACCCGGGAAGGGTACGCCGTCCGGGTGACGCGCGACCACCTCCTCTACAGTGAGGAGCGCGGCTGGACGGCGGCCGGAAACCTGCGGGAAGGCGAACGGATCCGGATTGCCAATAGCGGGGGGAGCTTTGGACCACACGGCTCCGCCGAGGAAGGCCGCGTCTGGGGACGCCGGCTCGCCAGCGCCTGGGGCGGGACGGGGCCGCGCTCCGGCTGGGAGCCTCTCGTTCCGGCCGCGCGCTCCGGCCCGGACGACGCTCCCCGCTTCACCGCCAGCCGCGCCGGGACCGCGGTCGCCTTCGGCGCAGCGGAGAGTCCGGAGGAGAAGGCCGTGCCCGGGCAGGTCCTGACCGGCACGCGGGAGATGCAGGCGGAATTCCTCCGCGCGCTGTTTGAAGCGGTCGGCACCGTCGATAGGGTTGGCGCCGCGCCGGTCGCCCTCCGGCTCCCCGCCCCGAGCCTTTCGCTGGTGCAAGACGTCCAGTGCCTGTTGCTCAACTTCGGCATCCGAAGCCGCATCGACGAGCCCTCCGGTACGTCGTATGCCCTGCTCATTGACGGCGACAACCTGACCCGATTTGCCGGCGCCGTCGGATGGCCCTCGCCGAGTCTGTCCGAAGCCGTTGCTGCGCCGATTGAGCATCCGTCAGGGCGTATGGAGGAGTCCTGGAGCGCGCACGTACGCGCCGTGATCGACGAAGGGATCGAGCCGGTATACGACCTCACCGAGCCCGTGACGCACTCCTTTGTCGCCAACGGCCTGGTCGTGCACAATTGCGCGGAACAGCCGCTGCCGGCTTGGGGCGTCTGCACCCTCGGCCACATCAATCTGGCCGCCTTCTATGACGCCGACCAGCACGATGTGGACTGGACCGCGCTCCGGCGTACCGTGCGGATGGGGGTCCGCTTCCTGGACGACATTGTCGACGCCACGCCATACTTCTTCGAGCAGAACCGGGAGAATCAGCAGCGCGAGCGGCGCATCGGCATGGGCACGATGGGGCTCGGCGAACTGTTGATCCGCCTGGGCCTCCGCTATGGGAGCCCCGAGTCGATTGCCTTCATCGACCGCCTCTATCGGTTTATCGCCGTGGAGGCGTACCTGTACGACGCCGACCTGGCGCGGGAGAAAGGGCCGTTTCCCGCCTTCGACGCGGAGAAATACCTCCAAAGCGGCTTTATCCAGAGGCTGCCGGAGCATGTTCGCGATGCCATCCGCCGGCACGGAACGCGCAATGTCACCATCTTGACCCAAGCCCCCACCGGGACCGTGGGCAGCATGGTGGGCACATCGACCGGCATCGAGCCGTTCTACGCCCTGACCTACTTTCGCCAGTCGCGGCTGGGCTTCGACGAGCAATACGTGCCGGTGGCCCAGGAGTGGAAGGAGGCTCATCCCGACCAGGAATTGCCGGCCTATTTCGTGGGGGCGATGGATCTGACGCCCGAGGAGCACATTTATGTGCAGGCAGCCATCCAGCGCTGGACCGATTCCTCCATCTCCAAGACGGCCAACGCTCCCAACACCTATACGGTGGAGGACACGGCCCGCCTCTATGAGTTGGCGTACGAGTTGGGATGCAAAGGCGTCACCATTTACCGCGACCAGAGCCGCTCGGAGCAGGTGCTCCACCTCACCGACGACAAGGGAGCGGCCCAGACGGTGGAAGCGGTGCCCGCCTCCCGGCCGGCGCATTTCCCGTCCAACGTGGAGGTGTATCCGGTTCCGAGTCAGGTGACCGGACGGACCTACCGGCGGGAAACGCCGGCCGGGACGGCGCGCGTGGTCATCAACGAGGTGGACAACGATCCCTTCGAGGTCTTTATGCTGCTCGGTCGTGCCGGATCCGAGATCCAGTCCTTTATGGAGGCGCTGGGCCGGGTGATCAGTCTGTATCTGCGGTCCAGCGGCGATCTGTCGCCCCGCCGGCGCCTGCAGCTGGTGGCCGAGCAGCTGAAGGGAATCGGTGGAGCCAATCAAATGGGGTTCGGGTCCGACCGGGTGCTCTCCGTGGTGGATGCGATCGGTCTCGTCCTGGACCGCCATCTGAACCCGGACAAGCAGAACGGCTCCGTCTCCGTCGACAGTGCCGCGACGACACCGCTCGCAGCAAGAGTCTCCGTGGATCCGAAGCTGGATCTGTGCCCGCAGTGCGATGCCCCCACCCTCATCTACGAGGAGGGATGCGCCCACTGTCAGAACTGCGGATATTCCAAGTGTTAGGACCCATCTGACCATCGGCATGCACGAATGGGCGACAAGCCATTTCCAACCGGGGATTCTGGGTGTGACACAGGTGACATCCAGGATTCCCGGGACTGCTAGCGGCGTTTCGATAGGGACATCCGCTAGGGTGGCGTCACATGAATCGCTTCATGGGATGCCGGGCACTCGTGGGAACCCGCCGCAGACAAAAGCAACGCTCCATAGCGGACGCCAATGCCCCAAGGATAAAACGCCGCCCACCAGGCTCCTTGCCCCCTATGCCCGTGGGTGCGGTCGAAGGCGGTCAGAAAGGCGCCGAAGGTGTTCACAGCGTCCACGAGGCCTCCGACCGTCAAGACCGCCAAAGTCCACACGGGCCACTCGGCCAAGATCGCCACCGTATAGGCCCAGAGCATGTATTGGGGCGAAAACACCTTGTTGACTGCCAGGAAGACCACGAAAACCAGGGCTGTGGCCTCCCGGGCGCGGAGCCCAAAACGCATGGCCGCCAGCGCCAAGGTCGCGGCGAGCAGCACCACCATGAGAGAGAACGCATCCACTTGGCGGATAGAAAGGCCGGGCGCCAGGCGGAGGAGCCACCACAGGTCTGATCCGACGGGGCGCTCCGCGTTGAATCGAAAGAACCATGCCCAGTTGCTCGGAGCGCGTGCCATCATCGGCAGATTGACCAGAGTCCAGACCGCACCCATGACGATCGTCATCCGCACGGCCAACATCCGGTCTCCGCGCTTCCAACTGCCGTAGGCCATGAATGGCCACGCTATCACGGGAAAAAACTTGATGGCCACTCCGATCGCGAGCCAAAACCCCGCCCATCCGGCCCGGCGCCGCTGCCACGCGTACCACGCCGCGCTGAGAGCCGCTATGCCAAGCAGATCCCAGTTCAAGGACGCATACGGCAGCAGCAGAGGCGACCAGGCGAACCAGTGATAGTGGCGCGGGACGACCTTGGAAAGCAGCCAGAGAATCGCGATCGCGCTCCCCCAAAGGCCCAGGGCATTTGCAATGACATACCCCGTTTCCCCGCCCGGCGCCCAAGCCGTGAGCCAAAGCCACCATCCCAAGAGGACCGGATACTCGATGGGTTGCTGGAGGTACGGCAGCGCGT
Source organism: Clostridiales bacterium (assembly GCA_027318915.1). The sequence continues at coordinate 12,968 of DAHVOH010000062.1, forward strand.
GCGTTGCGAGGTGCCGGGCCGTATAGAGAAGCGTGAGGTCGGAGTATTGCCAGTGAAAGAGGGGCCGGAGGGCCGGCAAGAGGCTCACAAATCCGGCCAGCACCCAGGCGGTCAAAACGGTGACGCTGAGCCGCCAGCGCCGCGTCTCAGCGTCAGGAGGGCTCTCTGCGGTCGGTGCATGGAGGCGACGTCGAAGCATGAGTCTCCCTCCTCCTCGGGAAACGCGCACCCCGTGCCCTCTTTGGGCCGGATCGCTCCCCACACGGTCGTGCGGCGCCAGGAGAGTCCTATCGCGCAACCCGGGCAACCGACGGTCCTAGAAGCGGTCAGGCCGTCTCGCTCGCCGGTCCAGGCATTGGATCGGCCCCATACTCCGGACGGGCGTGATCGGCGCCGCGGCACTCTCTCTCCTCAGGCTTTTTCGCAACACCAGCTCGTCGTCTTCAAGGCGAAGGGACCGCCGTGCCTTCCCGCCGTGTCCCGCCATCCCCGAGCATTTTCGACGCGCCCAACGAAGCCACCGCGATGCTGAGGTAGCGGATGCCGATGCCCAGTGGATGGAAAGACTCGGCCAGACGAGCCGAGACAACGTGCCCCGACGCCAACAGCCGACCCGCCATCAGAGACCAAAACGTGGCTCCAAAGTCCACCAGACCGCCCAGGGTGAGAACCCCCAGCGTCCATACCGGCCATTCCGCCACCACGGCGCTCACCAGCATCCAAAGCATATATTGGGGCGAGAACACTTTGTTGACCACAAAGAACACCCCAAAAACGGCGGCGACGACCGCACGGGTCCGAGCTCCATCGGCCACGGCCCGTAGTCCCAGAAGCGCCGCGATGAGCACGGTCACCAACGAAAAACCGTCCACCTGGCCCACGGTCAAGTGAGACAGGAACGGCACCGTTGACCACAGATCGGCCACCATGGGTCGCACCGCATTGAACCGGAAGAAGAGAGACCAGTTGGTGAAGTTCAGCAGGGCGAACGGAATGTTGAGGGCGAGCCAGACCGCCCCGAAGGCGCTGATGCAACGAACCGCGCTGCGGCGCGTTCCCTGTCGCCACCACGTGTAGGCCATGAACGGCAGGGCGACAATCGGAAAGAGTTTCGTCGCCGTTCCGAGCCCGAGATAGAGGCCGGTCCGTCCAGGCTCCTGGCGTTCGAACGCCACCCAGGCGGCGACCAGCCAGACAATGGCGAGCAGATCCCAGTTCGCCAGCGCATACAGCGCAATGAGCGGGGACAGCGCGAACCAGTGATAGTGCCTGGGGGCAAGCCGACGCAGCAGACGGAGCGTGACGACGGCCACGGCGCCGAGACCCACGAAGTTGGCCACAAGAAACCCGGCGAGGCCACCGGGGGCCCAAGCGGTGATCCACATCCACCAGCCCATCAACACCGGATACTCGATCGGCGCTTGGATATACGGCCATGCATGGGAGGCCAGGTGGCGACCCCCATAGAGCAGCCACAGGTCCGAGAAGTGCAGGTGCGGAATGCCCGGCACCTGGAGAAGACCGATCAACGCCCCCAGCATCCAACCGATCATCACCGTCGCACTGAGGCCAAACCGCCGAGCTTCCGCGTCGGTGGCAACGGGGGCCAGGCGACGCGTGACTCGACTCCCCTCGTGAGACGCCCGCGATTCCTTCACTCTGGCCACGCAATGCCCTCCCGCCGAGACGGATAAGGACCCGCGAGGACAAAGCGCCTGCACGGGCCAAGGTGCTCATGCCGCATGCCGAGCCGACGGCGGACCCACACATGCGCCCGTCAGTCGGCCCGGGTTCGCGGTCGCGCGCGGTTAGCCGTCACCGCGGGCCAAGCACGCCGACGCAGACAACTCGCCCGGCCATTTGAACAGCCCCAGCGGTCCCCCACTCTATGTCGCGCTTCTCCCCTAAGCCGTCTCCGTCGTCCCCACAACGTGTCTTCGCCCGAGCGCGGGCCGCACCAGTCACTCTCCGCGCTCACCGAACCTCGTTCGCGCCCACAAGGGCCGCATGAAGCACGCGGGAAGCCATGGAACTCAGAGTTTGCTCATCAAAAACTCAGCCAGCGGCATGCCCCAGTTGGGTACTTTGCCGCGGGTTCGAAAGAACAGGTCCTTATACTGCTGCTTGAGCAAATACGGGAGCCGACCGACGGTGAGCTGCTGCTTGCTGCCTCCGTACCATGCATCCGAATTGATGGCAAACGCATGCTGCCCGTCCATGTCGCCGATGCAATTGACACTGGGTCGAAACGGCAGGTCGGCTCGTTCGGCCGACAAGCGGCCCATATCCTTGGCGATTTGGCGTGCCACCACTTCGGCGCTCAGGTGCGCCAGCCAGCCCAGCTTGGGCACGGTCAGGGCCGCCGCGTCACCCGCCGCAAACACGTTGTGGTATTGGGGATGGCGCATGGTGCGGTCCGTCAGAATGAAGCCCTGGTCGTCGCTGATGGGAAGGCCTTTCAGAAACGGATGCGGTACCCAGTCCGGGAAGATCACCTTGAGTTCCGCTTCCAGCTGTCGCCCGTCCGCAAATTCGATGCCTTCGGCGGTCAAACGCACAATGTCCTGGGTGCCGTTCCAGTAGTGGTAGCCCAGCTTGCCCGCCAGCGCCAACAGCTGCTCCACCACCGCGCTGCCCGCATCCTCCGCTATCATGGCCCCCGGCGTAAAGACGGTCACCAATTCGGGTCCCCCGTGTCCGTGTTCCTTCAGCCACGATCCCAGCGCCAGCGTGACCTCCACCGGCGGTCCCTCGCAGGCCGCGTCGGCCGTTGGGATCAGATCGCGGCTCATGGTGCCCTGGTGAAAGCGCGCCGACCCGACCGCGGCCGGGCCGCCCCGATATTCATGGTAGAGGTAATGGCGGAGCCGGTTGCCGTAAAAGGTGTCGGACACGGTGTGGCCGTATTCGGCGAAGCCCTCGATGCGGTCGTAGGCGAGGCGGGCTCCCAGCGCCACCACCACATAGTCATAGTGCATCTGGGCTTCCGGGGCGCCGGGACGCTCGGTCGGCAGGAAGCGCACGGTCTGGGTGTCGACGTCCAAACCGGTCACCTCACCGGGAACAAAGAGCGAGCCATCCTCCGCCAGCACCGGCGCGATATCCATGAACATCGACCGCGCAGGATCCTTGTTCGCAAAAACCTCAAGACCGATGTTGGGCACAAACAGCAAGTAGGGTTTCCGGTCAATCACCGTGATGTCCACCGCATCACCGGCCAGTCGGCGCAGCTGCTGAGCCGCCTCCAGACCGGCGAAATTGCCGCCCAAAATGACCACGGATGGTTTGGCCACGTTCTCCGCCTCCTCAGATCTGTCTCTCCGACCGGGCGGCCGGCGACAAGACGCCGCCGCCACCGCGTCATCGCGAGACCCGTCACTGTCGCTATTGTCCCACGCCGCCCAGTTTCTGTCACACCGGTGCGGCGGAACCGGGCCGATCAGTCGACTCCCCCGGCCACAGCCGCCCACGCCCGAGCCTCCGTCCTTTACGGAAGCCGAAACAATCGTCCCCGTCGGCGCCTGCCCCGATCGTCTCGGGACTTCGGCGACAGCGGGCGTTTCGACAAGTCATTCGCGAGACGCCTACCATCCGCCACGACCCGAATCGATGAAGAGGCAGCGTCAGTTTCGAAAGGTCGCAATCCCAGGCAAGCGCGCGACATTCGGCACTGGCTGTAACCCCTTCGCGCCACGGCGGCGTTCACTCTGTAGAATCAGAGCGCGTCGACCGTCCAAGGGAGGTGAACAAGCCGAATGGCAACAGGCGTGCCTCCGCGGCGGCTTCGACACAAAGCGAGCCCTCCCGCCCGGCATTGGTGGTGGCTGGGCGTTTTGCCCGTGCTGGCCGCGGCCTTGCTGTGGGGCATCTCCCCGCACGCGCGTCTCTCCACGAGCAGCCGCGGATTGGCCCGCATCACCCTCTATGGGGTGGCCGTACATGTGGCCGGTGCACAACTGCAGTGGGGGCAAGGCCATACGCTGCTCGTCCAGGATCGTCGGGGCGTGCTATGGCCCGGCGGCTCGGTGGCACCCGGCCAAGTCGTTACCCTGACCGTCCATCTCGCCGGGATTGCCGGGTGGCCCACAACCATTCGCCAAGTGCTCACCACGCCTCCTACGCCGCACTTGGCCGCCACCACCCTGGACATCCCGCTCGGGCATCCCGCCGACGTCCCGTGGACCGCTCCGGTAAGCGCAGTGTCCGTCGTGAGCGCGGGACCGTCCACCACGCTGTCGGTGCCCGCCGCCTTGGTGCCGCTCGGACCCCGACAGACCGTCCCCGGTCAGACCGGCACGTGGACGCTCAGGGTCCAGGCCCGGCCATGGGAAAAGCCGGTCGTTGCCGGGACGCTCCGGTGGCGTACAGTGCCCTGGCTGCACGTCCGCCTAACTGCCAAAGCGAACCCCACGGACGCGACGCCGCTCCTGACCCTCGAGTGGTCGGCGCCGCTTGCCCATCCCGACTTTCGGGAGTGGCGCCTCAGTCCCTCCCTGCCCGGACAGTGGCGCCAAGTCTCCGGCACCGTCTACACATTTGCCACCACCGCGCCCCTGCCACCCGATACACGCCTCACCGTCTCGGTTCGCGGCGGCACCGAAGGCCCCCATGCGGAGGACGGGTCGTTTCTGGCCCGGTCCCCGGATCTGACGTGGACGACACCTCCGGGCCTGTCGGTTCGGCTCCAGGAGTGGCTGGCGCAACTGGGCTATCTGCCGGTGACGTGGACGCCCGCTTCCGCACCGTCGCCGACTTGGGCCTCGGTATACGACCCGCCCGCCGGCAGTTTTTCCTGGGCGTACCCCAACGTGCCTGTCCCCCTGCAGCGCCTGTGGGATCCGGGGAACTGGAACGTCATGGTGCAAGGCGCCATGATGCATTTCGAGCACCACATGAACCTCCCCCAAACCATCGGGCCCACACGCGCCGTCTGGGTGGCCCTGCGCGCAGCCGTCCGCGATGATGACGCCGTCAGCACCGGGTACAGCTACGCCTATGTGTCGGAAACGGAGCCGGAGCAGCTTTGGCTCTGGAAGGATGGCACCGTGCTGGTGCACACGCTGGCCAACACCGGCATTCCCGCCACGCCCACCTCTCTCGGCACCTATCCCGTGTACCAGAAGCTCCCCTTTCAAATCATGCGGGGCACCAACCCGAACGGGGTGCCCTATGCCGACCCGGTGCACTGGATCAACTATTTCTGGGGCAGCGAGGCGGTGCACGGCTTCGTCCGCGCCGCCTACGGCTTTCCGCAGAGCCTCGGTTGTGTCGAACTGCCGCTGGATGTCGCCGAAACCGTCTACAACAACTTGCCCTACGGGTCTTTGGTGACGGTAGCCCCGCCGGGGTCCGGCGCGATTTAGGTGCCCGACCCCGCCGTGGCATGACCGGCACGGCGCCGCTCCCGCTAAGTTAGACTGAATCCACGTCCTGATCTTTGAGTCCCTTCTGCCGTGGTCTAAAAGAAGAAGGGGAATCCGTTGTGCTCGAATCCCTTTGGTAGGTTCCGGGTCAGGTTCAGCCCCTCCCAGCCGCTTTAACGGCCCGACGGAGACCAGCCGACCCGGACGCCCTTGGGGCCTCTGGGCCCCCAGACGGTGACGCTGGATCGACAGCCGCCCGGTGAGCGGGCTGGGGCGGAGGCCGGTTCCGATGCTCCGAAACGGAGAGGATGGGTCCTGTTGTCTGGCGGCATTGATTGGGCGGAAACCCACCCCCATCAAGTCTGTCTGATGCGCGAGGACACGGTGGTCGCCGAGCGGCGGGTGCCCAATACCGCCGCCGGACGGCGGCGTCGGCTGCAGACCATCACCACGGAGGAGGCGGCCGTCGCAGCGGTCCTCATCGCGGTCGGACGCCCGGATACTCCGGTCGTGGACGGCCTGGTGGGGGCGGGCTACACGGTCAACGCCATCACCCCCCAGGTCATGGAGCGCTATCGCGACCGCGTGGCCCTGGGCGGGACGAAACCCGACCGCCTGGATGCCCGGTGCTGGGCGGGCGGCCCGCGCACGGATCGCGCCGCGTATCGCCCCCTGGTGGCCGAGAGCGCGCGGACGCGGGCACTGCGCCTCGTGACGCGGGACCTGGCGGAGCGCGAGAAGACCCAGACGATGCGGGCCCATCAGCTGCGGGCGGCGCTCTTGGCGGCGTGCCCCGCCGCGGTCGCGGCCTTCCGGGATCGGACGGCCCCGTCCACTCTGGGCTTCCTCCGCACGTATCCCACCCGGGACGCCGCCCAGGCGGCCGACGCGAACCTCACCGCGGTGCTCAAGCGCCATGGGTACAGCCGTCCGGGCCGCAAACGGCCCGCTCTCCGGCAAGCCTTGGCCCCCGAACCGTTGCCGGTCGATGCGGCCGTCGTCCAGGCCAAGCCGTGGCTCCTCACGACCTTGGCCGAGACGTTGCTCACGTTGCCCCAGCAGATTCGGGCCTCGGACCAGCGGCTGAAAGAGCTTTTTAGCGACCATCCGGAC
>DAHVOH010000063.1 GCA_027318915.1 Clostridiales bacterium
CGCGTAATAGATTTCCGGCGTCACCACCACTGAAGCTGGATCACCCCAAGAAACGGCGTACACATCCGACTGGTTCCAGCCATTCTCGCTGTTGCCTAATTATCATCCCACGCAGTCTCGGAGCAACCGTGGCGCACCACCCGCCGGCATCCTATCCCACATCGAGTGTGAAGGAGGACGGCGGCCCGCTGCGCTCCTGGTCGTTGACGGCGGCCACCCGCACCCGGTTTGATCCCCGATGCAGCCGGAGGCGTAGATGATGGCGGCGGGTGCGACCGATGTGTCCGTCAACCTCCACGCGATAGTGGTCAAACCAGGGCATGGCGCATCGGAGTTGGATGCGGAGACGATCGGGCGCTTCGGGCACCAACATCAAGTCGACGCCGTTAACGGGCGCGTAAAGGGCGTGGCGGTCAGTGGTGCAGTGATAGACGACCGCTGACCGCTGGAAGACGGCCGGGGGGGTGTCGCCCGGGTCATGGAGCAGCAGCGTGGGGACGGCCCGTCTCGGCAGGCCGGAGAGATCGGCCGCAGGCGCAAACGTGAGGCGACGGTAATAACCCAGCCAATGCCGGAGGAAACTCTCGAAATCGCTCCGCTCGGGGAGCGACGCCCACACCTCGTCCCGCTCAAAACCGTCGGGGACGTCGATGCGGTCGTAGATCTGATTGTCCTGCGCGTCCATCGGCGTGTACGATTCGGCCAAGGCTGCGCGGCGGGAATCCACGATGTCCTCGAAGTGGCCGGCCACCACACGGTCATGCACGTCCAGCGCCGACAACACCATGCCGGCTCGGCTCTGATACCAGCGGTCAAACTGGGGATCCAGCACGACCCACTTGCCCCACCGGTTGCACCACGCTTCGACGACCACGTGGCCCTGTCCCAATCCGGCTTCAGAAGTGGCTCGCAACAGTCCCACCACCCGACTCGGGATGGCCCAGGCCGTGAGCAGGTGGTGCAGCATCCAGGCAAACTCCACGCAGCGATAGGTGATGTGTCCCGACCGGGCGCCTTCGAGCAGGTGGAAAGCATCCCGGCTCTCGGCCTCCACCCAGCCTTGATGCGCCGAGAGGCCATGCACGAAGTGCATCACGTGGAGGATTTGCTCCCATTCGCCCCGTGTTGCGAAGTCGGCCTCGAAACCGCTGGATGCCCGCAGAGCGGCTCGGCGATCTGGCTGAAGCGGCCAATCCCGGGCCTGAAATCCGGCCGGATGCGGGGTGTGATGCCAATCCAAAAGGCGCCAGCGATAACGGCGGTTCGGGGTGGACAAGACAGGTGGTCTCCTTTCGACAGCGAGCTTACGCGACTGGGCTCACAGAGACGTCGTACGAACGTTTCCCGCGGCCGCCACGTCAGCCGGTACGGTGGCATACACTCCCACGGCCAGAGCGATGCCGGTGACGGCGGAGAGGGTCCAGGCCCACCAGAGGGGCAGCACATGCAGCAGCACGCCCGCGGCGAGCGTGCCCAGCGGATTGGCCAGGGCGGTCAGTGTCATCAAGAGCCCAAACGCGCGGCCGCGCACGGATTCGGGCACCAAGCGCTGGATCAGGGTGAGCAGTAGCGCGTTGGCAATGCCGTTGGCGATGCCGGAGCCGAATAGGACGGCGGCCGCCAGCACTGGTGTGGCCGCCACGGTGAAGAGACCCACCAACAATCCTTGGGCACCGAACATGAGGGCGGTGGAGACGCGGATAGGCCGGCGGCTCAGCGAGCCGGCCAGCAAGCTGCCGAGGACCAGCCCCCCGGCCCACCCCGCGTCGACGAGGCCGTACCAGAGTGCGGTGGCATGCAGCTGATGGCGAATCCAGAACGGCAGCATGGTGAACGCGGCCATATACGCGAAGTTGGCGAGCAAGATGAGCGGCATGAGGGTCAAGATGGCGGGCAGGCCCTGGAGCGCCTGCCAGCCGGTCCGAAGCTGGGGCAGCAGGCCACCGCTCCCGTCGGCGCGGCCGTGCGCCAGCGCACGGGGCCGCGCGGCCACGGTCCGCATCATCAGAGCGATGGCCAGGGCGGACAGCCAGAAGGAGCCCATGTCGAGCCCAAACACGACGCGAACGCCAATGGCCACCACGGCGGCCCCGCCCACCGCCGAACCGACGGCGCTGGCCAGCTGCGAGGTCAAGGAGTACACTCCGTTGGCCGCCGGCAGGTCTTTGTCCGCCACCAGGCGGGGAACCAGAACGCCCTCGGCGGGACCAAACAGTGCGGCGCCGAGGCTGTTGATGCCGAGCAGCGCGATGACCACGACCACGAGGCTTCCGGGAATGGTCAGGGCGGCGATGCCGAGGGCCACAGCCAGTCCCCGTGCGGCGTCCGTGACCAGCATCAGCCATCGTGGATCGCGGCGATCCACCACCACGCCGCCGCCTACCGCCAGCATGGACGGAACCACCATGGCCAAGCCCGCGATGGACAGCAGAAAGGGCGAGCGGAGTTGGATTTCCCACAGCCCCATGATGAGGAAGACGGCATTGCCCAACTGGGACAACAGCTGTCCGATCCAGAGCCATCGAAATCCCTCGTACCGTATTAAGACGCCCATCGCCAGCTCCTTCTCCCGCCCGCTCGCCATGCCGGCGTCGGGGCCGGATTTCCTCAGCGATCCGTGGTGGCCAAAGGGGGCGCCGCGACCTGTTGAGCGGTCACGTCCCGCGGCAAAATCCGTCCCGCCAGCGCCGCCAGGGTTATACCGCCCAGGCCGCCGAGCGTCCACGACCACCAGAGGGGGATCCAATGCAGGGTGAGCCCCGCCAGCAACGACCCGAGCGGGGTCACCAGGGCCAAGAGGGAAATCAGCAGGCCGAAGGCGCGGCCGCGAATGGCCTCGGGAATGAGGCGCTGCAGGAGCGTGAAGAGATTCGCGTTCATCACCCCGTTGGCGATCCCCGCGACCAGCAGGACGCCCCCGGCCGCGACCGGATTGCGGAGTCCGGCGAAGGCCAGCGTGCTGAGGCCGACGACGAGAGACATGCCTTGAATCACGGTCCGCATCGCCCAGGGTTGAAACCGTCCGACCAATAGGCTTCCGGTCACGAGCCCGGCGGCCCAGGCTCCGTCAATGAGTCCAAACCCGAGGGCCCGGGTGTGCAGCAGATGGCGGCTCCAATAGGGCAGCATGGTGAAGGCGGCCGCGAAGGCGAAGTTGTTGACCAGAACCACCGGCAGCAGGCGCACCAGCCAGGGCAGCTCGCGAAGGCCACGCCAGCCTTCTCGGAGACTGGCCCGCAGGCCCTTCCCAGCGGGGACCGATCCCTCCGCCGGCGGTGGCCGGTGGGCGGGCACGAGCCGCATCATGAGACCAATCGCCAACGCCGAAACCCAGAAGGAGCCGAGGTCGAAGCCAAACACCACCCGGATGCCGATGGCGGCGACGGCCGCGCCGCCCAGCGCCGAGCCCACGGCGCCCGATATCTGAGACGTCAGGGAGTACACCCCGTTGGCGCTGGGCAGGTCACGGTCGTGAACCAGCCCGGGCAGCACCACTTGCTCCGCGGGGCCGAACAGTGACGCACCGAGGCTGTTCAACCCCAGCAGGACGATGATGACGATGGGGAGCGCACCGGGGACGGCGAGCGCCACCAGGCCGAGCCCCACCGCGCCCCCGCGCAGGAAGTCGGTCCAGAGCATCAGGCGGCGCGGATCATGGCGGTCCACCAGCGCGCCGCCCACCACGGCCAGCGCGTTGGGAACCGTCATCGCCAAGCCGGCCACGGCCAATAGCCACGGGGAGCGCAACTGCAATTCCCAGAGACCCATAATGAGGAACACAGCGTTGCCCATCTGCGAAAGCATTTGACCCGCCCAGAGCGATCGAAATGCCGGATATGTCGCCAGCAGGCGCACGCGATCCCTCCCGATCTTGAGATTATCGACCGGCATGCAAAAACGTCAACTGATCTCCGGTCCAATATTAAGTGGTCTCTAGTAGATGTTGTCTAATTAATGTCAGATGGGCCATCCGAAATGCGGTGGGCGCGCAACGGCAGTGACGGGCGGAGGAGTGACATCCGGGGTTGTCCGGGACGGCCGGGTGTGGGCGAAGAAACGAGAACGTCCGCATGGTGTCGTTGGCCACTCAGCACCAACGTCGATTGCACGGCACCTGAATTCAGAGCTGGAGTCGAAACGAGAAGGACGACGCTGCGGCGCGCGCCGGATGGGGGAGCCGTCGACCGTCCCTGGTTTCGGCGGCGGGAGCGGCATGGGTCCCTGGAGCCGACAATGTGTTTGTGGGGCTGCGCAAGGGCGACTATGCGACGGCCAGCTTGCCGTCGTCGCTGGTCGGCGCGGCGAAAGAGCTGAAGGGCTACGCCGTTCGGGTTCGCCCCTATGAGTACAGCTTTGACATGATTCAGCCCAATTTCTGGCCCAATGCCGCCGGCATCGGAGGGCTGTTCAATCGGTTGTACTTCCGGGAAGCGATGCAGATGGGCATCAACCAGTCGGCCATCATCAAGACCTTCTATCACGGCTATGCGGCATACGAGTGCACCGCGGCCGCCCCGGCGCCCAAGAACCGGATTTACGACGCCGGCACCTGTCATGTGTTTGCCAACTACAATCCCGCCCGGGGGCGCGCCCTGCTGGAGGCGCACGGGTGGAAGCTGGTCAACGGGGTAATGCAGCGCGGCGGCGTCAAGCTGGCGTTCACGATGCCGTATCAGTCGGGGTCCAATACCGATACCCACATTGCCGAATACCTGAAGTCGACCTGGGCCAAGGAAGGCATCGACGTGACGTTGGAACCGGTGCCGTTCGCTCAGCTCATCACCTTGGTCACGACGCCGTCGGATCGCGGCAAATGGACATTGGTGTGGTGGGGCGGCGGATGGACACAGGGCGAAGGATATCCGGATCTAAGTCTGTACAAGTGCGATAGCGCCAATGACTTCGGCGGCTACTGCAGTCAGACGCTGGACCACCTCATCACGCAGGTTTACGCGCCCGGCACCCCGGCTCAGGCTCAGCGGCATCTGTATGCCTACGAGATGTACGTGGCTCAAAATCTCCCCGTGTTGTTCATGCCCGACTACATTGGGAGCGGCATCAGCCCGGCGCCGTACCAGGTGGTCAAGACGTGGCTCCACGGCTGGGCCAAATGGCATCTGCCGGTCTACGGCGGGTCCGAGCCGTGGCGCTGGACCACCAGCCCGGCCGTCAACTGAGTTCCGAGGGGGCGGCGGGCCGTGCGGACGCCGCCCCTGATGCGGGGCCGCCGCCGCTTTAGGCGGCGGCCCTTCTGTGCGACCCCCGCACCGGTCATAATGGGGACGGACGGATCGACCGGGTGCGCGCAGCGCCGGCGCGAGCCGGGGTTCGAGTGTCCCGAGACGTTCGGCCACGATCGCCCCGGTCGGGACGGGACGTCCGGGCCGCCCGGATATGAAGCCACAGAGCGACGCCGCGACCGGGCACGTTGGGCGAAGCAGGAGGCATCGGTGGACAGTTCGGTCAATCACCCGGTATTCAGCCGCCTGTACCTGTGGACGGAAGGCGTCTTGGAGGCGGCGGTCGGAGAGGCCCGCCGGGCTCAGAACGTTCAGGCGTCGGGTCGCACACTCATTGTGGGGGCCGGCACGGGCCTGGACGTGGCCGCTCTGAACCGGGAGGTCACCGACGTCTGGCTGCTGGAACCGGATCCCACTATGCGGCGCGCCTTGAGGGCGCGCCACCCCGAGGCCTCCATCCTGGACTGCCCGGCCGAGGCCATCGCGGCGTCGGACGCGTCGTTCGATACCGTCCTGTCCACGCTGGTGCTGTGCAGCGTGCGGGACCTGGACGCAGCACTGCGGGAAGTGGCCCGCGTCCTCAAGCCTGACGGGCAGTTTCTCTTTTTGGAGCATGTGCGCAACCCCTCGCCAATGGGAGGGATAGCGCAACGCGCGGTGGAGCCGGCCTGGAAGCGGGTGGGCGGCGGCTGCCATCTCACGCGGGACGTGGTGCTCGCATTGGAACGCTCACCGCTTGAGGTCATCTCGGTGGAGGCGGTGCGCTCCGGCCTGCTCCTGCCCATCATCCGCGGCCGGGCGGTGCGGCGTGGCTGAGTGATCCCTACACGTCGGAGCCGGCGCCCTCTTCCGCCCCGGGGCGCGTGTCCTGCAGATAGTGCCGGAACCAGGCCAGTATGCGGGCGTGGGCGTCTATTCGCGTGGCGAGTCGGCCCCCGGACAAGAACCCGTGCGACTCGGCCGGGTAGCGCACCCACTCGACCGGCTTTTTCTGCCAGCGCAGCGCGACAAAGAGCATCTCCGCCTCAAGGGGGTTGCAGGTGCCGTCGTCTTCGCCGTGGAGAATCAGGATCGGCGCCTCGATGCGGTCGGCGAGGGTGATGGGGGAATGCTCGCGATAATAGGCGGGAATCTCCCAGGGAACGCCTTCCATGTCGGTGGTGAGCGATTCCCAGTGGTCATCGCCGTAGGCGAGGGTGGCGAGATGCGAGATCGTGGAGAGGGTCACCGCCGCCTGCATGGCTCGGGGGTAGTGCGTCACCATCCAGTTGGTGAGAAATCCTCCGTAGCTGCCGCCGTACACGCCGACGCGGCCGGACGCCGCCTCGCCGTCTGCCGTCAGCCGATCTATCAGAGCCGCCACGTCCTCTCCCTCTTTGGGGCCCCAATCGGCATGGATCAAATCGGCGAAGGCCTGCCCGTATCCGGCGCTGCCGCGGAAATTGGGGGCGGCCACGTTGAACCCGTGGCTGGTCAGAAGGGCGGTCGTCCAGTTGAAATAGGGGCCAACCGCGCCGTGCGGACCCCCATGCAGCTGGATGAGGGTGGGCCGGGGCGACTTGGCTCCCCGCGGGCGCCAGAGCCATCCCTCCACCGGGCCGTCGACGCTGGGCCATGTCAGGAGACGAGGCGGAGCGGACCTCTGCCGCTCGCCGAGCCAGGGATTGAGGTCGGTGAGGGGACGCAAGGCACCCGTCCTCAGGTCAACCCGGCACACCTCCGCCGGTCGGTCGGCAAACTGACCCAAGGTGGCGGCCTCGGTCCCGTCCGCCGTTACGCTCGGGATCCCCACATCCTGCGCCACGAGGAGGGATTCGCCGGCGAGCGACGTGGCCATCCAGGACGGCCGCCCGCCCAGATTGGCGAGCCAAAGCCACCGGCCGTCCGGAAGTTCCTGCGCCGCGGCGCCCCGGGCGCCGGGCACCATGCCTTGGATGGCGCCCCGATCCAGCTCGTGGGTGAGGCAACGGGGCGCTTCGCCGGCATCCGCCCGCACATGCATCAGGTGATAGTCGCGGGTGGAACTGGTCCAGTCCGCATGATTGTGAAAGAAGGTGAGGTGGCGGCCGTCCCGGGACCAGGACGGCATCAGGGCGACGCCGTCGGATTCTGTGAGGCGGCGCCACCCGTCATGTTCCCAGTCGACGACATACACGTCAAACACCCATTCCAGATCCCAGTCGGGGCGTCGGGTGGTCACCAGCGCGATCTCCCGACCATCCGGCGACCAGGCCGGATGGAGATGATGCCAGCCCCGATCACCGAGACGCCTCAGTTCGCCGGTGAAGGCGTCCACCACAGAAACGCCCCAGCATCGGTCGCCCAGGAATCCCGTGGCGTTCAGGTCCGACCGGAGTCGACGGACGACGCGGGGGGCCAACGGATCGGGCGCCGGCTCCAGGATCTCCAGCAGCAGATGCCGGCCATCGGGTGCCCAGACCGGTCGGCGGGCGGACCCGCGAATCCGGGCTACCGTGTGCGGGGGCTCGCCGGGGTTGTCGATGCGCTGCAGCCACACCTCGTCGTCCGCGGGCGCCAGGAAGGCCAGATGAGCGCCCTGCGCGTCATAGGCCAAATCGTGTGCCGCTCCCTCGTACCATGTCTTGGGACCTCCGTCGCGCTCGAGGGCCACGATACGACTGGCGGGCGCCCCGTCGCGCCGCGCGTGTTCGATATAGAGCACGCGGCGGCCGGTCGGATGCATGACCGGCGCGGAGGCTTCCACCACCTGGGCCAGATCTTCCGGTTCAAGCGGCCGCACGGCAGGTTCGTTCATCGGAGAGGCTCCTTTCGCGGGCACGATGGCAAAGACTTCGTCGCCGGAGCGGTGCATTCCCCTCTCGCCTCTCGTGGGGAGGCTCCTGCGCCGCGGGGCGGGGCCCGGTTCGGTCGCCGCGGGGTGCTAGAATGGGGGAAACCCACTAAAGGAGCACCTATGTCCCTTCGCGAACAGTTGCAGGCGGCCCTCGGGCAGGCTTTGGATGCCGTGATGACGGCGGCGGACCCGAATCGGCCGCACCCGCGTGACATTGTGGTCGAACCGGCGGCCCGGACGGAGTTTGGCGATTACACCACCAACGTGGCCATGCGCCTGGCCGGCCCGCTGCGAATGCCGCCGCGCCAGGTGGCGGAGCACCTCCGCCGGGCCCTGGCCGCCTCGCCTTGGCTGATGCGTGTCGACGTGGCCGGCCCCGGGTACTTGAATCTCTGGATCAACTGGGAAGCGTGGCTTACCACCCTGGCCGACAGCGTGCAGAATGCGCCGCATCCGGAGAAGGTGGTGGTGGAGCACACGTCCGTCAACCCCAACAAAGCCGCCCACATCGGGCATCTCCGCAACGCCTGCATCGGCGACAGCGTGGTGCGCATCCTGCGCCGGGCCGGCTATCGCGTCGAGGTGCACAACTACATCGATGATCTGGGCAAGCAGGTCGCCGATACCATGGTCGGTCTCCTGCACCTGCCGGAGGACGCGGTGGCCGGCCCGCACGCGCGCTTCAGCGACTACTGCTGGGATATCTATGCGGCGGTGCATCGGGCCTACGCGGATCGTCCCGAACTGGTGTCGGCAAGCGGCTCCGTGCTGCATGCTTTGGAGCAGGGCCAAAATCGTGTGGCCTGGTTGGGTGAAGTGGTGGTGCAGCGGATTGTGGCCGAACAGCTGCAGGACATGGCGCGTTTTGGGATCGCCTACGACCTGTTGGTGCACGAGAGCGACATTCTGCGGCGAGGTCTCTGGCAGGCGGCGGCCGAGCGGCTGGCGACGTCACCGCGTTTCGTGCGCGAGGAGAGCGGGCCGCTGGCGGGCTGCTGGGTGCTCAAGCAGGAGACGGACCGTGACGCGGCGCCCGACGAGGAACACATCCAGGACAAAGTGCTGGTCCGTAGCAACGGTGTGCTCACGTACACCGGCAAGGACATCGCCTATCATTTGTGGAAGTTCGGACTGCTGCCGGTGGACTTCCGCTACCACCGCCTCCAAGACGCGTTGTACAGCACCGGCCGGGAGGATGAGCCGGCGCCCGCCTTTGGGCACGCCGACCGGGTCGTCAATGTCATTGACCGGCGCCAGGATTATCCCCAGCAGATGGTGCGTCTCGCGCTGGCTACGGCGGGATTCCAAGCGGCGGCCGACGCTCTGCACCACATCAGCTACGGCGTGGTGTCGCTGTCACGCCGTACCGCGGCGGCTCTCGGCATTCCCGTGGAGGAGGGGCGGAACACCTATCCGATGGCCGGTCGGCAGGGGATCGGCATCAAAGTCACCGATTTGCTGGACGTGGTGGTGCGCCGCATCGACAGCGAACGCAGCCGGAGCGGGGGCCTCTCCAGCGTCGAGATTGCCGCAGGCGCCATCCGGTACTATCTCCTTCGTCATCACCTGCAGACCGAGATTGTGTTTGACACGGAAGCGGCCAGTGATATTCGGGGCAACACCGGACCCTATCTCATGTATGCCCACGCCCGGACGGCCGGCATTCTCCGCCGGGCCGGCAGCCACCCCCTGACGGTGGCGGTTCCCGAGACTTTGGAGGACGTGGAGCGCCTCCTGCTGACGGCGCTGGCGGAGTGGCCCGACCGCCTGCAGGAGGCGGCGGCCGAGCTCAATCCCACGGCGGTGGCCAACTATGTCTACAAGTTGGCCGACACCTTCAGCCAATTTTATGAACACTGTCCCATACTGCGTGCGGAAGAGCCCCGCCGCACCTTCCGCCTCATTCTCACGCACCGCGTCAAGGCCACGCTGGCCGACGCGCTGGGCGTCCTCGGGGTGCCTGCGCCGGAAGAAATGTGAGGCCATGCCGCCGCGCGCAGCGGCGGCATGGCGTCGGATTGATCGCCAGCATCTGCCATCCCGGTATTGACATAGTATCCCGGATCATGCATAACTATGCGTATTCCCGGAAGGAGGCGACTGGCTTGGCGGTGATGGCTCCTCAGATCCCGGCGCGGTGGCCCGTTCTGTACGGACGGGACGTGCTCCGGCTCAACGACTTTTCTGCCGATGAATTGACCCGGCTGGTGGACTTGGCTCGGACGTTGAAGCAGCTGCGACAGCTGCCGGTGTCCTTTGAGCCGCTCCGAGGGCGCACGCTGGCGACCGTGTTTGAAAAGCCGTCTACGCGAACCCGGGTGTCCTTCGCGGTGGGTATGCAGCAGCTGGGGGGCCAGGTGCTGGAATTGGCGCCGGCCACACTGCAGTTGGCGCGTGGAGAAAGCCTGGAGGACACGGCCCGGGTGCTGTCCCGCTATGTTGATGCCGTGATGGTTCGGACCGGCCCGCAGGAAAGACTGGAGATCTTGGCTGAGCATGCCACGATTCCCATCATCAACGGCCTGAGTGATGCGTTTCATCCCTGCCAGCTTCTCGCGGATCTGCTGACCCTGGCGGAACACTTCGGCACGCTGAACGGCTTGGTGGTCAGCTATGTGGGCGACGGCAGCAACATGGCCGCCAGTTGGATGGAAGCCGCCGCCATTCTGGGCTTGGGGCTCCGCTTGGCGGTTCCACCCGGCTATGAGCCGCCGGAACCGCTGATGGCGTGGGCATCCGCCGCTGCCGCCGCGGCCGGGGGAGGCGTCAGCCTGACCCATGATCCCCGCGAAGCGGTGCTGGGCGCCGACGTGGTCTATACCGACGTGTGGGTGAGCATGGGCCAAGAGGAGATGGCCGCCCAGCGCCAGCGGGACTTCGCCCCCTATCAAGTCAATCGTCTGTTGATGCAGCAGGCCGGTTCGGATACCTTGTTCATGCATTGCCTGCCGGCGCATCGCGGGCAGGAAGTCACCGCCGACGTCATTGACGGTCCCCAGTCGGTGGTTTGGGAGGAAGCCGAAAATCGCCTGCACGCGCAGAAGGCCCTCTTGTTGAGCGTCATGGCGGAACCGTCGCCGTAGAGCCCGTTCCGCGGGGCGGGCGAGGGAGGAGAGGAGAGTTCAGGTGCCGCGCATTGTACTGGCATACTCCGGGGGTCTCGACACCAGCGTTGCCATCCCCTGGTTGACCGAGCAAGGATACGAAGTGGTGACCGTGGCGGCCGACGTGGGCGCCCATCAGGATTTGCCCGCCGTGCAGGCGAAGGCCCTGCAGGTCGGTGCCGTGCGCTCTTACGTGGTTGACGCGCGCGAGCACTTCGCGACGCATTTTTTAATCCCGGCGATTCGCGCCAACGCCCTGTATGAGGGCGTCTACCCGCTGTCGGCCGGATTGTCGCGGCCCTTGATCGCCGAGCTGTTGGTGTCGCTGGCGCACCAGGAGGGCGCCGAAGCGGTGGCGCACGGCTGCACCGGGAAAGGGAACGACCAAGTCCGTTTCGACGTGGCCATCGGGGCCCTGGACCCCCAGCTCAAAGTGGTGGCTCCGGTGCGTGAATGGGGCATGACGCGCGACATGGAGATGGACTACGCCGAACGTCACGCCGTCCCGGTGCCGGTCACGCGGTCGTCGCCGTACAGCGTCGACGTCAACCTTTGGGGCCGGAGCGCCGAGGGCGGGCGCATCGAAGATCCGGGGACGCCCGTGCCCGAGGACGCGTTCGCATGGACGCGGGCTCCGGGCCAGTGCGATCCGAGTGGCGTTACCCTCACCCTCACGTTTGACGCGGGTGTTCCGGTGGCGCTGAACGGCGAAGCGTTGCCCTTGGTGGAATTGGTGGAGCGGTTGAATCAGGCGGCCGGCCATGAAGGCGTCGGGCGTATCGACTTGGTGGAGAATCGGCTGGTCGGCATCAAATCGCGCGAGGTCTACGAGGCGCCGGCCGCCGTCACCATCGTCCAGGCGCACCGGGCTCTGGAGCAGCTGGTGCTGATTCGGGACTTGGCCCACTTGAAGGCGCGGCTAGAGCCTGAGTATGCGGACCTGGTATACAACGGGCTCTGGTACAGTCCGGCTCGACTGGCCCTGGATGCGTTCATGGCAGAGGCCAACCGCATGACCAGCGGAACGGTGCAGCTGACGCTGGCGCAGGGGCGTATTCGGGTCGACGGGGTGGAGAGCCCGCATTCGCTCTATCAGACCAGTCTGGCCACCTACAGCACCGGCGACCAATTCGACCATCAGGCGGCCAAGGGTTTTGTGGATCTGTGGGGCCTGCCCATCCGGACGCGCGCCCGGGTGGTGGAGATGGGCCGTCCCGAGGTCAGTCAGTTTGCGTTTTCGGTGGCAGAACCGACCCACGCCTGATCGGCGTCGTGGGCCCGGCGGTCGGCACGGTGGTGCGGCCGCCGGGTTTGTCTGCCGGATCGTCGGCGTCTGTCGGCCGGGACGATGGTGGGAGACCGCGGAGTGCCGCGGGGAGGGAGGACGCCGATGCCGGGTCCGCGTCCCTGTGCGCCGTGAGGGTGAGCGGCGAGTCCGCCGCGCGGGCTCGGGGGGATGAATCCGATGAGAAGGCCCCCGCGTTTGAGCCTTCTTCCGCGCCGACACGCCGAAAGCCGGCTTCTGGCAAACCAGAAGCCGGCTTTGTGCGCTGCGCGAGTCGGCCGTAAGCCGAGTTCTGTCGCGGACGGCCATTTATCTTGGACGCCGGTTGCCCGACGCCTCCAGCGACCAACCCGGGGAGTCGGCGGGCTACGTCATCCTCCCCCTATTTGGTCTTGCTGCGGGTGGGGTTTGCCAAGCAAGCCCGTCGCCGGACTTCTGGTGCGCTCTTGCCGCACCGTTTCATCCTTACCCCGGCAAGCCGGGGCGGTTTGTTTTCTGTGGCACTGTCCTTAGGGTCGCCCCCACTGGACGTTATCCAGCACCCTGCCCTGTGCAGCTCGGACTTTCCTCTTGGGTTCTGCCACCCAAGCGACCGTCTGGCCAACTCGCGCCGGCCATTAACTATACGACGCGATGGCGCGCTCCGCAATGGCGCGCGCTGGATGGCCGCACACGCCGACAGCCGGGCATGAGCGCGGTCACGACGGGCGCGGATCGAGCCCCAACACTTCCAGCAACAGCGCCATGCGCACGAAAACGCCGA
This sequence comes from Clostridiales bacterium, assembly GCA_027318915.1. The sequence continues at coordinate 13,208 of DAHVOH010000063.1, forward strand.
GCCGCGCCTGCTCGAAATAAACGGCGCGCGGATCGGCGTCCACCCAATCGGGCAGCTCGCGCACGCGCGGCAGCGGATGCAGAATCAGAGCATCGGCGGGAAGACGCGCCAACACGCTGCGGTCAACGCTGTACCGGTGCTCATCGACGGCGAAACCGGCCGGCAGCCGCTCCGTCTGCAGCCGGGTGACATACAGCACGTCGGCGCCGTCCAGCGCCTCGAGCAGATCGGACGCCGGCTCCATGCGGACGCCCGACGCCTGCAGTTCAGCCATCAACGACCGTGGGAGCTCCAACGCCGGCGGAGTCACCAGGCGCAGAGTGACGTTGGCGTAGAGAGACAGCAGCAGGCACAGCGAATGCGCTGTGCGGCCATAGGCCAGATCGCCCAGCAGTGTAACGACCACGCCATCCAGGTGCGCGCGGGAGCGGAGGATCGTGAACGCGTCCAGCAGCGCCTGCGTGGGGTGTTCGCCCGCGCCGTCGCCGGCATTGATGACGGGCACGCGGCTCGCGCGCTTCGCTTCGTCGGCGGCTCCGACGGCCGGATGGCGTACGGCCATGACATCGCAGTACCCGCTGACGATGCGGACCGTGTCCGCCAACGTCTCCCCCTTGCTGGCAGACGACATCTGCTGGGCGTTGGGCGTGCTGATGACGCGGCCGCCCAGGCGGGCCATGGCCGATTCGAACGAGAGGCGGGTGCGCGTGCTGGGTTCATAGAACAACGTGGCGAGAATGGCGTGGCGGGCCGCATTTTCATAAGCGCGGGGGGTGGTCATGATCGCGAGAGCCAGGTCCATCAGCCGGTCGACGTCGGATCGCGAAAATTGCCGCACGGTGGTGATCGACTGTCCTTCCCATCCCATCGTGTCGCTATCTCCCTTGGCGTTTTTCAACGGTGGACGGACGCTGGTCGATGCCTTGGTTGGCCAACCGGTCCGCCTCCTTGTTCTCGGCGCGCGGCACGTGCTCGGCGCGCCAGGCCGTGAATTGATTCAGAAGGCGCCGAGCCTCATTGTACAAAGGTTTGAGACCTGGATGGCGGACTTGGTAGCGGCCCTCCAGCTGTCGCACCATCAACTGGCTGTCGGCCCGAATCAACACGTCGCCACCCCCCTGGGCCAAGGCATGGCGGAGACCGGCCAGGAGTCCCTGGTATTCGGCCACATTGTTGGTGGTGACGCCCAGGAATCCAAAAAGCTCCTCCGCCTGACCGGTGCGGGTGTTGATCACGTACGCGCCGTAGCCGGCCAATCCGGGATTGCCGCGTGAAGCCCCATCGGAATACACGATCCAGTCCGGCATTATGAATGCACCTCGGCGAGAACCGCCTTCAGACCGGGCACGGTCCAGTGACCCAAGGGCACCAGACTGACGGCGATGCCGTGCCGAGCCAACTCCAGCCGGCTCTTGTCGTGGCACTGCTCGGCTTCCAATTGGCGGACGCCGGTGGTGATGGCCCAGGCAGCAATCTCCCGCGTGATGTCAGCGGTTCGGACCACGCCGTCGTCGCTCAAAAACGCCTGGGGGACGACCAAGCGGTTGGCGAGGGGATAGAGATCATAAGCCACGTCGCGCTGTGGCAGCGCCGCCAGCAGGCGGTCCACAACGTCGTCCTCCAACCATGTGGGGAGGATCGTCTCCAATCGCACCTCATCCACGTATTCGAGGCGGGCCGCTCGGCTGCCGGGGCGCGTTCCCGGGCCCGGCCGGACAGTTCCGGTCCCGGCGACAGCGAACGTGGTGTGGCTGTGAGCGCCTACCCGCCCGGCGCCGGCGGCGGCCAGCGCGCCGCGGACCCGGTGGACGGCGTTGGTGGGCACATAGGCGACCAGCTTCAAGTAGGGGCGGTAGACCAAATCAGGTCCCACCGGACGCCCGCCGCAGATGTGGGCCACCGCTTTGGCGCGCGCGAACGGGCCCGCCACCACGCCCGCCCCCAACAATTCGGGGGCTCCGCGCCAACAGGCGAGTGTGGGCTCGGGATCGTCCGTGGACACCACGACCACGCGACTGATCTGTTCAAAGTCGGGCCACGACCGTGACACGACGTCGGGTCCGAAATGCCCCTGCCAACTATGTCTCGACATCACGCTGAGCCTCCAACCACCGGATATCTTGGAGCACCGCGGCCCGATCTTCCGTCGGACCGTTCATCAGACGGGCATGGCGTCGCTGGAGACGGGCCACCGCCGTGTCCACCCACCGCGGCCATAAAGGATCGTGCCGGAGCCACCATCCCAGTCTATCCCACCGGACGTCGGCCGGGCCATTCCACCCGCAATTTGGCGGACAGAGCAGAATCGGGTACAGACGGCCCCGAGACGCCGCCAGCTGGGCCGCGCCGACGCCGCGGTCCAGCGAACGGAGGCGGGCGGTCACAGCGGCCAAGTCCTGCATCGGTTGCAGAACAAGCGCCACGCGGGTCGACGGCGCGTCGGACACGAGCATCGCGGCGATGGTGCGGCCACCCAATCCCGCCACGCAAGCCGCATCCACCTCGTCCGGGCCCAACGGCATGAATCCGGCACCCTGTCGAATGTCCAACCCCAAGTCCCGCCAACTGCTCCTGAAGATGGCGCACCGCGCCCGATAGCAGATCCGTCGCCACCACGAGATGTCCGTCCGCAACGAGTCGCCGTGCCAATTGTCCCGACCCCGCCCCGATATCGGCCACTCGCGGGTAAGGAGCCAGCAACGCGGCCAGTGCCGCCAGCCGCCTTTCCACCGCCTAAAGGGACGGACGCGGGGCGGATTCCGCCAGCACGGCCTGGTAGCAGTCGACACAGAGCGCCGTGTAGTTGTGCTCGCCGACCACCACTTGATCCGCCTCGGACGTCAAGCGATGCGAGATGTAGGCGTCCTCCTGGCGACAGCGCGTGCAGACGGCGTGGACCTTCACGACGTCGTTGGCGACGCACATCAGTGTGCCCATCGAGCCGAATGGCCGCTCGCGAAAGTCCATATCCAACCCCGCCACCAGCACCTGGCGGCCTTCCCGCCGCCATTGCTGGCAGTATTCCACCAACGAGGGTTCAAAAAACTGGGCTTCGTCCACCGCGATGACCAGCGCCTGCGGGTCGACCAATTCCGCGAGCCGGTCCACCCGGCCATCCGGCACGGGTGTGATGTGGCAGGGGCCGGGCAGATCCTTCAGGCGGCGCTCCACGTCACGGGCGCTGCCGCGATGCGCGAAGGCCGGGACCAGCACCTGCACGCGCAGTCCGGCAATCAGCGCCCGCTCGATGAGGCGCGCCAACTCGGTGGACTTGCCCGAAAACATCTCGCCCGCAATCACTTTGATGTACCCTGCCATGCATCGTCCTCCGGGTGGTGTGTTCGACGTCGGCCGCGCCATCCCTACCGGTCGGTCTCCGAAACCAAGCCGTGTATGTCGTCGACGCCACCCGGCGGTGCGGGTGGTTCTTGATCTGGCGCCCAGCGCGTGTTAGCATCGAGGTGAGCATTCCTCGATAGCTCAATTGGTAGAGCGCTCGGCTGTTAACCGAGTGGTTGCAGGTTCGAGTCCTGCTCGAGGAGCCATTTTTTTGGGCCCATAGCTCAGCGGTTAGAGCTGCCGGCTCATAACCGGTTGGTCGGGGGTTCGAATCCTCCTGGGCCCACCACCGTTCTTGACCGTCGGTCGTGGGCTTGGTACGATGACTGACGAAACCGTCGGCGGGCGCGTAGCTCAGTGGTAGAGCGCTTGACTCACATTCAAGAGGTCGGAGGTTCGATACCTCCCGTGCCCACCAAGAATTTCAGACGGGAAAAGAGTTTCGAAGACCGACCGGACGTAATGGTCCGGTCGGTCTTTGTTTGGCTTCCGACCTACAGTCGCTACGCGAGTATGGCCCACGGCGGGCTATGGTCCGTAGCTGTTCTGAGCGGTGGGAACAGGTGGTCTTTGTGTTGGGGGCCCACGCCAACAGGACCTCGGATCTGGCCCGGCGGTGAACTGGGACACGACACTCTCGCACGCATACATTCGGCAGCCGTAGGGGGTCGGCTTCTTCCGGGGCCATTTGACAGAGTGGCCCCATCGCCACGGATTTCGTTGGACGCGCCCGACCTGCATGCTGACGCGGGCCTGTCCGGCGGAAAAGGCCGCGTTCCAGGAGCAGGTGGTGACGCTAAACAAACGGTGTCGCCAACACGGTCATCCTCTTCGAGGATAAAAGCCGCATCCGCGGCTATCGAGCCCCCACCTCCGCGTGCCAACGACTGGACAACGCGGGATTTAGGCCCGTGTAGTCCAAAGAGTCGTCGCCGGGGGCTGTTGCTGACCGCCGATCATGCGCAGATCCATCATGCCCCAGGACAAGGTCCGTCTTGTCGCGCGACTGCAGGAGATTCTGAGACTCGCGGCGGAAGATTGGACCTGGCTTAAGCTGGCCGGGGCAGTTTTTAGCTGCTGGGATAACGAAAGCGATGCCGACTATGACCGCTATGATTCCGGTTCTGTGGCGCTTATATCATTTTCCTTTACCTCCCTCGACGCCTCCAAGAAACGGCCGGCTGTGGGCGTGAGCCGCCCGTCCTACCAGGAGGCCACGCACGACATCGTGCTGGCGGCGGTCACGAGTCAAGTGGATGAAGGACCCGGCGATGTGGCGTTGCGGTATTGGTCGGAGGCGGGGCTACTAAAGCCACCATGGCTTCAAGTCGGCAAGCTGGTCATCATATACGAATCGCTGGTTTTGCGAGCGCTTGGGCGTCTCCCCATGGACGATTGGAACAGCGGCAAGCAGCGGTTGGGAGCAGTTTTGGCCGATTGACGGCGCCATGTATTGAGACGTCATCACTTTCCACCCCGCGCGAGAAGGTTATCTTCCCGGACCATTTGTCCGGGTTGCTTACTTTATGGTGCTAATGAGGATGATTCGGGGGCCAGAATGCATTCAGCTTCACCTTCCGCATGTCACCGGAGCACCCCCCAGGATTTTTCTGCAGAGGAGCGGCCTGCTCACCCGGGTTCAAACCGGATGTACGGCCCCCCTTGTACCAGGAGTGTGGGTTCGGCCGCTCACGCAGCCGATAAGCGGAACCCGGGGAAAGGGCAGGTTCGCGGTTTGAGCCACTCGCGACGGAGAATGCAAGCCGGGATCCGGGCGCTCCAGGAACGGCTGACACGCTGGCGGGTGGATCCGCCGTCCCGCGGTTGGCGGCCGACCGCGGCGACGGTGGATGCCTATCTGCGCCTGGGTGGCGGGTGGGAACCAGGACCGTTTCTTCGGGGGCCATGCGCGACCGACGCGGCAGGGCTGCTCACGCTCAGCACTCAGTGGGGCGCCGCGGGCATCGCGACCTACCAGGAGGCGCACTGCGGCCAGACGCTCCTGTTCGCCGACCACACCGACGGGGCGCCGGCGGCGATTATGGCCGCCTATCGCGGGCCGGGGTGCTTGGAGAATGGCTTCCGGCAGATAAAGGACCCCACTTTGTCACCTTCGGGCCCCTGTTCCATTGGACGGACTCCAAGTCCGAGTCCCTGCGGCCTATTGTGTGCTGGCCTTGCTGCCGGCTTCGCTCCCCCACCGGGAGGCCCGGGCCGCAGGGTTCGGCAGCGGTCTGGATGCGCTGCTGGAGACGCTCGCCGACCTCAAGCTGGTGGTCGACTTGCCCGCGCCCGGCCGCCGGGAGCGGTCCACGGTCCGCGTCCCGGAGCGCACGCCCGAACAAGCGCGCCTGTTTGGCCACGTTGGCCTCGCCGTATACCACATGACGGGGACGCGGTCGGTACTACGCGGACGCGGGCGGAATCCCGCGCCCCGCTTCGCGTCCCCGCCTCGGCCCCTGCTAACCGTGAAGGTACCGCTAGGGACTCCTACATCGAATTCCCTTCCAGTGAGTGACAGGTGGACACGGATCCGTACCTACTTGAGCATGTTGTACGACACATACGCCGGAAGGTCGTTGTAGTTCCGAGCGAATCCGGTCACCGACTTGGCCACCGCATACATGAAACCGTCTTCCGCCGGCGTCACCGGAACCCAGAGCACGGGCAGTTGCTGTGCTGCATACTCTTGGTACGCATACATGCGAGCAATGGTCTGCGAGAGCGTCCCCGGAGCGTAAGTGGCGGCGATCAAGC
>DAHVOH010000064.1 GCA_027318915.1 Clostridiales bacterium
GAGCGCGGCCCGGACGGCGCTCGACCGTCCGGGCCGCCGGTGGTCAGGGTTCTTCACCGGGGTGGGGTGCGCCGGCCGTCGGATCCCTGCGCGGAGGCTCTGGCTTCCAGGCCGAGGAGATGGCCACCGTGCCCGCCAGCACCCTGGTCCGGCGGCCGCGACGGAATCCCGCCGCCTGCAGGAGCTCCTCCCGTTCGCTCAGGCTGGGCGTGTGGCCATGATGAAGCCGTCGTGCCAGCCACCGGGGAGGAGCCAGATCCGCCAGCACCAGGAGCCCGCCGGCCTGAAGCACGCGGAAAATCTCGCCGAGACCCTGCTCTTGGTTCTCCCAGTGGTGAAAGGACAGCGTGGTGACCGCCACCGCCACGGACCCGTCGGCTAAGGGCAGAGACTCCGCCGACCCGGACAGAAACTCGGCATCAGGGCTGGCGCGGCGAGCGTGCTCCAGCATTTCGGACGAAGGGTCCACGCCAATCAGGCGGGCGTGCGGCCACAGCTTGTGCGCCTGTCTCAGCAGGCGTCCCGTGGCCGCACCGACATCCAGCAGGGTGGCCGGCTGGAGGCCCGCATCCTGCACTGCCCGCAGGGTGGCGCGATGGACGCCGGCAAACACGAGCCACTGCGCGGGTGAGCGGTCGTAGTGGGGGGCCCACTTATCAAATTCGCGGGTGTCCGGCATAACGTCCTCCCGACCGTCGCAGGGCGGCCTCGCCCGACACAACACAGCATCAGCCTAACACACCGAAGGCGACCGGTTTGGTTGACGGGGGAGGTGGGGGTCCCGTCCGCGTGGGGCGTACACTGGAGCGGGAGGCGAGGAGTCTGGAAACTTACGCGGTGCGGGTCGAGCGAACGGATGCGCTGTCCGTGCAGGCGCGCGTTCGTGGCTTCTCTCTGGAGTTGGGCGCCCGGCGGGCGGATCCCGACGCCGGGTTCAACCCGGTGGAAACGTTGTTGGCGGCCTTGGGCGACTGTCTCCTCACGGCGCTCGCTTTCGTGGCCGACCTGTCTCGTGTCTCGGTCGAACGCGCCTCGCTGGAGCTCCGGGCGGAGCGCCAAGACAAGCCCCCGCTCCTGACCGCCATCTCCTACGAATGGCAGGTCCGGACCGACCTGCCCGACGTCCGTTTAGAGCGCATCCTGGCGTTGGCCGAGCGCAACAGCACCGTCTTTCAAACCGTGTCCCGCGCCGTGCCCATCACCGGCGGATTTCAGCGCATCTAGGCCGTGACGGCCCGGCCCATCGGTGCCGGCCGGCGTCCGGGCCGGCTCTGCGGTCGCCGCCGGGATTGACAGGCGGGCGCCGTGCGGCCGCACCCGATGACGTTTGGCGTCAGACGGCGGGGAGTGCGCGAAACGCGTCGGTGTGGGGCGTCGTGACCCGTGCGTGATGGAAGACGCGTGACTGGTGCGGCCGGCGGCGCACCGCACCGGCCGGTCCTCTTGGCGCCGGCCGCAGGAGAGGCTCAGCGCGCGCTGATGCATCGGAGCGAGCCGGGATGACACGAATCGCCGGCGTCGCCGCCCCGGGCACAGGGCGGCCGCGGTCACCCCATGGCATGGTCCGGCGTTGAACCAGGAGGAGACGGATGGATGGATGGATGCGCCGAGGCCCTCTGAATGGCCGTCGGCCGTGTTCCCTTGACCCCGTGGGATCGACAGGACGAGTCCGGGAGGTGGCCTGTGAGGTGTCCTCAGTGTGATGAGCCGTTTGGCGAGCCCGCGCCCCGCTTCTGCCCGCATTGTGGAACAAAGGTCGGCGCGGGACCGCATGGGACGGTGTGGAGCCGAGTGGGGCGGCTCCTGCTGCCTTTGGCGCCATTGGCCGCCCTGGCCGGGTCGTTCGCGCCGTGGGTGGTGGTGCGGGGCCTGGGTGCGGCAGGCCTTTGGGACGTCTATCGCTTCGGCCCCTTCGCTTGGCTCTGGTTGGTGGGCGATGTGGGCGCCCTAGGGGTGGCGGTTGGGCGCCTGATGCGTGTACCCTGGGTCTTAGCCGGTTGGGCCCTGTTTGGCGCCCTGTCGTGTGGAGTGGGGTTGTCGGGTCTGGTCTTCGTTCGCGTCGCCGGGACGATTTCTCATGTCCTCGGCGTGCCGATTCCCGTCCGATTGGGGTACGGCGTGGAGATTTTCGTCGCAGCGACCGTCCTATGGGTCGCGTTGGCGGCGCAGCAATGGGCGTGGCGGACCGGCGCCAGACTCCGAATGTGAGGACGGCCGCCTTGCGCGGCCTTGAGAAGAGCGAGGGGGGACCGATTGACCGATGGGGATCATTTTGGCCATGTGGAGTTGGCTGCTCACCACCTGGATTCACATCGGGGAGGGACTGTTGCCCCCGACGATTCATCCCATGCTGGTCCATTTTCCCATCGCGCTCCTCTATTTGTGCCTGTTCATCGAGTTGTTGGGGCGCATCGTCCAGCCGCGCGACCGATTTTACGATCGGGTTAGTTTTTGGCTCTTGATTTTGGCGTTCCTGGCCGGTGTGGCTGCAGCCGCCGGCGGCGTGATTTCTGAGCAATATGTGCGCTGGACGCCCACCACCATCGCCCTGCTTTCGGCCCATCAGCGCGATGCCGTGCTCACGGGCATTTTGGTGCTGCTGACCATCGGCGCACGGCTTCTGGGCCGCTACAGCGGCGGCCGGTACCGGAACTCGCCGTCGGGGTGGTCGGTGTGGGGCTCCGGGCGCGGGCGCCCGACCGGATTATCGCTGCTGCTGCTGGTTGCGGCGGTTTCCATGATCACCGTCACAGGGTCTTTGGGAGGGACGATGGTGTATCACTACGGCGTGGGCATTCGAGGCGTGACCTTTCACCGCCCGCCGCTCGGCCGGTAGGGTGCGGCGGCCCTCAACACCCGCCCGGGCGTGCGCCTTCGTTGGCGCGATGCCGCCCGGAGTGGGTTCAGGGGGGAGTGCACCGCGTTGGGCACGCGACCCTCATGCTCTATCATAAGACGCGGGCACCGGAGCGGGCCCATCGCCGCCGGGGAGATCGGAAACGCCCGCTGCCGAACGGTGCGGCGGCGCTACGGTCGCAGAACCAGGAACCGCGGCGGGCAACCCCTCAAACCCGCATCGCACCGGTCCGGGCTCGATGGCGGGAGTGTCGGGCGTGGCCATGTCCAACGCCTCGATCTCCATCCACTGCCCCGTCGGTTCTGCTCGGGCGACGCTTGGCTGCGGAGCCGGGCGCTCGGCACAAGGAGGCGCCATGTTCGTCATCCGATGGACAGAAAACAAGCATCGCGGAGAGGGCGTCCTGCCGGAGCGGCCGGATTTGGCGCCGTCCCGTGCGGCGGACGCCCGGGCCTTTCACCGCCTTTGGCCCGAATACGCGCCCACGCCGCTTTGGCGGATGGCGCACCTGGCTCGGCGCTTGGGCGTCGGCGAGGTGTTCGTCAAGGACGAAAGCGCTCGCTTCGGCCTGGGCGCCTTCAAAGTGCTGGGAGCCTCGTACGCGTTGGGGCGGTGGAGTGCCGAGCACGGCCTCCCCGTTGACCCGGTCGCCGCGCGCCGACCGGCGGGCGCGACCGCCCCGCCGTGGACCTTTGTCACCGCCACCGACGGCAATCACGGGCACGGGTTGGCCTGGGCCGCGGCCCGCCTGGGCCACCGCACCCTCGTCTTCGTTCCCGAAGACTGCGCCGTGGCGCGGATCCGACGGATTGAGAGCACCGGCGCGGTCGTCCACGCTGTGCCGGGCAGTTACGACCAGGCGGTGGAGCGGGCGGCGCAAGTGGCCCGAGACTCCGGAGCGACCCTCATTCAAGACACCGCCTGGGCCGGGTACGAAGAGATCCCGGCCTGGATTATGCAGGGGTATCTGACCCTGGCGGCGGAGGCGATGGACCAGCTGGAGGCCGCGTGCGCGGAGCCCCTGACGCACATCTTTTTGCAGGCCGGTGTCGGCTCCCTGGCCGGCGCGGTGGCCGGATACGTGGGCCGCGTCTACGGGGAGGGTGGACCGACGCTGGCTGTGGTGGAACCTGAAGGGGCGGCCGCCGTTTTCCTGGCGGCGACGTCGGCCGACGGCCCGTCGGTGAGAGTGCCGGGACCGTTGGCCACCATCATGTCCGGGCTCGCCTGCGGGCAGGTCAATCCCTTGGCCTGGCCGATCCTCCGTCATACGGTCGCGGTGTTTGCGTCGTGTCCGGATGCGGTGGCCGCCCGTGGGATGCGCGTCCTGGGCAATCCGTTGGCGGACGATCCGCGCATCGTGGCCGGCGAATCGGGCGCCGTGACCGCCGGGTTTCTGGCGGCCGTGATGGAGGAGCCGGGTCTGGCGGACCTCAAGCGGGTGCTGGGCCTGGGGGCCTCGTCGCGCGTTCTGCTCATCAACACGGAAGGGGCCACCGACCCCGCAGGGTATCGCCGCATCGTGTGGGACGGGGAATTTCCATGGCAGCGTCCGGTCCGGAGCCTCCCCCTCCCCGGTGTGTGAGACTCGAGGATCCGCGCGAATCCGTCGGCATCGGAAGACCGGGAGGTCAATCGCGTCCGGGCGGCCCGGAGGCCGTGGACGACGACAGGCCGGGCCGACTCCGGGCGGCCAAGTTGTCCAGCCAGAGAGCAAATGCGAAATCGCTCCGCCGACCGGTCCACGCGGCCCCGGCCCGGCGCAGGCAATCCTCCGCCGCGCGGCCGGCAACGCCCGTCAGACGGGCCCAGGCCCGTTGCAGCGCCGCATCGCCGGCCGGCAGCACATCGGGATGCCCCAGCACGCGCAACAGAATATACTCCGCCGACCAGCGCCCAATGCCGCGGAATTGCCGGAGGCGGGCGATGGTCTCCTCCGCGGGTTGGCCGGCTGCAAGCGCGGGCGTCCATTGACCGGCAGCCAGGGCGCGGGCGACTCCCACCAGCGCCTCGGCCTTTTGTCGACTGAGCTGGAGGGATCGCAGGTCGTCTATGGAGGCCCGCGCCACCCGGTCGGGGGATGGAAAGACGAACAGCGGCCGGGCCGCACCTTCCGCCGGGGAGCCGTAGCGCTGGGCGACATTCTGCTTCAGGCGAGCCGCCAGGGCCACCGTGATTTGCTGGCCGAGAATCGTCCAGGCGATGCCTTCGAAGGGATCGGCGAACAGCACGGGCCGGATGCCGGCATAGCGCCGGTGGAGGATGCGGTGCGCCGGCGGGTCGGGCCGCAGGGCGTTCCGGCCGGGCAAGGCCGGCGCGTCGGCTTGCAGGATCCGCCGCGCCAGAGCCAGGTCGCCGTCCACCGACACGGCTCCCTCGGCGTCGCTCAGGATGAGGGTCCGGCAGATATCGCCCGCCCGGTACCAGAGCGTGAGCCGCTCGCCCCGCGTCTCGGTCGTGTAGCCGGGAAAACGGCGCAGAAACTGCCACTGGTCCCGATAACGGTGATCGGGGTCCGGGACCAGCCGCGCGGGGGTCTCTGGTCGACGTGTCATGAGGGAGGACAGTGATCCGCGTCCGCAGGGGCCTCGCCGAGCGTCTCTCGAAGAAACGCCGCCAAGACGGGGACTTGACTCGCCCCCAGTTCGTGCGTGGCCGTCAGCAGCGCGACGGGCTTCGTGCGGACCATGTCCACGAGCGCCTGCAGGGCGGGACCGCCGAGCCGTTCGGTCAGCTCCCGTCGGTAGCGACGGCGAAATTCCGGGTAGCGGGCCGGCTCATGGCCGTACCACCGGCGGAGTTCCGCACTGGGAGCGACGTCCTTCAGCCATTCGTCCCACGAGGCGTCTTCCCGGCGGACACCCCGCGGCCACAGCCGATCCACCAGGATGCGCCGGCGCTCTCCGGCCGGCACCTCGCCGATGCGGGCGATCAAGATGTCGCTCATGGCAGCCGCCCCGCGTTCGGCCGGGGGTCGGGCCTGTCCGCGCCCGTCGCGGACGAATCCGGGCGGATCGTGGCGGAGCCGGACCCGCGGGCGCCGTAGACGGGGCTCAACAGCCGCAGCAAGCCCTCCACGACGGGGACATAATCGGTGGAGACCACGAGCGCCTCCGCGCCGTGACCCGCCGTCATCACGGCGTGGCGGCGATCGATGATGACCACCGTCGGGTCCTCGGCCGCGATGGGCGGCAGGGAGGCCACGGGGGCAAGGCATGCTCCGCACCCGGTCTCGGGGCATCCGTCCCAGCACCCGAAACGGAACCGCAGGGCGGCCTGCGGCCGGGGGCCGAACAGGGGACGAAGTCGCCCCGCGAGCGCATGCGACGCGCCGATCGCCACATCGCTCTCGGCCCGCTCCAACCGGTCCCGCACCTGCTCGACAAAGGAATCCCACCCCGAGGCCTGCCAGAGCCCGGCCGGCAGCGGCGTCGGTCGGAGTTCCGCCGCGATGCGGGCCAGCCGCGCGTCCAGGTGGCTTCTCGCCCGAGCCGCCACTTGGGTAAAAGGGACTGGCAGGTACCGGGTGGCGTCCGCGCCGGGCCGCTTCCAGACGACACCCAGGCGGTGCAGCTGCCGGAGGGCGTCGTAGACATTGGCGCGCGCCACTTCCAGGGTCTTGGCCACTTCGTAGCCGGTCATAGGGCGGCCGGATTGCGTCAATGCAATATACACGTCGGCCTCCAGAGCGGAAAAGCCCACGGCCTGAAGTTCCTGCGCCAGCGGCGAGTGTGTGCCCGACCTCATGGGTTCCTCACCTTTCCATCGCTTGCAGGCTTACCCGTTTAGGTCGGTGAAGACGGTCGCATGAAGCGGCGATCCCGGCTGCAGCGTCCCCGACCCGGCCCAGGTGACTGTTGTGGCTCCGGGTTTAGAAACACCCCGCATGGCCATGCACAGGTGTTCCGCTTCCAGGCGCACCAGGACGCCGGCCGGATGGAGGCGTGCGGTGAGGACGTCCAGAATTTCCTGCGTCATGCGTTCTTGCACCTGCGGGCGTCGGCTGACCACGTCGACCAAACGGGCCAACTTGGACAGCCCGGTGAGCGTGCCGCCTCCGGGCTGATAGGCAACGGCGGCGCGTCCAAAGAACGGGAGCAGATGATGTTCGCAGAGCGAGTGAAAGGCAATGTCTCGCACCATCACGATGCCCCGGTACTCTTCATGGAACTCAACCGACAACACGTCAGCGGCGTCCCGGTGCAGCCCACCCGTGATGTCCGCCAACATGCGCGCGACGCGGAGAGGAGTGTCCCGAACGCCTTCGCGATCCGGATCTTCCCCAATCGCCTCCAAGATGCCGCGGACATGCCCAGCAATTTCCGCGAGCCGGCTGGGCGGGAGCGTCCGCGGCAACGCCCGCGGTCCGGACGCGCGCACAGTTCCGCCACTCGCCGCCACCGTCCGCCCGCCGTCGTCCACGCCCCCCGTGTCGTCCATGAGGTCTCCACCCTTCGCGGTCCTTAGGAGTATTATCGCATACTTCGAATCCGGATCGTCACGCGGCAACGGAAGACGTCACACATGTGCTCATCGACCCGGGATGATCCGCCGGGCGGCGAGGGATGGGACGCGTGTCTGCGCCATGTCTCCCCAACCCGGCCGGCGCACCTCCGGAGCGACCCTCGCGAAGAGGCGCTCCGAATGCCATGCTGAGGCCTGGGTGGCTGGAACCTTCACGAGCCGTCGGGCGTGACGGTTGACGGGGTGTCCAAACGCCGGCGCCCCGGGGTTCTGCGCCTCCTGTTGCGAGCGGGAGGCGGCGGTCGCGGCCCTGGAGTGGTGTCACACGCCTGCCGGTGACGAGGGCCAAACTCTGTTATGCTGAAGCGTCTGGAGGCTATCCATGTCTGATGCGCGCGCCCCGATCCGTTTTCCCTGGCAGTGGGTCCAACTGTACCGCCATCTGCGTTCCGACCCCTTGGGAGCTTTCACACGAGTGGCGCGGCAACACGGCGATGTGGCCTACGGGCGGTTGGGCCGCCGCTCCGTTGTTCTGTTGAGCCATCCGCGCGATGTCCAAGAGGTGCTGGTTCTCCAGCAGCGCCTCTATCAGAAAGGTCCCGGAGCGGTGTTCACGGGACGGGCCTTGGGCCAGGGCCTCCTCACCAGTGAGGACTTGATGTGGCGCCAGGCTCGGCGCCGGGCTCAACCCGCCTTTCATCGCCAGGCCGTCCGGGAGCTGTCGTCCGCCATTGTGGGCGTGACGGAGCGGCACACGGCCCTGTGGCGCGACGGAGACGAGCGCGACATCGCCGAAGACATGGCGCATTTGGCGTTTCGGATCGCCACGGAGATTTTGTTTGGCACCAATGGAGACGCCGCCACCGACGTGGTGCGCAGTGAGATGGCGGTGGCCATGCGGTACGCCAATGGCCGCATCAGCACGGTTTGGAACGCGCCGCTCTGGGTGCCCACGCCGGGAAGCCGCCGCTTCCACGAAGCCGTGCGGCGGCTGAACGACGTGGTGGGCGGGATTGTGGTGGAGCGGGAACGGAGCCCGGGCGTCCACCGGGACCTGCTGGATCTGCTGCTGGCAGGACGCGGGGCGACCCCGGAGCGAGGACTTCGCCAAGTCCGCGAGGACATGCTGACGTTTTTGCTGGCGGGCCATGAGACGACGGCCACCACGCTGGCCTGGGTCTGGCACCTCTTAGATCAAAACCCCTGGGCGCGCGATCTCTTGGAACAAGAACTGGCGGCCAAGCTGCAGGGCGTCGACCCCACACCGGACGATCTGGCCGGGCTGCCGTGGACGCGCGCCGTCATCACCGAGACGCTCAGGCTCTATCCCCCCGTGTGGGTGATGGCGCGTGAAACGCGCGTACCGGTCGTACTGGGCGGTCGAGAGTTTCCCGCGCGCACGTTGGTGCTGATGAGTCAATGGGTGGTGCACCGCGATCCCCGATGGTTTGAGGCGCCGGAGCAGTTTCGGCCTCAACGCTGGTTGGACGGAACCACCGACGACTTGCCCACGTTCGCGTACTTCCCCTTCGGCGGGGGCCCCCGCCTCTGCATCGGAAAACCGCTGGCCCTGACGGAGTTGGCTCTGGTCGTGGCGTGGATGGCGCAGCGATTTCGCCTGCATGAGCGCGCCGGCGCGTCGGTGCTTCCCCAGCCGCTCATTACGCTCAAGCCCGGGGGCTCCGTCCCGGTCCGGGTGGAAGTGCGGTCGTCTCCCGGTGCCGTGAAGGCCGGCTGACAGGTCCCCTCGCGGCCGGACGCGCCTTGGGAGCAGGGACGACCGGCGCCTTTGGCGAAGCCGCATGGCGCCGTAGAGCACGGGGACGAGGCGCCCCCAGACGGGAGCTGGACGATGGAGTATCGGATCCTGGGTCAGAGCGGCCTGCGGGTCTCCGTGATGGGACTGGGAACCAATGCCTTGGGCGGGCGCGCCGCCGAAGACGTGTCGCGAGAGATTGTCCTGACCGCGATTGATCGGGGCGTGACCCTTATCGATACGGCCAACATCTACACCGGCGGGCAGTCGGAGAGCATCTTGGGCCGTGCGCTGGAGGGACGGCGTCACGAGGTTGTGCTGGCCACTAAGGCCGGGATGGCCGCCGGGGAGGGCCCGTATCGCCGGGGAGCGTCCCGGCGACACCTGTTGGCGGAGGTGGAGGCGAGCCTGCGGCGCCTCTGTACGGACTACATCGATTTGTTTCAGGTTCACGCGTTCGACCCCGCCACGCCCTTGGAGGAAACCCTGCGCACCCTGGAGGATCTCGTGCGGAGCGGCAAGGTGCGCTACGTCGGCGCGTCCAATTATCAGGCTTGGCAGCTCATGAAGGCTCTGGCGGTCTCGGAGCGGAGGGGATGGGAGCGTTATGCCAGCGTCCAGCCCTCGTATTCCCTGGCGGACCGCACCGTCGAGGCGGAACTGGTGCCGCTTTGCCTGGACCAACAGGTGGGCATCATCGCGTATTTCCCTTTGGCCGGGGGGCTTTTGACCGGGAAGTATCATGCCAACGCCGCCCCGCCGCCGGATTCCCGGGCCGCCGTCAATCCTCGTTTCGGCAGTCGCCTGCTGGAGAGTCAGCAGAACCTGGACTTGGCCGCCGAGGTGGCGGCGGTCGCGCGGTCGTTGGAGGTGTCGCCGGCCCAAGTGGCGCTCGCCTGGCTGCTGGCGCGCCCGGCGGTGGCCAGCGCCATCGCCGGCGCCACCCGCCCGAGTCAGGTGATGGAAAATCTGGGCGCCCTGGATGTGCATCTGGATCCCACGACCACCGCGCGGCTGGATGAGGCCAGCCGTCCCTTTCTGCGCCGCCGCTTCATGGAGCCGGAGACCCCCTGAGTCCGCCCGGCCGTGGCGACCGCCTGGTCCCGGCCGACGGTGCCGTGGTGTGTCGGAGGCCGGGACGTGACGGGCATGCGACAGTCATGTGAAGGAGGAGAACATCGTGGACGATTTGACGTTTGCCATCCAGGCGCGGTGGAAGGGAAGCGACGGCGAAGGGCAGATCCTCGCCGCGGACCAACGGATTCGCTACAGCGGGCCGGACAACATGGGCGGCCGGGGGGTGGGAACCAACCCCGAGCAGCTGCTGCTCGCGGCGGTGACCGCCTGTTACAGCGGGACTCTGCATCGGGTGCTGGAGAAGGCGGCCCTGCCGGCGGCCCATGTTCGCGTCGACACCGTGGGGACGGTGGAGAACTTCCCGCGCGCGCCCCGCTTTAGCCGCATTGTCGTCTCCCCGACGGTGGAAGGTGGCGATGCGGCACGCCTGGCCGAATACGAGGCGGCCGCGCACCGGGCCCGGGACCTGTGCTTTATTGGCCGAACCGTGCGCGACGCGTTGGATTACGCGGTGGGAACGGTGAGCGTCGCCGATTGAACGCGGCTTGGCCATGGTGCCACCGCCGCGGCGTCCCTGAACGCGAGCCCGGCATCGCCAACGAAGGCGGCGCGAAACCAAGATCCGGTCCGTGCGGGATGGCCGACCGTCTGGAGTGGGGCATGTCGACGGCGTCCCGGCGGGCCGTCCGCGTTGGCGCCGGTCAGCCGCGGGTCAGGTCCGCCATTGCTCCATCACCGCGCGGTGGAGCGGCGACGCGGGAGCCAGCGTGCCTCGCGCGACCATGGTGACGGTCTTGGCCCCCGGCTTTTGGATGCCGCGCATGGACATGCAGAGATGTTCCGCTTCCATGCGGACCAGGACGCCTTGCGGGTGGAGGCGATCTTCCAACGCATCGGCCACTTCCCGGGTCATGCGCTCCTGGATCTGGGGCCGCCGCGCTACGCCCTCCACCAGCCGGGCGAGCTTGGACAGTCCCGTCAGCACGCCGTGGTCGGGATGGTACGCCACTGAGGCGCGCCCGAAGAACGGGAGCAGATGGTGCTCGCAGACGGTGTAGAACGCGATGTCGCCAACCTGCACCACGCCGTCGTAATCTTGATGGAACTGGACCGTCAAGTGAGCCGAGGGGTCTTCGTGAAGACCCGCAAACAGTTCGCTCACCATCCGGGCGACGCGCGCCGGCGTGTCGCGGAGACCTTCGCGATCGGGATCCTCGCCGGAGGCCTCAAGAATTTTGCGCACAGCGGCCGCAATCTGGATTTGCGGTGGCGTCAAGGCCTTTTCCGGGGCTGACGCGTCCATCAACTCGGTGTCCCGCGGGATTTTCGCTTGCACTCGCATCGCCCCTCGCCCCCCGCCACTAGTAGGTGTATCCTAGCAGACTGCGCGTCGATTCGTCATCCAACGCGCGGCGCAGGAAGCGGCGCCCCCGGCCGCCGAGGCGTCCCAATCTCCAGGACTACGGTCCCGTCGGACTGAGGAGCGGGGTCAGCAGAGGCACCGCGGCCGCGCGTGCATGGCCCAAGTGGGATAGATGCCAAGCCGTTTCGATCGTCTTCAACACACTGTAATGGTCGGCCCAGAGCGCCACGCGTCGTGGGCCTTCGACGCCGCCGGCGATGACGATGAGGGGCACCCGGCCGCCTCCCAGACGGCCGAGGAACGGGAGCGCGGCGGTGATGTAGGGCGCCTCCGGGCCGGCGGCCAGGTAGCTCCGCAGGGCTTGGGGATTGAGCGAGCCGCCACCGCCGGCCTCGTCCCAGAGCACGAAAATGACGGACGACCGCCCCCAGGCGCGCGAGTGCATGATGATCGGAATCCAGCGGGCGAGAAAGTCGTTGCCGTCCCGGACCAGAAGGGCGCCCCGGCTGGCCGGACATACGGCGCCCGGTCCCGAGGGCTGCCCATGCATGTCGTCACAGAGATTGGGCACCAAGAACACCAGAGCCGGGATCCGACCAGATCGGAGGTCGGCCGCCAACATGCGCAGGGGCACGACATGATGCGCATCCTGCTTCCACAGTCCGGGAAACAGCATGAACGGGTCATGTTTTTCAGCATAAAGGGTGGACGGAAGCTCTTGGCCGGCCGCGCCCGCCGGATACCAGGCCCCACGATACCCGGGAGTCGGCAGGCTCTGCATCACGGCCAGCCAGCTGATGCCGCGCTGGGTCAGTTGGCCCGGGAGCGTGGGACCGAAGAAGCGCTGGCCGGGGTTGTCGCTGTGGGACCCGAAGGTGCGCCCGGCAATCAGGGCCACGTAGTTCGGCAAACTGGGATGGGTGACGCCGTAATATTGAGAGTCATAGCCGTAATGACGCACGAGGTATCGGATATACGGCGCGGCCGGATTCTGCAGGAGCAGGCCCGCACTCTGGTTTTCCATCACGATGACGAAGACGTGCGCCAATGGGGGTGGCGAGGCCGGCGCCCGGGGCCGAAGCTCGCGCGCCGGGCTGCCCCGGAGGGTGCCCCAACCCAAAGCCGCCACCAGCGCCAACACCGCGGCGGCGGCCAACGACCATCGCCCCCGGCGGGCCATGCTCATCCCTCCCTGCATCCGCCGGGCGGAATGGGCGTGCCCTCTTGGCGAGTTCCTCCGCCGACCGGAAGGATTGCTGACAGCTTTCTCTCTTCGTGCGTGCGTTCCTTTCGTTCCTTTGGATAAGGCAGGGTACCAGCCTGTGCGGAAGCAACGCCGATGCCCCAGTGCCGCCCGTTCCACGACCGTGCCGCCTACCCTGCCGGGACCCGCGATGCGATTGACGGGCATCCGACGGATGTGATGCAATCACAGCATGGACAATGAACAGGATTTCGTCAGTGGGTCCGGCTCTTCCGAGACCGGACGCACAGCCTTGATCAGTGCGGCGCACCGCGCCGCCGCCGGCCGCATCCTGGCGGAGGCCAGGTCCAGCCATGCGGCATGGGAACGCACAGCCCTTTGGACCGACACGTTTGGGCCCCGCTTGTCCGGCTCGGAGGCATTGGAGCAGGCTATCGACTGGGCTTTGGAAGAATTGAAGCGCGACGGCTTCGCCAACGTGCGCGGCGAACCGGCCATGGTGCCGCATTGGGTGCGTGGGGACGAGTCGGCTGTGCTGGTGGCGCCGCGGCGCATGCCGCTCGCGATGCTGGGACTGGGGGGGAGCGTGGCGACGCCGCCCGAAGGGATCACCGCACCGGTGCTGGTGGTGTCGTCCTTTGCGGAACTGGAAGAACGAGCCGCGGAGGCGGCCGGGAAAATTGTGCTCTTCGACGCGCCCTTCACCAAGTACGGGGAGACCGTGGTGTATCGGAGCCGCGGCGCTGTCGAAGCCGCCAAGCGCGGTGCGGTGGCTTCGCTGATTCGGTCGGTGGCGTCGGGATCCATGCGGAGCCCCCATACCGGCAACATGGGCTATGATGAGGCGGTGCCCCGCATTCCCGCCGCCGCCTTAAGCGTCGAGGACGCCATGCTGCTCCATCGGTTCGCCGATCGCGGCCAGGAGATTGTGGTGACGCTGAAGATGAGTGCCGAGACGCTGCCCGATGCCTTGTCGCGCAACATTGTGGCGGAGTTGGTGGGCAGCGAGGCGCCGGACGAGATCGTGGTGCTGGGCGGCCACATCGACTCTTGGGACGTGGGCCAAGGGGCCATGGACGACGCCGGGGGATTCGTCGCGGCTTGGGAAGCGGTGAACGTGATTCGCCGCCTCGGCTTAAAGCCGCGCCGCACGATCCGCGTGGTGGGGTGGACCAACGAGGAAAACGGGCTCAGGGGCGCGCGCGCCTATCGCGACGCTCACGAGGCCGAGTTGACCAATCATGTCATAGCCATGGAGTCGGATGCGAGCTTCTTTCGTCCGACGGAGCTGTCTTTCGCCGGGGAGCCGGCCTCACTGCCCCTGATTCAGGAAATCGCGTCTCTCCTGGCCCCGGCCGGTCCCTTTGCCGCCAATCCCGGCGGTCCGGGCGCCGACATCTCGCCGCTGTTGGCACGCGGCGTGCCGACGCTCTCGCTGCATTCCGACGCGGGGCGCTACATGTTCTACCATCACTCGGCCGCCGACACGCCGGACAAGTTGGATCCGGACGATGTGGCCCATGGTGTCGCGGTGCTGGCGATTTACGCGTACATCCTGGCGGACATGCCGGGGCGTGTGAAAGGGCCGGCGCCCAATCCGGCCAACGAGCGCTCGCCCATGAATCCGGGCGGCTCGCAGCCGAAGCTCTAGAACCGGGCGCCGGGCCACGAACAGGGGCTGCGGGTTGGTCGAAACGCGGAGCGCCGGCATTCCGGCGCTCCGCTTTGTGCTGTGGGGGATCGAGGCAGCTGGGCGAGGAGTCCCGGGTCCGCGGTGTTTCGCCTCGGCGAGGGTGTTCGGGCCGGCCCGGCTGGCCCGCGGCATCTGAAGGGCCGCGCTCCCCTATGATAGGCCGACCTGCGGGGAGCTGACGCGGCGCAGGACATGGGGCGGATGGTTCCGCGCCGGGCGCCTCGCCGGCTGCGGACGCTCCAAGCGTGGCTACGGTCGCCCGTCGCCGCGCCCCTCTTGGGCATACAGGTCCGGATGAAACAGGGGCGCCACGGCACAGGCCAGGGCGACAATCCACGACTGCTGCCGCGGCACCAGACCCCCGGTCAGCCAGCCGATGGCACCGATCCCGGCCTTGGCCTCCTGGAGGCCCGACAGGCCGTCGATAATGGGGCCGAGCTCGCCGCCGGCGGCCAGCGCCTCGGCCGCCGGGGGAGGCAGGCGCATTTGTGGGCCGAGGGCCCACAGCAGGCGGCCGTCGTCGGTTTCCACCGCTGCGACCCCGGTGAGCCACGCACTGCCGTCGGGCCACAGGTCGACGCCGCCTTCCAGACCGACGCCGTAGCGAGCCCCGCTGGTTGTCCGAGCCCGGTGGGCCCGATTTTCGGCGCCGGCACGTGTTTCCGCGATCCCCAAGGGCTGCTCGCGGACACCGGACGGAACGGCGACCATGGCCAAGCGGGGAAGTTCCAGACGGCTGAACACGACACGCACGGCCCCCACCTTGGTGGGGTTCGTCGACCCGACGGCCACATCCCACATGAACGGACCCTCCTTGACCACGCCACCAGTATAACGGGACGCCGCCGGTCCAACCGGCGGCGGATTTTCCGGGCCGCATCGGCAACGGGGCGGGCACCGCGCTTTGGGACCGGGCCGGGCGGAAGCCGCCGGACCGGGCTTGCGGCCCTCCCCATATTATCGTGGACGGGCCAGGGGCAGAGAGACGAGAAAAGGTCTGGACGCCCACCGGCGCACATTCCCCCCGGCGGAACCGAAGGCCTTCGGCGAGGCCAACGAGCGCGAGGCGCCGAGTCGCGAGCAGACGATGCTTCACTTCCCGGCCGCCACCGGCCTGTTCTGATAGAGGCCGATGCGCGCCTGAAAGCCCCGGCATCTCGTTGAAGTGGGTCTGTCCAACGGGTATTGCACGCTCCGGCTCGCCGATGCGCTGCTTTGACCGAAGACCCGGCGGCGCACGCGCCGGAGTTCAGTCCTTGGGATCACCGCCCGATCGTCGTATGATTTGGAGGAGCTCCACCCCGTTCGGCGGGGTGCCGCTGAGAGAGTCTCTGGAGTTTGGCCCCGTGGTTGGGGCGATGGCGTCCCCCGCAGACATGCGGTGGCACCCCCCGCCGGCGTGTCCGCGTCGCTCGCCATAAGCGAGACACAATCCCGCCTTTTGGGGCTGGGGAGACCGTCAAGCTTGAGGAGTCCGCAGGGAAGGGGACGTGGGCCCGGGAGACCTGTGGGCGGGGCGGATTGTCCGGTCGGACCCGGGTGGTGCCCGGCGGCGGCGGAGATTGTCGCGCACGCTGGCGACGAGCAGGTCGGTCGGATGTTTCTGGACGCCGAGCGGCGGCGCCACGTGGCCGGGTGGCCGGACCTTCCCCGGCTGACCTGCCCCGAGCGCCTCATGGCGGTGGACCGGGCCACGAACCCATGGCCTTTCGGGCCGTGGGGGACAAAGACGCTGAGCTGCCTGAGTGTGCTGGTGCCCGCTGGCCATGGCGGGGGGTTCATTGCCAAAACACCGGATCCCGAGGCATTCCCGCGCTGGTGACGGAGCAAAGCTTCCTCCGCGCGGCCCGCCGGGGGTCGGATGTCCGCGTGACCATCGCGGGCCGCGTGGCCGCAGGCCCCGGCGACCGCGCTGCGGACGGGCGTTGTTTGCTGCGCCACGGGGGACGCGGAATTCCCACGCGGGTCCGATGGCGGGCGTTTGAGGACCGACGAATAGGGGGTGCGCATGCGGAACGCGGAGGAGATGGAGCGTCTGATTCGCGGCTGGGCAGAGGGCGACGACCGGGTGCGGGCCCTCATCCTGAACGGTTCGCGGGCGAACCCCGATGCTCGGGCCGACATCTTTCAGGATTATGACGTCGCGGCCGTGGTGTCGGCGTTGGCGGGATTCCTGGACGATCGGCGGTGGATCGAGCAGTTTGGCCCCCGCATCATCATGCAGACGCCGGATGAGCTCGGCGATCCGGCACCGGACCATTACGAGCGCTTTGCGTTCCTGATGTTGTTCTCTGACGGCAACCGCCTCGATCTCACCCTCTATCCCCGGGGCAAGGCGGTGGACGTCGACGAGCGGCACGTGATCTGGCTGGACAAGGATGGGACGGCGGCCGCGCATGTCCGCGTCGATGCGGCCGGCATGCTGCCCAAGCCACCGACAAGCCGGCAGTACGCCTATTGCTGCAACGAATTCTGGTGGGTGTCGACCTACATTGCCAAAGGCTTGGCGCGGCGTGAGCTTCCCTACGCCAAGGCCATGTTTGACGGCCCCGTCAGAAAGATGCTCAACCGCATGGTGACGTGGTGGATCGGGGTGGAGAGCGGCTTTACCGCCGACCCCGGCAAGATGGGCCGCTATTTTGAGAAGCATCTGGCCCCGCATCACTGGGCGCAGTATGTGCAAACGTTCCCCGATGCCGATCCCGACCACATGTGGAGGGCTCTGTCGGCGATGGGCGAGCTGTTTCGGGAGGCCGCGACCGTGGTGGGGCACAGCTTGGGGTATGCCTACCCCTCGCAGCAAGACGAGAATGTCAGCGCCTACTTGGCTTGTATTCGCGATCGGTCCACGGAAGCGTCCGAACCTTGATCCACCCCCGGGGGGTCGTCGGATGAAGGGTCGGGCCAACGAATCCGGCGCCGTCGATGCTGTGGACCGGATGAAGGGGCCCCGGCACCTGAACCCACGGCAGCGTTCGGCCGCGAGGTGTCACCGATCCCGGCGGCCGACGGTAGGGGAGGCGCCGGGTCCTGCTCCCAACATGGGGGCTCACGCTTTGCCAACGTCGCGGGCGACACCGTGATCAGGGCCCTCGGTTGGCCATCCTTGAGGCGGGCGGGGCCCTGTCTGTCCGCTGGTACGGGGCTTGTGGATCCGGCCGGCGGGATGAGCGGAGGGGGTTTCTCTGCCGCGTTTGATCCCGCCCCCGTAATCCCCGCATCCTCTGGGGCACCCGGCTTGCGTCGGCGGAACCGGTTGTCGGCGCGTCCTGCGGCGAGGCCGTCCATCGTGCCATCGCCCGCCAGGTCGGCCGGGCTGGTCGGGGGCCGCCACCCGCGATGCATTCAGGGCGCTTACCGGCCGGGGCCGCCCGGCGTCGGCCGAATCCCTCAGTCCGGGGAATCGTCCGGTGCTCCATACAGGGTCAGAAGGTCTTGCGCCATCCGCCGAATGGCCATGCGCAAGGATTTCGGGGCCAGCACCACGGCATCCGTGCCAAGCGCCGCGAAGCGGCGGGCGAAGAAAGGGATGTTCCGCTCGTCGACGGTGGTGCGAATCTCGCCGCTGCCGTCGTTGTTGACGGACAGATCGTGATGTCCCGCCAGCTGGCGTGCGCCCTCGCGGGTCAGGCGGACCACCATGGGCACGAATTGGGCGCGGGGACGCTCAAAGGCACGGTAGTAGCTGTCCAGCGTCAGTGCTCGAATGTCTTCGCGCGGCGCCGGCTCCGTGACGACGTTCGCCGCCAGCACCCTGTCGGCTCTGAAGACGCGCATCCGCTCCCGCTCGAACGCGTAGGCCGGACAATACCAGTAGCCATTTTCCGCGTAGACGCCCACCGGCTGAATCAGCCGAGCTTCATTCCCCCGCGCCGAGCGATACAGGATCCGCAGAACCTCGCCGTCAGCGGCGGCGTGCACCAGGGTGTCGAGGTGCGGCACCTCCACGTCCCGCGACTCGACCATGAAAGCGAACCGATGCTGGAGAGCATCGATTCGTCTTTGGGCTCCGGGCGGAAGTTCTCCGTACAGTTTCTGGACCGCGGTGTTGGCGTCGGCCCGAAAAGGCAGATGCCCGTATCCGCTGAGCGACTGATACGCGAAGAACAACGCGACGGCTTCGTCGACCGTGAGGGTGACCGGCGGGAGGCTTTTGTCCCGAATAAGGCGATAGCCCCCATGCGGGCCGGGCTGGGCCGCCAGCGGCACGCCGGTCTCCGAGAGCTCCTGCAGGTACCGGAGCGCCGTGCGGCGGGATACGCCGAGCGCTTCGGCCAAATCAGCGGCCGTGAGTTCGCGCCGTTGCCGCACGATGGCCAGAGCGTCCGTCAAGCGCCGTGACTTCGACATGAAGCCTCCCCCGGGTGAAGAAAATGCTGACGCGAATCCGCCCTCGTTCCGCTATACGAAACCTGCTCAAACTTGCCCGTAAGGGCATAAGCCAGTTTCGCTTGGATTGTTC
>DAHVOH010000065.1 GCA_027318915.1 Clostridiales bacterium
CACCGTTTACCCCTTCCTCCTGGTGGATGCCCTCATGCTGTATTTCGTCTCACCTTCCGCATCTCACCTCGCGCATTTTCAGGAGTTTTTTGGGGGGAGGTAAATGGTCAGCCCGACGGCTCAAACCGCACGTAGAGGGGGATGCCCAGGGCGTCCAACAGCCGTTGGGCGTGGGAGGGGACCCGGCCCCATTGATACCAGGGGCGTCCGTGGGTCCACCGGCGCCGAAGCCATACCGGGCGCAAGGTTTCAAGAATGACTGCATCCGAGGGGGCCGCGATCCGGCGGCCGTCGGGCACCGCCAAGGGGGGCTGATCGCGGAGGGCCTCCCGCACCATCCGCCGCATCCACCGGACGAATTGCAGTGCCACCAGGAGCAAAAACCCGAGACCCGCCACGCGTGTCGGATTCTGGAGGTAAAAGGCCTGGAGATGCCAGGGGCTTTTCGCCCAGCGAAAGGCGTGCTCTGCTTGGTCTTGGCCCTTATAGGCGGCCACGAGTGCCCGGGCCGGCCGGTCCGGATCATCGGTGACCAACACGAAGGTACTCCGCCGCTGCCGTTCGGCTTGGACCGAAGCGGGGTCGGGGTCCGCCACGGTCCACCGGACACGATAGATCGTGGTGGTCTCGGGAGCGGCGTCTTTGCGGGGCCGCCCCCGGCGGCGGCGGGTCACGGGTTCCGCGACGACTGTCGCCGTCACCCGATGCCACCGCGGGCCGATCGTCGCGACCGCCGTGGCGCTGGCGGCCTCCGCATCGGCCGCGCAGGCAAACGACTGGCGAGTCAGATCCTGGGCCGTGGTGTCGAGGGGGTGCCGCTCGGCGGCGATCGCCCGCTGGAGCGTTCGTTCACGTCGTTGGTCGAGCGCATCGGAATGCACCACGAGACAGCGGACCGCATAGCCCGCCAGTTGCCCGGGGAGGATCTGCGCCCGGTAGGGCGCCGCCCCCTTTTTGGGGGAACACGTGCCGAGCGCGATCCAGGCGGTGTCCGGTTGGGCCCAGGCCTGGGTCTTGACGGCACGGGCTAAGCCGTAGGTCTCGGGGAGTCGCCCCAACCAGTGCACTCCCCAGGTCGCACACCGGTCCCGCGCGGCGGGCGTGATCCCCGCGCTATCCGTCACATAGAGCGCCTGTTTCCAGGCGGTGTCGGGGACCTCGCGGTCCAAGGTCTCCAGCCAGGCGGGGCACCAGGCCTTATCGCTGGTGTTGCCGTCCAGCATATCGCCCAATAGCACCTGGCCGTGTTGGTCGGTGGTCAGGCCCATGAGGATTTGCTTCAGGTCGGGGCGATGGGCCTTGCTGTAACCGTAGGTGAGGTACGGCGTGTCCCTGTCGGGGTCGGATCGGGCATAATCCCCCAACAGGGAGAACGACGTGGTGTCGCTGTGGAGGATCTGGGGCCCCTCGGCCACGAGCGCCTGGATCCGCACCCCCAAGGTCCCCACGACGGCCGGGCCGTGGTCCGCCAACTTTTCGAGCACCCGCCCCAACGCATCATCAGTGAAGACCGACGCCGTCACGGTCGGCCCCCAGAACAGGTCCAGCGGGAGCCCTTGGGCCCATCCCTCGACGTGGTATAACGGCGTTCGCTGGCTCAGCACATTCATCAGCAGGGTCAGCAGCAAGACGGACGGGGGCACTGGCGTCCGATCCCGATCCCCAGGCAGGAGGGCATCGACCACGGGCCCCCAGTTGATCCGGTCCGCTAAGATCCGACCCACGAGGGCCAAGCCCGCCCCCGGCAGCATGTCCGGATCTTGTTGGAGGACCACGGTGTCATCCCGAATCTGGCGCATAGGGTAGACTTCGCCGCCGGGGATCGAGACTCCTTTGCGACGACTTTGCCGACTATATCGGACCCCTAATCCCGCTAACTTCCAGCGATTGACATGCGGAGGCTGAGTTTCGTCAAGCCCTTTTGGCTCTGGCGCAGCTTTGGTGATCTCCCATCACGAGAAGGCCTCGCCTGGCCCGGGAGCGCACTGCACCGTCACTCTTGCTCGGAAACGCCGCCGGGGCAACGAGTGTCCCTTGACGTTTGGGGACGCGCTCGACGATCACCAAAAGTGCGGGAGACCCAAAAGAGCTTGAGGAAATACAGGCACTGCGGGGTTGGATGAGCGGCCCGAACTCCCGACTGGGCCTCGAGCGTGAACAGTCGGCGCTTCAGGCGCTCAGGTGCGAGGGGATCCCGGCCCGTCGGTGGACAATCCGGGCTTGCCGTCGGGGCCGGAATGTGGCGCCGCCGCCAACCAGGAGGCCAACCGGCCCCGGAGTCGACCCGCCAAGGCGCGGTGTATGCTTTGCAATTCCTTAGCCTGGGCCAAGGGTCGCACTAACTCGGGGATGGGGTGGGCATCCAGCCAGGCGGTCATCCGCTCCGCCAGCGGCTCGTCCATCACGGTGGCCAAGGGAGACACCAGCGCCTGGAGCATGGCGGGGGGATATTTGCGTGTGATCTCCTCCCAGCGCGCCTCCACCAAGTCCCAGGTCGCGCGCTGCGCATGCCGATTCCGGAGCGCCCAGCCCAGGGCCCCGGCGCTGTCCTGCACGCGTACGGCGGAAGACATGTACAAAGCCAGGGTGCGCGCCACCAGGGACGGATCGCCCACATTGGCCAGGGCATAGAGATAGCGGGTTTGGTCTTGAGGGGTCGAGGCGCCGACAAACGCCTCATGAAGACGACGCCAGTCGGGCTCGCCGCCGGACGCGGCCACCACCTCCGCCACCGCCGTCAAGAGCTCGGGCGCAATCGTCGTCTGTTGGGCGACGTGGGCCGCAAAACGGCGCTTGGCCTCCGCCTGCACACTCGGGTCCGCGCCGATGGTGCCCAGCATCCGGAGCAGCACCGCCCGCAGACGGCCCTGCCGCACATTTTCGCCGACAGGGGGCTCCCAGGAGAGATCCTCCCACAACGGGCGCGCCACCTCGCGCACCAGCGATTGGACGACCGACCGCTCGCGGTCGTCGGCCAGTGCCTCCAGCAGGGTCAGATGCCGAAAGACCATGCTCCAGAGGTCCGGGTCCGGCACGTCCTTGAGCGCCCGCCACAGGCGGACGGCTTGTGGCAGCGGCACCGCGTCGGCCAGCACGGCCGCCCACACGTCATCGGTGAGACCGAGGCGCTCCAGCGGGGTCAAATCGGCAATCACCGGCATCAAGCGCTCCCAGAGTGCCGGATCGTATGCAACCCGATAAAATCCGTACCCGCCTTGGTTGACAACGACGGAGGTCCAGCCGTCCTCCAGAGGGACGCGAAGCGCCTCTCGGCCCAGCAGGGCGGAAACCACGCCGCCACCGCCGTCGGACCGACGGATCCCGCAGACGACCGGAACCTGCCAGACGCCGTCGTGCCGGCCCTGGTAGCGAAATTGCCGCTGGGTCAGTGTGATCTCGCGGCCGTCTTCCGCCACGGCCGCGTGCACCAGCGGATATCCTCCCTGGAACACCCACGAGTCCATCATGACCCGCACCGGCTCGCCGGACACCGCCTCCAGCGCGTCCCACAAATCGCCGGTCTCCGTGTTGCCGTAACGGTGGCGCGTGAGGTATTCCGTGATGCCGCGCCGGAAGACGTCGGGGCCGAGATATTGTTCCAACATGCGCAAGACGGCGGCGCCCTTCTGATAGGTGAGCGCGTCAAACATGGCCGACGCCTCGGCCGGCGGACCCACCGGATACTCGATGGGCCGCGTGTTGGCCAAGCCGTCGATGCCCAAAGCATACGCCCGTCCCGCGGCGAAGACGGCCCACACATCCCATTCCGGGTGCAGGGCGTCGACCGCCAGCAGTTCCATGAAGGTGGCAAAAGCCTCGTTGAGCCAGATGCCATTCCACCATCGCATGGTGACCAGATCGCCGAACCACATGTGGGCGGTTTCATGAGCCATGGTGCCGAGCACGGCCAGCTGCTCCATGGGCGACGAGTGTTCGCGGTCCACCAGCAAGGCGTTTTCACGGTAGGTCACCAGGCCCAGGTTTTCCATGGCCCCGGCGGCGAATTCCGGGATGGCGACATGGTCCAACTTGTCGCCCGGGTAGGGGATGCCGAAGTAGTTCTGAAAGAAACGCAGCGTGGCGACCGCTGCGTCCGCGGCAAAGTCGGTCAGGTGGGCGAATCCGGGACGGGCGGCGATTCTCACCGGCACGTTGTCCACGAGGATGGGGCTCGTCAGCTCGAAAGGCCCGACGACGAGCGCCACCAAATAGGTGGACATCGGTACGGTGTCGGCAAACGTGACCCGGCGGTAGCCCGGCCGCTCGGCCAGGTTGGTGATTTCGCGGGCGTTGGAAAGCGCCCGCGCGCCTTCCGGCACGATGAGGCTGACCGCGAACACGGCTTTGAACTCGGGCTCGTCCCAGCAGGGGAACACCCGCCGCGCGTCCGTGGATTCACATTGGGTGGCGGCGATGAGCACCTCGCGGCCGTCGGGCCCGGTGACCGCGGCTCGGTAGAACCCCCGCAGGTCGTGGGCCAAAGGGCCGGCAAACCGGATGAACAGCGCGGCCGGACCCGGGGAGAGCGGCGTCGGCGGGGTCAAAACCACCCGCTCGTCGTCTGGGCGGTAGGACACCTCCAAAGCTGCGGGGACCCCGTCAGGGCCGGTCACCACGGCATCCTCCAGCGTCAGCCGGCTCGCATTCAGGACCAACTCGGTAACGGTCTCGAGGGTCTCAAGGGCCACGGTGACCGTGCCTTCGAATCGCTCGGCGGCCAGATCCGGTTCAATCACCAACTCATAGCGATGGGGCACCACCGTATGGGGCAGGCGGTACGGCACCACGTCGGCCATGTTCTCCTCCTCGATTCGCAACTCCCGGGTCCATCCCTCCCAAAATACCATGGGGACGCCTGCCGTGGCGGACCGGCCGGCCGTCTTTGGGGCCAAACGGTTGCGGGACGTCAGCATGCGGCCGGCGATGGCATCCGTTCAGCTTAGGGAACCGAGGGTGGGAGATCCGGCCCGCTCCACGGGATCCGAGCGTCGGCGCGGCGGACGACGCCAGGATTGAGGCGGTCAGTCCGGCCGGGCGGACGAGCGTGGCGGCCATGCCGTCTCCCCGCGCCGCCCGCGGGCGTGTACAGTGGACGGGGAGAGGAGGGGTCGCGTGCACGCGCCGATTCGCTGGCCGGGGAACGCGCGATGTGCGGTCATGCTGAGCTTCGACGTGGATGCGGAAACGATCTGGATAAACGGCAACCGGTCCTATCCCCACTCGGAGAACTGGCTGGCGGCCGCGTCGATCGGGCAGTACGGACCTCGTCGGGCGGTGCCGCGCATCCTCGACTTTCTGGCCCGTGAGGAGATTCGGGCAACCTTCTTCGTGCCCGGCTGGGTGGCCGAACATTACCCCGAAACCGTGCTGCGCATCGCGCGGGAGGGGCACGAGGTCGGGCACCACGGCTATTTCCACGAGCGCTTTTTCGACCGCACGGTGGAGGAGCAGCGACAAATCCTGGAGCGCTCCCGGGACATTTTCCGCAGTCTGCTCGGACAGGAGGGCGTGGGCTTTCGCACCCCGTCGGGCGACTTTTCCGTCGACACGCCGCGCCTGTTGGACAGCCTGGGTTTTCACTACACGAGCTCGATGCGCGGCAGCGATCGGCCGTATCGCACCATCATTGACGGGCGGCCATCGGATCTCATCGAGATTCCCCCACGCTGGGAACTGGACGACTTTGTCATGTTTGGCTACAACTTGTTTCCGGCCGATCCGCGCGGGCAGGATCGCATCAGCGGATACGAGGGCGGGTTTGACAATTACCGGCGAGAGTTCGACGGCTACCATCGCTTCGGACTCTGCTACGTGTTGATGATGCATCCGCAGGTCATCGGTAAACCGGGGCGCCTGCGTCTCCTGGCCGATCTGGTCCATCACATGAAAGCCTGCGGCGACGTCTGGTTTGCGACCGGCGAGGAGATTGCCGGCTGGTGGCGAACCGCCTATCCGCGCGAGGAGGTCTGAGATGCCGCAATCGGAGCCCATTGCCCGCGCGCGGGTGACCATATCGGTCAATTTTGACGCGGAGACGCTGTGGGAAGGGATGTTTCCCGAAAGCCGGGCCATGCCCAAGACCTTGTCCATGGGCGAGTACGGCGCCGCGCACGGCTTGGCGCGCGTGCTGCAGGTGCTGCAGGCGCACCGGATGGAGGCCACCTTTTTCGTCCCCGGGCGCGTCGCGGAGCGGTATCCCGAGCATGTGCTGCGGATTCAACAGGCGGGCCATGAGATTGGCCTGCGCGGTCTGCGCGGGGAGAATCTGGGCGCCCTGTCCGAATCCGATCAGCGCCGCGTGATTGAGCAAGGCGCGCGGGTCCTCGAGACATTGTGCAAGCGTCGGCCGCTCGGGTTCCGGGCACCTTGGGGAGAGGTGACGCCGGCCACCTATCACGCCTTGGCCGATGCCGGATTCACCTATTCGAGCTCGCTGCATGGAGACGACCGTCCCTACCGCCCTGACGCCGGAGCGGGCTTGGTGGAAATCCCCTGGCACTGGGAGCTTTACGACTGGCCGTATTTTGCCTTCAACTACCGGCCCGCGTTTCCCGACGGCCAGGGCCGCATCGCCTCCTACAGCGCTGTGCTGACGACCTGGCTGCACGAATTGGAGGGCTATCGCCAAGAGGACCTGCTCTTTCACTTGGTGGTGACGCCTCAGACCATCGGCACGCCCGGGCGCATCGCGCTCTTGGAAACCATGCTGGCCGCCATTCAGGGGCGTGACGCCGTGGCGTGCTGCGGCGACTGGGCGCGGCGGTTCTCCACCGAGGACGTTCGCTAGCCAAACAGCGCCGATTCCTGGTGGCACGTCGGCTTGAAGAGATGTTGCCGCCCCGTTCTGGCGCCGGGGCCAAGCGGGGTCTTGAGCGACCGGCCCCATGGCGGTGGCCGCCCACGGCCGCGGTGGGTCTGGCCTCCATGCGCGCTCATCCGGAGCCGCCTTTTCGGATGCTGCCTGGCGGCCGATCCGATTCCCTGACGCGGAAACGGTGCTATTGCAAGAAAATAGCGAAGTGCCTTCTGTGGACATATTCATCGGTTGCCGCTACAATTCGGCTACCGAGACCCAAATACTACTTCAAACACCTAAACCAACGCGATGTCCCCGATCTAAGTTAGAGGAGGTGGCATGGGTGGCTTTAGCCACAACAGCTGACCCGCTCCGACATTATCGGCGCGTCCTGACCCGGTACGACTACATGATGGCCTCGATGGGTGGGGTCATCGGCTCCGGATGGTTGTTCGGCGCACTCTACAGTGCCCAGGAGGCCGGTCCCGGAGCCATCATTTCGTGGCTGCTGGGCGGCATTCTGATGCTCATCATCGCGCTGCCGTGGGTGGAGATGGGCGGGGTCGTTCCGGAAGCCGGAAGCGTCGCGCGGATTCCGATGATGACACACGGCGCCCTGGTGGGATTCATGGCTTCGTGGGCCATCGCCCTGGGCGCCATTTTCGCGGCTCCCGTCGAGTCCTTGGCCGTTGTGCAGTACGCCGGCGGATACATCCATGGGCTCTATTCCACCAAGACCGGCACGTTGACGCTGCTGGGACTCTTTATCGCCGCTCTGCTGGTGGTCGGCTTCTTCATCATCAACTACTACGGCGTCAAATGGCTGCGCAACACCAACACGTGGGTCACGACCATCAAGTGGATCGTGCCCACCGCCGCCATGATCATCGTCAACATCGCCGGATTTACCCACCACGGCGGCGCCAACCTGAGCACGGCGCCCGGCGGGTTCATGCCCTACGGGTGGCACGGCGTGCTGACGGCGGTGTCGGTCGGCGGCATCGTGTACGCCTACAGCGGATTCAGACAGTCGCTGGACCTGTCGGCGGAGGGCAAAAATCCTCAGAAGGACGTGCCCATCGGACTGCTCTCGGTGGTGCTGTTCTCCATCGCCCTCTACACGCTGCTGCAGGTGGCGTTCCTGGTGGCGGTTCCGCATTCGTCCCTGGCGCACGGCTGGGCGGCGCTCAGTTACTCGTCGCCCTTGGCGCAGTTGTCGGCGGGACTGGGAATGGGCTGGCTGGCCGTCATCCTGTACGCCGACGGCGCCTGGTCGCCGGCCGGCTCCGCCAACCTGTTCACGGGGACCGCGTCGCGGCTTCTGTACGCGGCGCGCAAGAACGGCTTCTACGTGAAGGGTTGGGACAAGATGAGCACCAAGGGGGTGCCCATCACCACCCTGATCATCATCCTGGTCGCGGGCATCGTGGCCATCCTTCCCTTCCCGTCGTGGCACTACCTGGTCGAACTGACCACCTCCCTCGGGCTCATCACGTATGCGGTCGGGGGACCGAGTCTGACCGTGATGCGGAAGATGACGACCCATGCCGACCGGCCGTTTGACATGGGAGGCGGTCTCGCGGCCTTTGTCGCGCCGGCCAGCTTCGGCATCGGCGGCCTGATGTTCTACTGGTTCGGGTGGCCCACCACGCTGCAGGCCGACATTCTGATGCTCGTGGGACTGGCCATCTACGTGGTCTACCATGTGCTGTACAAGTACTCCGCGCGGGACGTCAAGGCCGGCATCTGGCTCCTCGTCTGGCTGGCGTTCATCGGGGTCATGAGCTATTACGGCTCATTCGGCACGGGCAATCTCCACAAGATCGCCTTCCCGCTCGACAGTCTCATCGTGTTCCTGGGCTCGATTGTGCTCTACTTCTTCGGTGCTGCGGCCGGGCATGAGACGCAGGCCTGGAAGGATTTTCGCGCCGGCGTCAATCCGGACCTGCAGCCCGCCGACGAGCCGGCGGCCAAGGTCGCGAGTCGTTAGCATCGGGGCCAAGGAGCGGGGGACCGGCAAAAACCGGTCCCCCGCTTGCTGGTGCAGGGCGAGATTCCCCGCGCCATGCGTGCGGCCGCATCCCCTTCGCCGTCCAAGCGCCGGGCGCCACCGCCGGGTCGCCGGTCAGAGCCCCCTCAAGGCTTGGCACTCCATCATCAACAGCCAGTCTTCCGGCGTCGGCCGAAACACGATCGAACGGACATGCGGCGCCCGTCGCGCGCGGCGCGGGCGACTTCCGACGCGGTCGTCCTGTGAATGCGACATCGGATTCCCTCCTCAAAGAGGCCCGCACGCCGGCTCCGACGGGAGCGCGCACGGGCTCAACCGTCACCTCACGCCGCGTGATGCTTGGGACCGCGGTATCCCCCCGCCAGCGTGCTGATGCCGACCAACCGGTAAATCAGGCAGAAGCCGGTCAATCCGGTCAGGAACAGCACGGCGCCGACAATCACATACACCAGGGCCGCCCCGATGCCCGTGAAGCCCCCCAAATACAGCAAGAAGAGTCCAACCGCCAGCCGCGCCACCCGATCCCACACGCCTTCGTTTTGCCACGTCTTCATCTCTGTCACCTCCTGGTTGCCGTGAACGTTGTCTTCTACTTCACCCTACCGCGCGGGCACAGTCGGGACGACGGCCGTTCGAACCGGAGGCGCGGAGCGATGGGTCCAAGGGAGGAGGACCGTTGGGCGCCTACGGGCGGGCGCAGCCGGCCAGGCGGCGGGACACCCGTCGCCCGAAGCGGTACGGATGGGCCAGGCCGTTTGATCCGGTGGGCCGTTGAGTGGGCACCGGCCGTGCACTACGGTCAATGGAGAGACATGCGGCGGGGCGATTGCCGAGCGGGAGCGTTGGTGCGAAGGTCAAGAGCAAGGACCGGAACGGGTCCGGATATTGAGGGAGGGAACTCCATGGGAAGCCGGAGATCGCCGGAGGATTCCGCACAGGCTTGGCTGCGGCGCTTGGAGAGCGAGATTGAACAGCTGGCGGACAAGGCGCGGCAGGAGCTTGAGACAGGACCGGGGGCCACGTTGGACGCGCATGGACGGGCGGAGGTCACGTGGGCGTTGGTCGAACTGGAGCTGGCGGCCGCCCATTGTGAGGCGGTCGGCGGGAGCGGGGCCGAAGCCCAGGTGGTCACATCGCTACCCGACTTTGTTGCCCGACTTCCGGAAGGCGAGCTGCCCCTCCACATCCACCGGCATCCGCATGTGGAGGTTGATCAAGCGACTGACGGTGAGCGAACCACACCGCCACGGTGAGCGGTTGCTGACGGTGGCTCGGGCATGAGGCAAGGAGAGGCAAGGAGGGAAGATCCATGAATCCGTTGGTCAGCCCAGGGGTGGTTTTCGCGTCACAGTCGGGCTGGCCCGGATTGTGGGTGGCCGCCCTCTTTATCGCCCTGCTCGCGGCGGGAACCGTCGTCGGACTGTATTGGGACCTGGGGCTCTGCCGCATGCGGCGTGTTCGGGGGCAACGCCATGACGGCTGTGCCCGAGTCGTCCGTTTTCCCTCGCGATGGCAGCGTTGGCGTCGACGCCGTGGCCCTCCGAACCGGCCATCGGCACGCTGGGCGGGTACGGCCAAGACGCGCCGACTCGCTCACGCGCCGGCGGCGCGACGTCGGCGGGAACCTTCGTAAGCGAAGGATCGCCATGGGTTCGCGTCCGCCCGGGCGCGGATGCGGTGTGCGGTGCAGGCCGGGGTGGCCGGCGCCGAGGGCATCTGCCGTCTGCGGATCGGCTGCGGCCCGCGTCGGCGGCCGCTCTGGCGGGTGGGTGCCGACCATCGTCCCGGCTCAGAGCTCGCCCCCGTGGGGTGGGTGTTCTTTTGGGGGTCTCGGGGAGGGGTCCCGTGCGGCCACTCGCCCGTCCGCTGCTGCGGCCCGGCGGCTTGTGATGTCCCGGCGGGAGGGGCCGTTGGTCCCCTGGGAAGAGGACCGTTCGGCCCTATGGGCGCCAGGGGGCAGCGGGTACTTTTGAGGTGGGTACCGGAACGGGAGCGCGGGCCCCGACCGGGAACCCAAAGCTGAGGGGAACGGTTGACGCACCGGCGCATGTTTCTTGAGGACGCGACTGGTTACCGGGACCATCGGAGGGGTCCGAGTCGAGGCTTCGTATTCAGAGGCGAGGACGAAGCCGATACCGCTCAAGAACCATGGGGATTAGCGGAGGATCGATTGGCCGGTGGAATACGGGAGCCGTGACCGTCAGGAACGAAGCGACGCGAGCGCGCCGCTGCCCCGGCGCAGGATACATCGACGCCGGGGCTTTTCTCTGAGCGGCTGGCGCGCTCCGGCTCGGCGGGCGGACAGACTCCCTGACATGCCCGGCTGGGCGAGGCGGCCGCTACGGACAAAACGCGACGGCGCGGCCGGGGCATCCGGACGCATCCCGAATTTTCACGGGCAAAAACAGAAACTGCGCTCCCGTTTCGGGCACGGCATCCAGGTGAGCCAGGCCTTCGATGAACACCATGCCGCCGCCGAGACCCTCGGTGTGCACGGCGCGGCCTTCATGGGCCGGTGCGATGCTGGGCGCATCCGTGCCGACGCAGCGCACGCCGCGATCCAAGAGGAACCGGATGCTCTCCACCCCCGGGGCTGGCCAGCCCGGCTCCGTTTGCGTGACCACAACCGCGTGGGCGTAGTGCAAACCGCCGCTTCCCGCCTGATACCAGCGATCCCAGCCGGCTTGAAAGACCACCACATGCTCCGCCGTGAGCGGCCCATGGCGGTTTTCCCATGCTTGCAGCCGCTCAACCCCTATCAGCGGGCTGTGACCCGGGACGTCGGAGACCAGGTCGGCCACCTCAATCTTGGCCAGCCGGCCCATCATCTGCGAGAGGGGAATGGCATCGGCTCCGGGCGCTCCGGCCAGAAAGTGGCTCGGCGCGTCGCAATGTGTTCCCGTATGCTCATCCATCAACAGCCACTCCGTGAAGTAGGGGCCCAGACGGTCGGTTCGACTCTCGGGGTCATGACGGTCTTCCGTCGCGTACCAATTCCAGACACGCCGCTGAAAAGGCATGTGCGTCGGCCACGAGGCGGGTCGATCTTCCTGAACGGTAAGCGAGAGGTCGACGATTCGGGGCTTCCCCATCTGACGGGTCTCCTTTCGCAGCCGAAGCCGTCAATCAACCGGCATATCCAGTACCGGGCCTTCGGCCCGATCGACGGCTGCCACCAGCGTCTCGGTCACATCGCGGAGATGATGGGTCATCGCCGCCCGGGCGGCGGCGCCATCATGCGCGGCGATGGCGCGGTAAATGGCGGCATGGTCATCGTGCAGCGGCGAAATGTGGTCCGGCGCCCGTTCGGCCAGGACGACCCGCATGCGGGTCGTCCAGTCCACCAAGCTGTGGACCAGCATTTCGAGCGCCGGGTTGTCCACCGCCGCGGCCACGGCGAGATGAAACTCGGTGGCGGCGGCCATGTAGGCCAAGGGCCGCGAGCGCATGACCTCCATGTCGTGGACCAGCGCCTCCAGGCGGCGCGCGTCGTCCGGGGCATGGCGTTCGGCGGCCAATGCGCACACCACGGGCTCCAGCAGCTCGCGCGTTTCCAGCAGGTGCTTGAGGCTGACATGCTGGTGACGAGCCAGATGGTCGCGGATCCAGGGAGGGATCGCGGTGCGATTCAAGACCACCCGCCGCTTGCCCGGATGGCTCTCCACCAGGCCGCGGGCTTCCACGATGCGGAGTCCTTCCCGAACCGCCGCCCGGCTGGCCCCAAATTCACGGACCAGCTCGCGTTCGGCGGGCAGCCGCATGCCTTGCGGCCACGTTCCCCCGAAGATCCGCTCTTCAATCTGAGCGGCCACATCCTGAGACAACAGCCGGGACTGGTGCGTGCTCTCCAATCTGGGTTGCCTCCTTGAGCACGGGATATAGTAAGATTTTAACGCAACTGGTCAGACCAGTCAGGCCGCCGGGTGCGCGTGGGCGACCGCGCTTTGGGGGACGCCAAGGGAAAGACCCGGGGCCTAACGGCTCGGCGATGCTCGAGGAGTGTGGCGCCCCCGGGCGGACAGGCGGTGAGGGCCGCCGCGAATTGGGGCTGAGCCTGAGCCCGGCGATGCCGACGAGATTGGTGAGATTTAGGAAGGATTGTGATGGCAATGAGCGAGAGACGGCGTGAGACGGAACTGTTGCATGCGACGTTTGCCCATGCGGGGATGGAGGCTCCGGTCGGAGAGCCGCTGACGCCCCCGTTGGTCCTCACGACCAGTTTCCATTTTCCCACGCTGGCGGCGGGCGCTGCGGTGGCGCGCGGCGACCAGGCGGGCTACGTGTATACGCGGGGCGGCAACCCGACCGTGCGGGCGGTGGAGCAGACGGTGAGCCGGCTGGAGGGCGCCGAGGCCTCCTTGGTGGTGGCGTCGGGCATGGCGGCCACCACCACCACGCTGCTCACGTTGCTCAAGCCCGGTGACCATGTCGTGGTGGGCGTGTCCCAGTATGGCGGCACCTACGGATTCCTGCACGGCGTGGCCACCCGCATGGGAGTGACGTTCACGGCCGTGGACGCCACGGATGTGCAGGCCCTGGAGGCCGCGCTCACGCCGCAAACCCGGCTGGTTTTTGTGGAAACCGTCAGCAACCCCATGATGACGGTGCCGCCGCTCGACGCCATCGGGCGTCTGTGCCGAGCCCGCGGCCTGGACTTAGTGGTGGACAACACGTTCGCCAGCGGTGTGCTGTTTAGGCCCTTGGAGCATGGCGCGACGGTGGTGGTCAATTCCGCCACCAAGTACATGAACGGTCACGGGGACACCGTCATCGGCACCATATCGGGCGGCACCGCCGTGGTGAATCAAATTCGCGACACGCTGAACCAACTGGGCGGCATCGCCAACCCCTTCGCGGCGTACATGATGTGGCGCGGCATGGCCACGTTGCATGCCCGCATGACGGTTCACAGCCAGTCGGCCCTCGCGGTGGCGCGGGCCATGGCCGATATGCCCGGGGTGGCCCACGTCTTCTACCCCGGTCTTGACAGCCATCCGCAGCATGAATGGGTGGCCACTCATTTCACCCGCGGCATGGCGGGCGGCATGATGAGCCTGGACCTGGCCCCGGAAACGGACATCGACCGCTTTGTGGACCACTTGGAGCTGTTTCATACGGCGGTGAGCCTTGGGGACACCACGTCGCTGATCGAGCAGCCGGTGGCTTTGACCCACCGCAAGCTCACCGCGGAGGAGCAGGCCTCCATGGGGCTTTCGCCGCGGATCTTGCGGCTGTCCATCGGGCTCGAAGCGCCGGAGGATCTGATTGGCGATCTGCGGCAGGCGCTGTCCGAAGCGCTGTAGCAACGAAAGACCGCAGGTTCAGCTCGTGACCCGCCCCACCGACTCCCCGCTCGCCGTGTTGCGGCCATCGTGCGGCAGCGCGCGGCCGCTCGGGGAGGACGGCTCGGGGTGGTCGGAAGGAGGATGGCATGGCGCAGTTGTATACGGAGGCAAACGCCGGGGATCAGGCCGCTCGCCTGCGAGGCGTTCGGCTGGCGGTGGTGGGGTACGGAAATCAGGGGCGGGCGCAGGCGCTCAACTTGCGTGACCGCGGCTACGACGTCATCGTGGGCAATCGGGAGGACGCCTACGCCGAGCAGGCCCGACGCGACGGATTTGCGGTGCGACCCATTGACGCCGCCATCCGGGACGCGGCGGTAGTGGTCATGGTGCTGCCGGACGAGGTGCAGCCCGAGTGGCAAGTGGCCATCGGGGCCATGACGCAGGGCCAGACGATCGTGTTTGCCAGCGGCTACAATGTCACCTACGGACGGATCACGCCACCGCCGGGCGTGGACGTGGTGTTGGCCGCGCCCCGCATGATCGGGGCGGCCGTGCGCACCAACGTCGAGCAGGGCCAGGGGTTTCCCATGCTGATTGGCGTGGCGCAGGATGCGAGCGGATCCGCCCAAGAGACGGCGCTCGCGTATTGTGGCGCCGTCGGGGCGCTGTTGCCGGGCGGGGTGGCGGTCGCCTCCTCGTTTCGCGAGGAAACCTTGTTGGACCTGTTCTCGGAACAGACCTGGGCCGGGGCCTTCCTGTTTCTGGTGGAGGCGTGCTTTTCTGTCCTCACGAAACACGGCATCTCGCCGGAAGCGGCTCTCTTGGAACTGTACGGTTCGGGGGAGGTGGCGGAAATCGGCCACGCGTTGGCCGCCCACGGGTTATGGGAGCAGCTGGCGCTTCACTCCACCACCAGCCAGTACGGCCAGTTGACGCGCGGACCGCGCTATGTCACCCCCGAGCTGGTGGCCCAGCTCGAGGCGGTATTGGCCGGATTGGCCGACGGCAGCTTTGCCCGTGAGTGGACCGCGGCGCAAGAAGAGGGCCGCCTCGGCGAACTGCTGGCTGCGCGACGGGACACCGCCTTGGCGGCTGCGGAGGATCACCTCTACACCAGCCTGGGCCGGCGGTCGGGACGGTCCCGGTGACGGGGCCGTCGGGATCGCCGGCGGGCTCCTCGGCTGCCGTGCCCCGCGTCGTTCTCATCACCGGGGCGGCGTCAGGCATTGGCCGGGCGGCCGCCGAAGCGTTCGCCGGGCAGGGCGACACGGTGGTGCTGGTGGACCACGACGAGCATCGAGTGCAGGCGGCGACCGAGGCTTTGCGGCAAGCGGGGCAGCGCGCCGTGGCCGCCGTGGTTGATGTCAGCGACGAGGCGCGGGTGCGTCGTCTGTATGACGATGTCGTGGCGCCTCTGGGCGGCATGGACGTCCTCATCAACAACGCCGGCATCGACCTGCCGGGCGGGACGCTGCTGGAAGACTATCCGGTGGACGGTTGGGACCGTGTCCTCGCGGTGAACCTGCGCGGGCCGTTCTTGATGATGAAGTATGGCCTTCCCTGGATGCGGCGGCGGGGCGGCGGCGCCATCGTCAACTGCTCGTCGGTGAGCGGCATTCGCGCCGACTTTGGCCGGGCGGCGTACAATGCGGCCAAAGCCGGACTCCTCAATCTGACGCGCAACGCCGCCATCGATTACGCGCGGGCGCACATCCGCGTCAATGCCGTCGCCCCGGGAACGATTGACACGCCGATGCTGCAGGCCTCGCCCCGCTATGACCTGATTCGCGCGAGCTATGAGGAGCTGGACCCCATGGGCCGGTTTGGCCGGCCGGAAGAAGTGGCCCGGGCGATGGTGTTTCTGGCCTCCGAAGCGGCCTCGTACATCACGGGGGCCACCCTGGTGGTGGACGGAGGACACATGAGCTACACCTGGGCCGCGCCCTGGATGTGGGCATAGCACGGCCCACGGCCGTCGACGGCGACCTCGCCGGAAACGGCGCGGTCCGACGAATCCGCTGCGGCCGAGCTGGCTCCGCGCCGGCTGTGACCGCGGCCGCTGGCGTGGGCCTGACGCGGTGCGCGCCGCTCCGCCGCGATTGGTGGCGGTCCCCATGCGGGGAGCACGCCCGACGGGCGCGCGGCAAGGTTCAACCAGGCGGGTCTCTGCCGTCGGGGGGCGGAGCGATCCGACCTGGCGCGAGGCGCAGAACGGCCTTCAGCTAGGGAGGCCTCTTCGTGTGAGCCCTTTTGAGTGGTGGGGTTGCTAGGAAGCCTTGGCGCCCGGAAGGGCGGGGGCTCGCGGTGCGGCCCAACCCGGGCCGTTCCGGCCCCGGTGGGCGAGGGGCGGGCGCGTCAGCGGCGAGCCGGCCACACAACGGGGTGACCGTCAGAGCCAGGGGTCCGGCCGCTTCCGTGCCTGCAGACGCACGGGCATTGGCCCGGTCGGTGTGTTCGGACCAACGACCTTCGGTACGGCCGACGCGGCGCTCAGGCCTCCTGCCGCCACGCGCTCGGGGCGGTTTCGTCCTCGTTCCGGCGGAGTCGAGACGGGGCCGGGACCACGGTGATGCGGCTCACGGTCACGTAGCCCAAAAGCGCCGCACGGATGTCGTCGACGCGATGGGAGCGGGAGCTGACGGAACGCTGCACCATGACCTCATGCGTTGGTCCGTCGTCGATGATGCGGCAGCGGGCTTCGTCGACGTACCCATCCCACGCGACCGGAACCGTGAGTCGGGACACGGTGGCCATGACCGGGAAGTTGACATTGATCATCTGTCCCGGAAACTCCCGGGCCATCTGCAGCAGATCCGGAAGGTGATGGCGGAGCACCGAGGCGGGGGGCATCTCGGCCAACGCCGACAGCGCCAGCGCCGGCAGACCCGCCAGCACCGCCTCACGGGCCGCTCCCACCGTTCCGGAACGATACACGTCGGCCCCCAGATTGGCGCCATGATTGATGCCGGACGCCACCAGATCCGGCGGGTCGGTCCACAAGGCGGGGGCGATGCGCACGCAATCGGCGGGCGTGCCCGCGACCGCGAAACGGGTCCCCGTCGTGGACAGGACCATCCGCCGGGCGGTGATGGGGCCGCCCACGGTGATGGCCTGGCCCATCCCGGTTTGATTGGTGTCGGGCGCGACGATCATGATCTGATGGCCGAGATCCGTCAAGGCTCCGGCCAGGGCGGCCAGACCCGGGGCAAAGATGCCGTCGTCGTTCGTGACCAGAATCCGCATGCGAACTCCTCCCTCTGATGGCATGACGCTCGTTGGTTCCCATCTACCATAACGGCTCGGGATTAAGGAGCCGGGATCGTAGGATGAAGGTTGCGTAAAATTCATCCGGGCGAAGTTCGAGGCGGCGGTGTCTGTCGAGGACCTGTCGGGCGGGGCCGCGGCCTGCCCGGTCGTGGTTGGACGCACCGTTCCCCCTCACGAGTGCGGGCCCGCCGCGATAACGCGATAAGATGAGGGGGACACGGCCACCCGGGCCGGAGACAAGCGAAACGAGGTGGCGAACATGGCTCCGGAAACCGCCGGGCTCACGCTGGGCCTGTTGCAGATGGACCTGACCGGTCCGGTGGAGGACAATCTCGCCAAAGCCGACGGGCTGCTGCAAGAGGCCCGGGAGCGGGGTGCGACCCTGGCCGTGCTGCCGGAGTTGTTTCCCCATCCATGGTTTCCGGTGACCGAGGATGCGTCGCACTTCGGCTGCGCGGAGTCGGAAGACGGCCCGCTCATGGCACGGTTCAGCGCGCTGGCCGTGCGCCATGGTTTGACGCTCGTGGTGCCCACTTATGAGCGGGCCGGTTTGGCCCGCTACAACACCACGTTTATCCTGGCGCCAACCGGTGCCATCCTGGGTCGGTACCGCAAGAATCACATTCCCTATCATCCGGGATGGTACGAGAAGTTCTACTATGCGCCCGGGGACCTGGGATTTCCGGTTTTCCACCAGCATGGCCTGACCTTCGGCATCCAAACGTGTTGGGACAATCTGTTTCCGGAGGGAAGCCGCATTCTTGGATTGCAGGGCGTGCATCTGATTTTGGCGCCCCGAGCCACCGGCGACTATTCCCGGCCGCGCTGGCGCACGGCCCTGGCGGCGAACGCTCTGGCCAACAATTGTTTTGTGGCCACCGTCAACCGCACCGGACTGGAAGGCGGGTCCTATCGATTTGGCGGAGACAGCCTGGTGATTGACCCGAACGGGACCATCCTAGCCGCTGCGGAAAAGCCGGACGAGGTGGTGATTGCCGCCGTCGATCCCGCCGCAGTGTACCAGAGTCGGGCGGAGTGGCCGTTTCGCGAGGACCGCCGGCCCGGATTGTACCGGGATTTGGTCTTCGGGGCGGCGGGGACCGGCCAACGCCGCACGTGAATGGCGCGGCGACGCGGCGCCACACCCTGTCAGCGCCGCCGTCGCCGTTGATCGCCCGCCAGGATCCAGGCCGCGAGAAGGATGAGGACGGCGCCGATGACCGCCCACAGAGCACTGCCGGTCATGAAGCTGCCCCGGATGACGCCGACGCCCTGCAAGAGCCAGATGACGCCGGCCAGACCCAGGATCACCCCCGCCAACTGCCGAAGCCATCGCCCCATGACCCCTCCGCCGCCTTTCTGCCGCCCGATCGCGGGAGGACTGGCCGATCCCACTCCCTGACCCCATT
>DAHVOH010000066.1 GCA_027318915.1 Clostridiales bacterium
CAAGCTAACGAGTGTGATGTTCGTATGTATGCGCCGCGGGACACCCTACGATCCCCAGCAACTCTGGCGGCACATGGGGATTACGGTGTCAGCCTAACG
Organism: Clostridiales bacterium; assembly: GCA_027318915.1. The sequence continues at coordinate 100 of DAHVOH010000066.1, forward strand.
CGCGGTCCCCACGGTGAGGACCTTGTTTCCTCCTGCCTTTGTTTGGGCCACTCCCCGCCTATTGCCATGGTGACCCACTTGGTCGTCGCCTTGGCCTTGGGGCGGGCCGCCGTGGAGGCCGGGTACCGTGTGCGATTTACCACCGCACTGGCGCTCAGCCAGGAGTTGCTCGCCGCGCAGGCTGACCATCGCTTGCTCGCACGGTTCAAGTTCTGGCAACGCTACCCATTGGTGATTATCGATGAACTCGGATACCTCCCGTTGGCACGAGAACAAGCCCCGATCCTGTTCCCGTTCTTCGCAGAGCGGTATGAACGCGGCTCCGTGTTGGTCACGAGCAATCGGGAGTTTAGTCGCTGGGGCAAGGTCTTCGGCGATCCGACGATGACCATGCAGATTGCACATAGTCCCCACCAGTCAGTTCACTAAGTTCCGACCACCGCAACGGTATATCCTCACCAGCGTTGCACAAAGTCGTCACCGCCCGGAGAGGGCGACCACCGTCGGTGCCGAAACCTGCGGCACCATGCGGTGAAAGGGGGCCGTCCCCAATGGCCTACCGGAGGGTGACGATGCGCCAGATTCGCGAGATCTTACAGTTGACCGCGGCCGGGTGGGGGCAACGCCAGATCGGCCGCACCCTCGGCTGTGACCATGTAACCGTGGGGGATATCCTGAAGCGGGCCCGGGCCGCCGACGTGCGCTGGCCCCTGCCGGCCGACTGCACCGATGCGACCCTCGAGGCGTGGCTGTACCCCGGGAATCAAGGGCGGCCGCGGACGCGGCCGGAACCCGACTGGGGCGCCATTCATCGGGAGTTGCAACAGAAGGGCGTGACGCGCGAGGTCGTGTGGGCCGAGTACCGGGCCACCCACCCCGACGGCTATGGGTACACGGCCTTCTGTCAGCACTACCGGCGCTTTGTCGCCTCGCTCGACGTGACCTTCCGACAGACGCATCACCCCGGCGAACGGGCCTACGTGGACTACGCCGGCGTCACGCTCCCCATCTACGTGCCGCGGACGGGCGCCGTGGCATTTCAGGCGGCCCTGTTCGTCATGACCTTGGGCTACAGCAATTACACCTATGCCGAGTGGCAACGGGACCAATCCCTGGCGTCCTGGATTGCGGGCCACGTCGCCGCGCTCACCTACTTCGGCGGCGTGCCGGCCGTCTGGGTCCCCGACAACCTGAAGGCGGGGGTGATCCACGCCGACCGCTATGACCCGGAACTGAATCGGACCTATGCGGAGTGTGCGGACCACTACGGCGCGGTGATCCTGCCCGCGCGGGTGCGGAAACCTCGCGACAAGGGCAAAGTGGAGAAACATGTCCAGGTGGCCGAGACGCCGCGGTATGCCCCGGTGCGTCACACCCACTTCTTGTCGCTCGCCGCCGCCAATGCCGATCTGCAGCCCCGGCTCACGGCGCTCAACGGGGCCCCCTTTCAGAAGTTACCGGGCAGCCGTGTGCAGGAGTGGACGACCGTCGAACAGCCCACCCTCCGCCCGCTCCCGCCGCAGCCCTACCTCTACGCCGAGTGGGGACGGGCCAAGGTTGCCCGGGACTACCACGTCGAAGTGGCCCGCAGCGTCTACAGCGTGCCGTACACCCTGGTGGGCCAGACCGTCGACGTGCGGCAGACGGCGACCCTCGTCGAGATCTTTCACCAGGGGACCCGCGTCGCCAGTCACGGGCGGGGTGCCCGCGCGGGCCAGGCGGTCACCGATCCGACCCATATGCCGCCCCATCATCGGGCCTATGCGACGGGGTGGGATGCCGACACCTTCCGCACCCGGGCCAGCGCCGTCGGGCCGCAGACCCGAACGCTCATCGACGCCATCCTGACGCACGCCGTCATCCCCGAGCAAGCCTATCGGCAGTGCCTGGGGATTCTGCAACTCCGGGAGCGATACCCGGTCGCGGTGCTCGAAGCAGCGGCCACGCGCGCCACCCAAGCGGGGACCCGACAGGTGCGCTACGTCAAAGCGTACGCCGCCCAGATCCTGGCCGACACGACCCCGGCGGGCACGGTCCCCTCCCATCCCAATGTCCGGGGGCCGCAGTACTACGGCGCCCCGACGCCCACTTCCAAGGAGGATGCCTAAATGGACCCCACGACTGTCCACGACCGCCTCACCGCTCTCGGTCTGCATACCGGGGCGGCCCGCTACTACACCCAACGCCAGAGCCCCGAGATCCTCGCCCTCCCGTTTGAGGACCGGCTCGGGCTGTTGCTGGATGCCGAATGGAGCGCGCGGGAGACCGCGCGCCTGCAACGGCGGCTGCACGACGCCCACCTCCGACTCTCGGCCACCCCGGAGGCTCAGCCTCCGCATGTCAATCACTGGAAGATGAAGGCATTACGCGACCTACTATAGTCAGAATAGTCATCGCAAAGGAGTTCCTGAGGGCGACCACGAAGTAGCCGCTATGCGGCAACAACGGGATGACACGCTCGTGTTCGCCCGCGATCCGGATGTGTTCCCGGAAGCGGGCCTGGCTCTCGCGGTCCGCCTCTTGGCGGAGCGGTGGAATTGGTGTGCCGTGGTGGATACACTACTCCCCTGGGACACGGCCCGCACCCAGACGCCGCCGTCGATGTTGGTACTCACCTTGGTGATGAACGTGTTGGCCCAACGGACGCCGCTCTACCATGTAGAGCGATGGGCGGAGACGCTGCCCTTGGACCTCTTGTGGACGCCCGGGGTCACCGCCCCGGTCTTCAATGACGATGCCTTAGGCCGCGTGCTCGAGAAGCTCGCGGTCCACGGCCGGACCCTGGTCGGCACCCTGGGTGTGCGGGTGCGAGCCACCGAGGACGCCGCGAGCGGCGTCCTGCATACCGACACGACGTCGTTTTCGTGGTTCGGGGATTACGCCGGGTCCACCCCCGACGGGCCGTCGCCACATATTACGTACGGGTACAGCAAGGCCCACCGCCCCGATCTCAAACAGATCCTGATGGGGCTCCCCACCGACGGCGACGGGCAGGTGCTCTTAGGCGACGTCCTGGCCGGGAACACGAGTGACAAGGCCTGGATGCCGCCCTGGCTCGCGACCCTGGACCGCGACGTCCCGGAAGACGCGTGGAAGCCGGCCCTGTATGTTACGGACAGTGCAGGGGTCACCCCGGCGGCCCTCGACCAGTGTGCGGCCTTGGGGGTGCACTGGCTGGGCCGTCTCCCGGAGACCTACACCCTGGCCCGCACGGTCAAGACGGCGGCGTGGGCCGCCCCGGAGTCCGCGTGGGAAGACCTCGGGACCTTTTCCCCGAAAAAGGGGGCCGCCCGCTATCGGGTGCAGATCCACCCGGGGACATTAGCCAGTTACCCTGTCCGGTGTGTGGTCGTGCACTCCGATGCCCTCGACCGGCGCCGGGAACAGACCCTCCAGCGAGAGATTGCCCAGGAGGGCACGGCCCTGCAGGCCGCCGCTGCCGCCTTGGCCCGCCAAGCGTTTGCCTGTGTGGCGGATGCCGAGGCGGCTCACGGGGTCGCCCTGAAGGCCGTGGCCCCCCGCTGGCATCGGGTGACGCCCACCATCGTGCCGGAGACCGTGGTTCAGCGCCGCCCCGGGCGGCCCCGGAAGGGCGTCCCCCCCGACACGACCCCGGTATACCGGCTCCAGTGGACCTGGCGAGATCCGGATCCCACGGCCGTCCACGCGGAGCGTCAACGCCGCAGCACCTTCGTCTTGGTGACGGATGACCCCGACCGCTCGGCCCGGGAGCTGGTGGCGGCCTACAAAGGGCAAGACCAGGCCGAACACGCCTTTCGCTGGGCCAAGGCCCCCTGGCACTGCGATGCCTTTTATCTCCAGAACCCGCAGCGCGTGGCGGGTCTGGGGTTTCTCCTCCTCCTCGCGCTCCAATTCGTCCGCGGGATGCGGCGGCTCGTGCGCGCGGCGCTCCGGGACCAGCCGCCGTTGGCCTTACCCGATGGCCGCAAGATTCCGGCCCCCTCGGACGAGGTCATCTTGGAGGGACTCCGTACCCTGTGGCTCCAGCGGTGCGGGACGGCCGGTCGGCCGTGGTACCAGTGGAGCCGGGTCGCCCCCCATACCCAGCGCCTCCTGGAAGCCCTGGACTTGCCGTTGTACGTCCGCTTCGAGCCGTCGGGATAAATCCGCGCCCCCTCAAAAACCCCCGGCAACCTCCTCAGTGACATGCGGAAGGTGAGTCTTGAATAAGGCGGGGCCCGGTTCGCGCGACGGGGATGCCGCTCAGGGCGGTGGAGAGGCGGCGTCTACGCGAAACAAGCCGGCAGAGAAACGGTCGCCCACGGGTTGGCGACGTTCGATCCGCTGAAGACGGACACGGACCCGGTCCGGTATTGGGGTGCGAGTCCGAACACCCCGGCGGCGGTCCGCCGCCTCCCTTGCGGTCGCCCTCGATCGCCACGAGCCCAGAGCGTTGGACGCGAAACCTCCGACGAGCGGGGAGCACCACTGACGGGGCACGCGATCCGCGATCCGTGCTCGTGGTGCGGCCGGCATCCGGCAACAAAAAGCCCCGCGCGTCGGGCGGGGCTTCAAAGCGTGATGGAGCTGACGGGGAGACTTGAACTCCCGACCTGTCGATTACGAATCGACTGCTCTACCAACTGAGCTACGTCAGCGCGGCCATAAGTATATCAGCTTTGGTTTGGCTGTGGCAACGCGCCAGATGCCCCTCGACGCATCACAACACGGCCCTGAATGCGTGGGGCTGAGCCGCGACCGGGTCTTCTTCTCAGTCACACCAACCGCGCTGTCCATGCGTACGGCATTTCGATGGGAAGGGTTCCCGTCGTGCGTGCCGGACAGCACGCCGGTGAGAAAAAATCGACCCGCCCCCGCCGGGTTCCTGGCTCGGGCATCGTGTCCCGATCGTACCGGCGGGCGTCGCCGTCGACCGTATCGGGGTCCGTTAAAGGAAAAGCGGCCGTGCCGGCCGCGAAAACTGGAGCGGAAGACGGGACTCGAACCCGCGACTTTCGGCTTGGGAAGCCGACGTTCTACCAACTGAACTACTTCCGCACACCGAAAGTATAGCGACCGGCGCGTGTCCCGTCAAACCGCGTGCCGGCTCGTGGCCCCACCGCTCGCGATGGTGGTCCGGTTCGCGCGCCCCGCTCGGCCCGATGCGTCGTCTAGTACAACGGTCCAGCCGTAATGGTGTGGGTGCGCTCCGCTCCCACCGACACCATCACCACCGGCACCCCCGTGATTTCCCCAATGCGATCGAGATAGTGGCGTGCCGCCGCCGGCAGATCCTCCAGCCGCCGGACATCTTGAGTCGACGAATCCCACCCCGGCATCGTGGCGTATTCAGCCTTCACTTCAGCCAGTGTCTCCACCCGCTCCGGAAAGTCTGTCAGCACTTTCCCGTCCGGAAGCCGGTAGCGCACCGCAATCTGAAGCGTTGGCAGGCCGTCCAGCACGTCGAGCCGCGTCACCACCACGCCGGTCATGCCGTTGACGCGAGCCGCCTGGCGGAGGGCGATGCCGTCCAACCAGCCGACGCGGCGCGGACGGCCCGTGGTGGTGCCGTATTCGTGCCCGCGCTCCCGGAGCTCATGGGCCAAGGGGTCGGCCAACTCGGTCGGAAACGGCCCGTCGCCCACGCGCGACGTGTAGGCTTTCAGCACGCCGTAGACCTGATTGATGCGGGTGGGCCCGACTCCTGCGCCGATGCACGCGCCGCCGGCCACGGGGTGGGACGACGTCACGTACGGATAGGTCCCATGGTCGATGTCCAGGAGCGTTCCCTGCGCCCCTTCGAACAGCACGTTCATTTCCTTGTCCAGCGCATCATTGATAATCGCGGGCGTGTTGGCCATATACGGCCGGATCCGGTCGCCCAGCGCCACGTATTGATCCGTGATGGCGTCGGCGTCCTCGGGTTCTTCCCCCATCGACGTCAACAACCGATTCTTGTCTTCCACCTGGGCGCGAACACGGGCCCGCAAATGGTCGGGTTCCATCAGTTCCGCCACGCGGATGCCGGTCCGTCCCGCCTTGTCCATGTAAGCCGGACCGATGCCGCGAAGAGTCGTGCCCAGCTTGCGCTCCCCCAGCCGCCCCTCTTGCAGCGCATCCAGCCGCTTGTGGTACGGCATCACCACATGCGCCTGCGTCGACACCCTGAGCCCGTCCACGGCGACGCCCTGGCTCTTGAGGTAGTCCACCTCGCCCGTCAGCACCTCCGGGTCCACCACCACCCCGTTGGCAATGACCGACAGCTTGCCGGGGTACAGGATTCCGGACGGGATCAAGTGCAGCTTAAAGGTGCGGCCGTCCACCACCACCGTGTGCCCTGCGTTGGCGCCACCCTGATGTCGCACCACCACATCCGCCTTGGCTGCCAAAAAGTCTGTGACCTTGCCCTTGCCTTCGTCTCCAAACTGCGCTCCCACAATCACGACCGCCGACATCCCCACCGCCTCCGATCTACCGCTCCTGCGCGATGCTGAGAAACTTGCCGGTATCCTTCTTGAACACCAAACGCACCAGCCCCGTGGGCCCATTGCGCTGCTTCGCCACAATGACTTCGGCCTGGCCCTCCGCCTCGCTGTCCTTGACGTAGTAGTCATCCCGATAGATGAACGCCACCAGATCGGCATCCTGCTCAATGGCGCCCGACTCTCTCAGGTCGGACAGCATGGGCCGCTTGTCGGTGCGGCTCTCCACGGCCCGCGACAGCTGCGACAAGGTCAGGAGCGGCACATTCAGTTCCCGCGCCAAACCCTTGAGACTGCGCGAGATCTCGGAAATCTCCTGCTGGCGGTTTTCCGTCCGGGATCGCCCCGACATCAGCTGCAGGTAGTCGATGATGACGAGACCCAACGGCACCCGGCGATGAAGCGCCCGAGCTTTGGCGGCCAGCTCCAGGGGCGACAGGCCGGCGGAATCGTCGATGAAGATGGGTGCGTCGCCCAGTCGACCCAGCGCATGGGTGAGGCGCTGCCACATCTCCTCGGTCAGGTCGCCGTTGCGAAGACGCTGGCCGTCAATGTCCGCCTCGGCGGCGATAAGGCGCATGGCCAACTGCTCCTGGCTCATCTCCAGGCTGAAAATCGCCACCGGCACCTGCTCGCGGAGAGCCACGTGCCGTGCGATGTTGAGGCAAAAGTTGGTCTTGCCCATCGAAGGTCGCGCCGCCACCACCAAGAAATCCGCCGCCTGGAGCCCAGAGGTCACCCGATCCAGGTCCGGAAACCCGGTGGACAGGCCGGCCAATCCCTTCTGGCCCGCCAGCCGCTCCACGCGCTCTAAGGCCCGCACCAGGATCCGATGCAGCCGCTCCGGCTCCCGTCGCCCTTTTTGAGCCAACTCCGACAGCGTCTGCTGTGCCTGCTCCAGAATCTCGGCCGGGGAGTTCTCGCCCTGAAACGCCAACCCCACCATGCGGCTGCCGGCTTCGATCACACGGCGCAGGACCGCCTTCTCGTGCACGATCTGCGCATAGTACATGGCGTGCGCGGCCGTCGGCACCACATTGGCCAATTCCATCAGGAACGAGAGGCCGCCGACGTTGTCCAACGTGCCGCGATGGCGCAGCGCCTCGGACACTGTGATGACGTCGACCTGATGGCCGCCTTCGGAGTTGAGCAGATCCACAATGGCCTCGAACACTTCGCGGTGCGCGTCCCGATAGAAGTCTTCCGCCGTCACGATGTTGGCCACATCGTCCACCGCCGACGGGTCAATCAGCATCGCGCCCAGCACGGCCAGCTCGGCTTCAAGACTTTGTGGCGGCAGTCGGTCCACATCGGTTGTCACCGCGTTAAAACCTCCACCAGCGAGCGGGCATCGGCCACCGGCCACACCTCAATCCCCGGCTGGGTGGGGACGTCGCTGGCGTTGCCCTCCGGCACGACCACGGCACTCATCGCCGCCTGGCGCGCTCCAAACACCTTTTCCGCCACGCCGCCGATGGGCTTTAACTGACCCGACAGCGCGATCTCGCCGGTCACAGCCACGTCCTGACGCATCGGCACCTTCATCAGGGCGCTGTACAGGGCCAGGAAGATGGCGGCGCCGGCCGACGGCCCGTCCACTTGGGCCCCGCCCACCACGTTGACGTGAAAGTCATAGGCCATCGGGTCCTGACCCGTCAAATCCCGCAGGACCGTGAACGCGTTGAACACCGAGTCTTTGGTCATGCTGCCCGCCGTGTCGTTGAAGCGGACCTGGCCCTTGCCCGGTTCGCGGGCCGGGAACACGGCCGCCTCCACCTCGAGCACCATGCCTTGGAATCCGGCCACGGCCAGCCCAAAGACGCGCCCGATGGCACGATCGGGACTGCCGCGCACGATGCTGACGCGGGGAAGCCGGGCTTGGGCCACGGCATCGGCCACGTGTTGGCGCCGGATGACCTCCGGGGTCTCCGTTTCCAACAGCGCGAGACTCATGGCGTCGGCCAGCAGCGTCACCGCCCGCCGTCCCTCCAACGTGTATCGGGAGAGGAGGTCGGCGGCGTCCGCCTCCAGCACCACGCCCAAACGGCTGGCCGCCGCATGCGCGATGGCCTCGATTTGTCCGGGCGTCAGCGGATCGAAGAAAATCTCCGCGCACCGCGACCGCAGCGCCGGCGAAATCTCATCGGGGCTCCGCGTTGTCGCCCCGATCAGGACGAAGTCGGCGGGGGCTCCGTCCTGAAACAGCTTCTTGACGTACTGCGGGACCGACGGGTCGTCCGGGTCGTAGTACGCCGAGTCAAACTGGACCCGTTTGTCCTCCAGGACTTTCAGCAGTTTGTTCTGCAACAGCGGGTCCATCTCGCCAATCTCGTCGATGAACAAAATGCCCCCATGGGCTTCCGTCACCAATCCCGGCTTGGGCTCGGGGATGCCGCCTTCGGCGAGATCCCGGCGCGCCCCCTGATAGATGGGATCATGCACGGACCCCAACAGCGGGTTGGTCACCTCACGCGGATCCCATCGCAGGGTGGCGCCGTCCACTTCCACGAACGGCGAGGCGTCGGTGAACACGCTGGCCGGCCGCGCGCGCGCCACATCCAGCGCGAGGCGGGCGACCGTGGTTTTACCCACACCGGGCGGACCATAGAGCAGCAGGTGCTGCGGATACGGCGACGCCAGCTTGGCCAGGAGGGAGCGGATGGCCGCGTCTTGGCCCACCACTTCGTCCAGCGTCGCCGGGCGCATGATGGCCAAGGCCGAGCGGCTGAGGTGCCGGGCATCCAAGTCCTCCAGCCGCTTCAGCTTGCGCTGGGTCTCCTGCGTCTCCGGTCCGCTGTCTTCCTTGACCAGCTGCATGCGGATGTCCCGCACATACTCTTCATGACGCTCCTGCATCCGCTCCGCGATGCGCTTCTCCAAGTCTTCTTCCAGGGTGCGCCGGGCAAGCACTTCGGCCAGTTCCTCTTCCAACGCGTCCAGCTCCGCGGGAATGTCGGCCGCCTCCGGCAGATCGTTCAGCGACGGGTCCTCCAGCACGATCTTGCGCAGGCCGCGGAGCTTCTTGGCCGGATCGCGGTCGCGGAGGTCCTTCAGGGCCTGCAGTTTGCCGGCCTTCAGCACCAGCCGTTCGGGGCCGTACACCTGCACCAGGAGGTCATAAAAAGCGCGCAGCCGGCGCTCGAAGGCCACCGGGCGCCGGCGGGACGACTTTTCGGTACTCACAGCGGCACCAACCTTACCGTGACCGGAACCGTCACGCCTTCAAACAGATGCACCTGCACCACGTGATCGCCAAGCGTTTTGAGCGCCTCCATGCGGACTTGCTTCTTGTCCAGCGCAAATCCCAGCCCGGCCAGCGCCTCGACCACATCCTGACTGGTCACCGCCCCAAACAGGCGGCCCGCCTCCCCCACCCGAACCGAAATGTCGACCCGCTGCTGCCGCAGCGCTTCGGCGCGCTCCCGGGCCTGCGTCAATTCCCGCGCTTTCTTGGCGGCCTGGGCCGCCGCCTGCTCCCGCATGACCTTGAGCCGGCCCGGCGTCGCTTCCTCCGCCAGCTTACGCGGAAAGAGGAAATTCCGGGCGTAGCCGTCCTTGACGCTGCGAAGTTCTCCGCGCTTGGCCACCCCCGGCACGTCCTGCAGAAAAATGACCTGCATGGTGCGGTGAATCCTTTCCCCGGCCGCGCCGGGCACCGACGAGCCCACAACCCGCGTCCCCGCTCGGCATCATGCCCGGCGGCGAGGAAGAGGGCTGTCGGCTCTTACTCGACTGTGAAGGGCAGCAGTGCCATGACCCGCGCCTGCTTGATGGCCACGGTCAATTGCCGCTGGTGCTTGGCGCAGTTGCCCGACACGCGCCGCGGCAACATTTTGCCCCGCTCGCTGATGTACCGGCGCAGGCGATTGGCTTCTTTGAAATCCACGCGGACCACCTTGTCCACGCAGAAGGAGCAGACTTTCTTTTTGGGGCGGCGGCCCCGTTCTTTCCGCATAATGCGGCCCTCCCCTTACGGCATCCAAATTGTCGCGCAACGCGCGGGCTTCGCCGGCTCTCTGTGCGGCCTCAGAACGGCAGGTCCTCGGGCATCGCCACTTCGTCCGCGGACTCCGCGGGCGCTTCGCGCGGGCGGTCCAAAAACCGGACGTCGTCCGCCACCACCTCGGCCACCCGTCGCTTCTGCCCGTCTTGCGTCTCATAGTTCCGAATCTGCAGACGACCCTCGACCGCAATCAGGCGGCCCTTGCGCATGTGCTCCGCCACCGTTTCCGCCAGGCGACGCCACGCCACGCAGTCGATGAAGTCGGTTTCGCGCTGACCGCCCTGATTCTGAAAGGGCCGGTCGACCGCGACGGTAAAAGATGCCATCGGAACGCCCGACTGACTCGTCACCCGAAGTTCCGGATCCCGTGTCAGCCGCCCAATCAGAATGATGCGATTCAGCATGGTTTCCTCCCTTTCAACGTCTCCGCCGGCGCCGGGCCAGTCTCGGCACAACTCAAACCGCACCGGCCCCGCCGCATGGCTAGTCGGGATCGGTGCGCACCACGATGGAGCGCATGATGGACTCGGATAAATTGAGCACGCGCATGACCTCGTTGCTGATGGCGCCTTGCCCGCTGAATGCGACCACGACGTAGTAGCCGTCGGGATGTCCCTGAACGGGGTAGGCCAAGTGCCGCCGGCCCCACTTGTCGACTTTCTCCACGGTGCCACCGGCATGGGAGACCGTACTGCTGAGGGATTCCACCGTCGCCTCAAGATGCTCTTCATCCAGGTCCGGACGAATGATGCTCATCAACTCATACTGAGCCAAACTTGTTCACCTCCTCCCACGGACGCCCGAGGGCGGCTCCACCACGGGGCGGAGCGGGATAGGTCACAGGCCGCTGGGCCCGAAACACTGTGATTATACCTGATCCTGTCGCCGGGACAAAGCGGCGCCGGTGGCTGGCGGATGTCAGGGCCCGGGAGCCGAGGGCACGGACACGACGGCTTTGACGGCGCGCTCAAACTGCGCCCGGGTGATCATGACGCGATGGCCGCATTTGAGACAGCGCAGTCCAAAATCCAAGCCCGTCCGCGTGATCTCCCACCGATCGTTGCCGCAGGGATGGGGCTTGCGCAACTGCACCACCATCCCCAATTCGTACCGCCTACGTTCCACGCTGCATCTGTCCTACCCCGGGGGCCAACCGGATGCCGGCATCCACCAGCGCGGCCACGGCACGCTCCCGCACCTCCACCTCAAGCGCCTGCCGGTCCTGGACCGTGCTCCGGGTGGCAAGACTCCAAGTCGCCACGCCGGCCGTCAGGGCCGTCATGCCGACCACCTGCACCGGGGTCGCCTCCCAGGCCGACGCGACCTCGGCGAGGATTTGCCGAACGGCCTCGGGGCGGGCGTCGGTGTCCACGAGGAGCTGAACTTCCACGGCGACGACCGGATTGGCTTCGCGGCTGTAATTCACAATTTCGGTGACAAATCGATTCGGAATGGTCACCAACTCCCCGTCCGCCGCCCGCAGTCGCGTGGTCCGCAGGCCCAGCTCGTCAACGGTGCCGGTCAGGGTCAGGGCGGGCAACCCAATCTGCTCGCCGACTTGAAACGCATCTTCGTATAAGAGAAAGGTGCCGGTCACCAAATCCTGGACCAAGTTCTGGGCGCCGAAGCTGATGGCCAGCCCCACCACGCCCGCTCCCGCCAGCAGCGAGGTGGTGTTGATGCCGACCTGCGCCAGCGCGATGACCAGTGCCAGGAAGTCGATCACATAATGCGTGCCGCTATTCAGGAGCCGGAACACGGTGGCCCGCCGCGGAGCGCCGGGGCGGCCCGTGTCGCGCGCTTCCAGGCGTCGGAACACCCCGGTCGCGACCCGCCCGAGCAGCACCGCGACCAGGACCACGGCCACCACGACCAGCACGCGTCTGATGACAAACGGACTCATGTCAGGCCAGCCACCTTTCCGCCCGCCAGTGTGCGAAAGTGCCCACCCAGCGGACCAGGTCGGCCGCCAGCGGTGTGTGCTGGATCAAGCGCGAGACCGGGCTGCCCGCCAGGAGCGGCAGCGCCGTCACAATGCCGAGGACGATCCCGATCAGCAGGGCGTTTTCCAGGATCCCGCCGGCCATCCCCCCCAAGCGGTTGAGCGTACCGGTGATGCGCCCCCGGGCCAGGATGTTCGTCAACGCCTGCCCAGCCGCGCGGAAGAGCGCTTCGGCCAGGCCCACCATGATCAGGAACACCACCAGACCCAGCACCGTGTGAAACAGGTTGAAGCTGGCGGTATAGGTCACCCGATCATGGACCGCCGTCGGTACAAAGTGCACAATCCATTGCCGGACCGGGAGACTGGCGACCAAAAGGCCGGTGATCCGCGCCTGATAATGGACGGCCACCAGCACACCGGCCACGTAGCCGGCCAGGCTGAACACGACCAGCAGAAATCCGCGCCGCATGCCTTCCAGGGCGCCCAGCAGCAAGTAAACCAGCAATAAGATGGTCAACCAGTTCAGGACCATCGCCGACGCACCTCCGATGGCCATACCATCAAAAAGTAGGCACCCAGCGCGCCGATCAGAGCCGGATCAACCGGCCCGCCGCCGGCCCAGCGCCCGACCGCCCACGCCGTCGCGCCCATCAGGATCGCGACGCCCAGATCGCGCAGCCAAAAGATGGGGACCACCTGCCACTCCGCCACCGCCAGCCCCACGTGGCCGAAGGTGATCGCCAAAACCGCGCACGCGACAAACGTGACCAGCGTGGGATGCCCGGCCTCCACGCCGGCACCCAACATCGCACCCCAAATGGGCAGTGCGACGGCGAGCAGCACCCCGATCCAACGCCACCGCGGGGGTCTGGTCATGGTTTGAGGAGCCTCACCAAAAACACAACCGCCAACGCCACGATGAGCCAGACCCAGTAGGCAGGCCGGCCAGCCGGTCGGCCCCGGGGAGGGCCCTGCGGCCTGGGCGGCGGAGACCCGCCGACGGGAGGCGGCGTCGCCCCGCCCAGGGTGCCCAGGCCTCCGAGTCCCAAACCGCCCAATCCCCCCATCTCGAGCCGATCGCCACGGCGAAGGTGGCGCACCGCTTCGAAGTGACGCCCTTGTCGCCTCAGGGCGACGGCCAGATTCTTATGCGCGGGTCCGTACGACGGGTTATGTTGGAGCGCCAAGGTGTAGTAGGCAATGGCCTCTTGCGTTTGGCCGCCCTCCAGCAGGAGGTTGCCCAAATTGGTCAGAGCCGGCGGATAGCGGCCGTCCACGGCCAAGGCGCGTTGAAACCACTCCCGGGCTTGGTCCAGGTCCTTCTGCTGGGCATAGACGACGCCCACCTTGTTGAACCCCTCGGGGTGGTCAGGAAATCGACGCGCCAGCTCGCGAAACAGTCGGTCGGCGTCCTGCTGCCGCCCCTCGCGCCACGCCGCCTCTCCGTCCTGAAGGAGGGCCTGTCCCGCCGTGGCAAACTCCTGATCGGGAGACGTCGGATGCCGGTCGTCGATAGACATGGGTCTCACCTCGCTTGCTTCGCCCGCAACAAGAGCGGCCACCAAAACAATACCGCCAGCGCGCCCAGCACCGGGTACAAGGCCGCGACCAAACCCTGAAAGCCCAACAGCGTGGCGGGCCAAATCAACAACAACCACCACAGGCGACGCGATCCCAACCGCTCTCGAAGAGGAAACGCCTCCGCCGCCCCGGTAGTCACAATCGCCGCCAACAATGCGACCGCGTACAAGGCCGGCCACGCACCGCCCTGCATCCCCGCCATTTCCATGACAGGCAGGTCTCCCGGCGCGTGCGGCAAGCCCAGCAAGGCACGATCCAGAGCCAGGGCCAGCAACCCCAACAGCGCCGCCCCGGCGCCGGCCGCCCGACGCCGCTCGGCGGCCGTCGGAAGACGGGCGCCCATGGCCAAGAGGACCACCAGTCCTGTGAAAAGATTGTACGACACGTACAGCAGCGAGGACAGCCACCACCCGTGTATTCCCGGCGCCCGCCACCTCCCCGGAGCTCGGAGCGCCACGAGCAGCGTGGTGCCGACGAGAAACGGAACGAGAACGGCATGGGCCTTCAGCATCCCGTCGGCTCCATACGCGGCGATGGCGAGCGCGGCGACCAGGATCGCGGCGCTTCCGACGGGCAGGGGACACGCGCCGAGGGCGCTCAAGAGCGTGCCGCCGGCGGCCGCCACCACGAGCAGTCCCGCGGCCAAGAACGCCATCATCAGCAGCTCCATCGCCCCCGCGCCACCGGAAGGGTAGGCCGCCGCCAGAAACGGTCCCAATCCGGCGTGTCCTCGGCCCGCGGTCAATGCCCGGTATCCCAACACCCAAAATCCCAGGCTGGCGGTCGCAATCCCGACCAAACCGGCGGTGCCGTGGCGGCCGAAAAACAGATAAACCTCCTGCCCGCTGGCAAAGCCCGCGCCCACCACGGTGCCGACATAGACCAGAGCCACGTTCACCCAGCGCAGACGGCACCCCTCCGCCTGATGCTATGCGGCGGACGCGTGCCGCTGCTCCCGGAGTCCGTCAGTCCCGGTGCTTTTGACGGCGAGCCAACTCCAGCGCCTGGCGTTCCTCCTGGGAGAGGGGATGAACGCTGTCTCCCCGAATGATTTCCTTCGCGTAGACCCTGACCTCATCACGCCCCCACAGTCCGGTGAACACCACGCCCGACGTCTTTTGGTTGAGCAGGGCCACCGCGAAGGATAGGTCGGAGCCGGTGTCGGAAAACGGGTTGAACCGCACCACGCCCACCTGGCTGAGAGCGGCCTCCAGGCCCACCTCCAGCGCCCGAATGCGCTCCTCCAACGCTTCGGTCTTGGCTTGGGCCGCGGCGGCCGTCTCCTGGGCCGCCGCCAGACTTTCCTCCAGGCTCTCCCGGGATCCCCGAAGGACGCGCCTGAGGCGCCGGGCCACCCTGCCGACGCCCGCCAGCGACCACGCGGACAGCACCAGGGCCACCAGGGCCAGAACGCCCACCGCGTAAGCGATGTCTTGCACCGGGAAATTCACGGCTCCACTCCCCTACTTGAACATACGGCATCCCCATCCGGCCGCGCGGCCTTCCGCGGGTCGCGGGGCCCCACGCTGCCCGACCGATTGAGCCCCCGCAATGTTCCTCGAGGAACATTGCGGGCACGTCCACGGCTCCCCTCATGTTCCTCGAGGAACATCAGACGGCAAAATTGTCAGGGGGTCCGGCCGTGTCCTCGTCCAACAGGCTCAGCACCCGCTCCAGTTCTTCCAGCGACCGATAGGGAATCTCCACCTTCCCCCGTTCCGCCGTGCCGCGCAGGACGACCCGGGCGCCGAAGCGCCGTCGCAGCCTGGTCTCCACCGCATGCAGGTGGGGATCGCGCAGCGGCCGGGGGGTGGACGCATCAGGTCGCGCCGCCATCATGGCCAACTGGCGCACGGTCCAGCCATCCGCCGCCGCTTTCCGCGCCAGTGCCGCCCTGCGCTCGCCCGGCACGCCCAAAAGCACCTTTGCGTGCGCCACCGTCAATCGTCCGTCGGCCACCAAACTCCGGGCCTCGGGATCCAGTTGCAATAAGCGCAGCAGATTGGTGACGTGAGGCCGGGATTTGCCGATGCGCTCGGCCATCTGCTCCTGTGTCCATCCGAATTCATCCAGCAGCCGCCTGAGCCCCTCCGCCTCTTCGATCGGCGTCAAGTCGTCGCGCTGGAGATTTTCCACCAATGCCACTTCCAGCGCCTCGGCGTCCGTCCAGTGGCGGACGAGGGCGGGAATCGCCGTCTTGCCCGCCAAGCGGCTGGCGCGCACGCGCCGCTCTCCGAGGACCAGCTGATAGCGGCCGGCACGCTCACGGACGACGACCGGCTGGACGACGCCGTGGACCGCAATCGACTGCGCCAGCTCTTGCAGGGTGTCGTCCGCGAACCGCCGCCGAGGCTGGAACGGGCTCGGGTCAATCAGGTCCAGCGGGATTTCGCGCGTTCCGTCCGACGCCCCTTCGCCCCGGGCCGCCTGCTCGGCCATCAGGGCGCCTAACCCCTTACCCAGTCCCCGAGCCTTAGGCATTCAGCAGCACCTCCTTGGCCAGGTCCTCATAAATGACCGCCCCTTTGGACCGCGGGTCGTAACGAGAGATGGGCAATCCATGGCTGGGCGCCTCGCTCAGCCGAACCGACCGGGGCACGACGGCCCGATACACCTTGGCGCCGAAATGTCGCTGCACCTCCTGAGCCACCTGCACCGACAGGTTCGTGCGCCCGTCAAACATCGTCAGCACCACCCCGTCCAATTCTAGCCCCGGATTGGTCTGCCGTCGCACCCATTCGATCGTCGCCAGCAATTGCGTGAGACCCTCCAGCGCAAAGAACTCGCACTGAATCGGGATCATCACCCCGTCCGCAGCGGTCAGCGCATTGAGCGTCAGGAGTCCCAACGAGGGGGGGCAATCCACAAACACAAAGTCGTAACGATCCCGAATGGGAGCCAAAGCACGGGCCAGTCGCTGCTCGCGATGCTCCACGCCCGTCAACTCAATTTCGGCGCCCGCCAGGTCCAATGTGGCCGGCAGCACATGGAGGCTCGGGACCTCCGTAGCCACCACGGCCGCCATCACCGGCGCCGACTCCAGCAGCACGTCATACGCCGAGACGTCACACGCGCCTTTGTCAACGCCAAGGCCGGTCGTGGTGTTGCCCTGGGGATCGATGTCGACCGCCAAGACCCTCTTCCCCGCGTCCGCCAAATAGGCGCTCAGGTTGATGACGGTGGTCGTCTTGCCGACTCCGCCTTTTTGATTGGCCACGGCAATAACACGCCCCATTGTTGTCGTTTTCCGGCTCCGGGCCGGAAAACACACACCTCCCG
>DAHVOH010000067.1 GCA_027318915.1 Clostridiales bacterium
TTTTCGCCGTTGTTCGATGCAGTCATCCGCGATTACCCTGAGGCCGCCACTCGCCGGTCGGGGGACGGATCGGCGAAAACGGTGGTCGAGTCGTGTTCGAGGACGGGATCGGCGGCGCCCTGCAACCTCTTTCAGGTTCGGTGCGTTATGGTGCATGTATGAAACAGGAACAAAAGGCGCGGCCGAAGAAGCGCCACGTGGGACGGTGGGTGGTGGCGGCTCTGGCCGTCGTGCTGTTGGCGGGCGGCGTTTACGTTCACCACCTCCTCAGTTATCAGACAGCCCTCATGCCGACCGCGGAGAAGAAGAATCCGCCGGCGTTTCGGCATCGGATCACGATTTTGCTGCTGGGCAACGCGCTGAGCATCATCAACGGGCAGGATCAGACGAATCCGTATGTGCGGGACCGGACGGACACGATGATGCTGGTGAGCATCAATCCGCGGACGGATCAGGTGAGTGTGCTGTCGATTCCGCGGGACTCGCAGGTGGAGATTCCCCATGTGGGGCTGACGAAGATTAATGAAGCGAACTATTTTGGCGGACCGCAGCTGGCGGTGCGGCTGGTGGAAGCGACGCTGCATGTGCCGGTGGACTATTATGCGGAAACGACGATGTGGAACTTCGAGAAGATTATCAACAGCCTCGGGGGTCTGACGGTGGATGTGACCCAGCCGATGCACTACGGGGGGGTGGGCAATCCGCTGGACATCAATCTGAGTCCGGGGGTGCAGCATTTAAACGGGCAGCAGGTGCTGGAGTATGTGCGGTTTCGGGCGGAGCCGCTGGGGGACATCAGCCGGATTCAGCAGCAGCAGTACATTGTGCAGCTGATTCTGCGCAAGTTGTTGACGCCGCGGTACATCACGCATCTGCCGGCGGTGGTGGGGATGCTGCGGCAGGACATTGTGTACACGAATTTGACGACGGCGCAGATGCTGGCGCTGGCGCTGATGGCGACGCATGTCAAGCTGGGGGCGGTGCGGTACGGGACGCTGCCGGGGCACCCGACGCAGGCGGTGGATCCGTACATGCATGTGCGGCTGGACTACTGGGTGTTGGATACGAATCTGATTCCGCTGATGGTGCAGGAGTATGTGCTGCAGGCGCCGTTGACGCCGGCGGTGCGGCATCATATTCAGATCATCGTGAAGAGCGGGACGGGGTCGTTGGCGCCGGCGGAGCAGGTGGCGGCGTGGCTGCGGGGGCAGGGGTACACGGTGACGGCGGTGCTGTGGGGGAACACGCACACGGCGACGCAGAACACGATTTTAGATTTCACGGGGGACAAGTATCTGGCGGGGCGGATGGCGGCGGCGCTGGGGCCGCCGGGGGCGACGGTGGTGACGGAGAGTCCGTACCATGACTATCCGGGGCTGGACATGGAGATCACGGTGGGGAGCGATTTGCACCTCAACCCCAAAGCCAAGACCTGATCCCCCAAGACCGCAGAGGGAAGGATGACGGCTCGTGGCCGACAGATTGGAAGCGGGAGTCTACGTGGCGCTGGCAACGCCGCTGGACGCGTCGGGACAACTGGCGGAGGATGTGTTGGAACGCTTGGTGGAGCGCGTGATTGCGGACGGGGTCACCGGCATTGCCGTGCTGGGGTCCACCGGCGAGGCGGCCAGCCTGGATGATGCGGTGCGCCGCCGGGTGCAGGAGCGGGTTGCCGCGCAGGCGGGCCGGCGCGTGACGGTGCTGTCAGGCGTCAACGACACGGTGCTGGCGCGCCTTGTGCAGAGTTTGGAACAGGCTGCCGACACGGGCATGGCGGCGGCTCTGGTTCCCGTCCCGTCCTATTACCCCCCGACGCCCGCGGAAATGCTGCACTTCTACACCACGCTGGCGGACCGCACGCCGATCCCGCTGGTGCTGTACAACATTCCGCCCTACACCAAGGCGGCCATCCCGGTGCCGGTGGTGGCCGAGTTGGCGGCGCATCCGGCCGTCATCGGACTGAAGGACTCCGGCGGCCAGTTCACCTATTTAGCCGAGGCGGTGAGCGCCACGAGCACCCGGACGTTTGATGTCTTCACCGGCTCGGACGAGATGCTGCTGCCCTCCCTGACCGTCGGCGCCCGCGGCACCATCTGCGCCAGCGCCAACGCGGTCGCGCCCCTGTCGGTTGGCGTCATGCATGCCGTTGCGGCCGGGGACTGGGATCGCGCCCGCCTGCTCCAGGACCGCCTCCTGACCATTGTCGGCGCCTGCCGCAACCTGGGCGGATTTCGCGCTTGGAAGGCGGCACTGGAAGCGCAAGGATTCACGCCTTGCCGGGTCGCCGCGCCATACCGTGATCTGCAAGCCGGGGAACGGGCGGAATTGGCGGCCCTGCTGGCCGCGGTCACCGTGGCCTGAGGCGGTTCGTACATAAAGCCCGGCGTTCTCCTGCACCCTAGCGGGGAAGGGAGGCATCACGGTGGGTCAACAGATCATCAAGTGCAAGGTGTCTGACTGTCTGCATTGGGCCCGGGACAACAACTGCGATTTGCAGGAGATTTGGGTGGAACGCAAGGCGGGGATGGCTGCCGGAATGATGAGTGCGCTGACCGGGTCCGCGGGAACGCAGGAACAGGACACGTTTTGCGCCAGCTTTGACGCCAAGCGCTGAGCGGCTCGTTGTGCTTCCGGGATAGGGTGTGGCGCCAAGGTCGCGAGTCGGCCGCCAACGGCTCGCGACCTTGGCGGCTCAGCCCTGTACCCTCTGCCACAGCTGCGAGAGGTTGACCAGCGTCCAGCGGCGGAGGGAACTCCAAAGCCGGCGCTCCCACGCGGCGAGGGTTCGCGGGGCGCCGCCCAGCGCTTGGGGATGGCGGCGGACCTTGGCCGACGCCGGTGGCGGAAGAACCGGCAGGGGTTTGACCGACGGCAGCGCGGTCACGTTGAGGGCCGTGAATGCATAGTGCTCGTCGATGTGTAGGTAGGGCGGGCGGCTGGCCTGATACTGCCAGTCGACGGTGATGTCGGGCCGCGCGCCGACATAAAGCGGGATATGCCAATTGTCATGGAGGGCGGCGAAGTCGCCGCTTTGACCCCAGGTCGGGTCCGCCTCCACCCACCCCACCCGCGGCAGCCAGAATTGTACCCACTGATGGAATCCACCCTGTCCGCCGCCGTTGTTCGTGACGTAGCCGCTGACCAGCTGGGCGGGAATGTGTGCCGTACGCAGCATCCCCACATACAGATCCGCAAAATCAGTGCAGATGCCGGTGCGGCTTTGCAGCACCGCCAGCGCGCTGCCCGCCGCGGTCAGGTCGTAGTTGTAGCGGACATGCCCCACGATCCAGCGAAAATACGCCGCCGCTTTGACCAAGGGACTGGCGTTGGCCGGGGTCAGACTGCGGTCGAGGGATGCCAGGGCCGGCGCGCCGGTGTCCACCAGGGATGCCTCCAAGGCGGGCGCGGTATCCGTGCGGTAGAGCACCGTGCGTGTATAGGAGGGATAGCGTGCGGGCAAATGGTAGACGATGACGGCCGTCCGGGCGATGTAGTCCAGCGTCAGCGTAACCGTCCGGCCCGCCTTGATGCGGCGCCAATGAAACGTGGCGAGGGTGTTGCCGGCCGCATCGCGCGTGAACGAGACCGGCGCTCGGGACTCGCCGATCAGCTGCAGGGCGGCATACGGTGATGGAGGCGGGAGCAGCACCACCTCCGCCCGGACATTTTGGGCGGTGCTCCGACTGGTGTTGACCAAGGCGATGGTCTCCACCACCCGGTAATAGGCACGGTGACTGACGGTATACAGACCGGCGGCCGCCACGGGAGCCGGCGAGCCGATGATAAGGAGCAGGGCGGCCATCAGCGCGCCTTGGATCAGTCGGACGGGGGTCCGTTGCACGTCCGGTCCTCCCTTTGGGGCCACAGGCCGAAGACCCGAGTCACCTCGGGAGCTTTGGCCTCAGTATATCCAAGAAGGGACCGGACGCATCGATGCCTCAGGCGCGCGCCTCGACGGCCTGCGGCCGAATCTTCTCCACGTGGTCGCGGATGTCTTCCAGTTTGATGTAGCGGTCGCACGCGTTCTCGAGTTCAGCCGCAATCATGCCGCGGGTGCCGACGCCGATGATCTCCTTGCCTTTGGAGCGCAGCAACTCCACGGCCCGTTCGAAGTCGCCGTCCCCGCTCATCAGCACGGCGACGTCGTATCGTCCCGCCGTGTTGAACATGTCGATGACGATTTCAATGTCCAGATTGGCGCGGCGGATCGTGCTCGCACTGGACTGATCGAAGGTCTCTTTGATGACTTTCTCCCGTACGGTGAAACCCAAGTGCCGCAGCGCCGTGAGAAAGTCCCGCTGGGACAAATCCGGGGGGACCTGCACGCCGGTGTAGTAGAACGCGTTGTACAGCTCGCAGTCTCGGGTAAACAGAGAGATGACCCGCGCGAAGTCGAGATGCCATCCCAGACTGCGCTGCGCGTAAAACATGTTGGCACCGTCGACGAAAATCGCCACGCGATCCGGACGCTCATCCATCGTCACTGTCACACTCACTTTCGGTCTGTCGGCCTTTGGAATCATCCATGGCTAAATGCCTTCCCCAGCGTATTGACGGTTATAGTGTGACCACTTAGACGTGGGATGTCCAGTATTCGCGCGGATGATATACGGAAAGATTTTGCCAGCCGGGTCAGACCAGCCCTGAGTTGCTCCCCACAGTCGAGAAGCATACCATCAGGCCATGGACACGCGGGGCAACAAACGGACAAAATCGCGGCACTGGGGGATCGTCGCGGCGGGCATTCTGCCGTTGGTGGCCGTGCTGGCCGCCTGCAGTCCGCCGTCTGGGTCTCTTCGCCCGCCGGGACAAGCGGCGGTGGCGCGAACCGCCATATTGAAGCGCATCCACAACTTTCGTGCCCTGGAGGCGGTGGTGTCGGCGACCGCGCGCGCGGGCTCCCAGGTGAAAACCGCCACGGCGGTGATTGACACGGCGGGTCCGGAGACTCGGGCGCAAATCACGACGACGAGCGGAACCTTGCTGGAAGTCGATGACGGCACCAATGCCTGGACATATGACGCGGGCTCCCAGCGCTATGCGATTGGCAGCAGCCTCGCTCCGAGCGGCTTTGATCTGCGCTGGCTGACGAGCCAACTCGGCAGCTTGGTCGGCAGCGTTCGTTTCACCAGGGTGTCCACCGGGCGGCATGGCGACTGGCGGATCCAATGGCGGGGCCGCGTGCCGGTGCTGGGCGCCGCCCAGGGGCTCCTGGTGTTTGACCCACGACTCGGGGTGCCCACCGAACTGGTGATCCAACAGCCACACGACCAAGTGGAGTTGACCGTTCGGCATTATGTCGTCAATCCCGTCCTGCCCGCGCGCACCTTTAGCTTCATCCCGCCGGCGGGCACATCCTCGCTGGACACCCAGGCGTCGACGCTGCTCAGTCTCGATCACCTGGCCGCCACGCTGAGTTTTCCGGTGTTGGTGCCCACCAGCCGCTCCGGCCTGACCTTGACCCAGGTGTCCGTGGCGGCCAGTTCTCTCTATGGACCGGAGGTGATGATGGAGTTCGAAGGCAACTCCGGGCCGTTGCTGATGACGGAATACCAGGATGCAACCGGAGCGCCGCCGCCCAATGGCGCCGCCAGTTACGCCGTGGCCGTGGGCAGTCTGACCATCACCATCACCGACCTGCCGGTGACGGGCGTCTACGCGACCGCCGTCGACGGCCATACCGCTCTGGTCGTGGAAGGGTCCGACGCCGAGGTCATGCAGGCGCTCGGCAATCTGCCGCCCCCCGCGCTGGGGTCGCATCAATTGGGATAGCGGACCCGGACCAGGCGACGGCGCAATCCTTCGACGACGGCCTGCGTGCGGTCTTGAACTCCCAGCTTGGCTAAGATGTGGCTGACATGCGTTTTGACGGTCTTTTCGCTGATGTAGAGGGCCTGGGCGATCTCTCGGTTGGAAAGACCCTGCGCCACCAGGTCCAGCACTTCCAGCTCGCGGCCGGACAGAGACTCGCCGGGCTGGGCCGGGTCTCGGAGCGTGCGTTCCAAGACCGCCTGCACATCGGGATGAAACACGGTTTGACCGCCCGCCACCGTTTTGATGGCTTGGCGCAATTGCTGCGGTTCCACATCTTTGAGCAGGTATCCGCGCACGCCGGCATGCACGGAGGCGGCCACCAGCTCGTCGTCCGCAAAGCTGGACAGCGCCAGCACCGCGGTGCCGGCGCGACGACGCCGAAGGACCGCCACCAAACCGGGTCCGTCCATGTCGGGCAGGTGCATGTCCAACACAATCACCTGGGGATTGGCCGCATCCACCACGCGCAGCAACTCGGCGCCCGATCCGACCGCGGCCGTGACCGCCAGGTCGGGGTCGAGGGCCAGATACTGCGTCAGCCCTTCGCGCACGACCGGATGGTCATCGACAACGATGACGCGAATCATGACGGCCGGGCGGCAGAAGGCCACGGGGCCGTCACCTGCACCGTCGTCCCGTGGCCGGGGGCGCTTTCCAGGAGCAGTTCGGCGCCGACGGCGTGGGCCCGCTCCTCCATGTGGTGGAGGCCGAGTCCGCGCGGCGTCGTGGCGGGGTCGAACCCTGGACCCTGGTCGCGCACTTGGAGCACGAGGGCGTCGGACCGGGCCGGATCCGTGGTCAAGCGGATGGTGACCGGAGCCAGGGGCGCGTGCCGGAGCGCATTTTGCAGAGCCTCCTGGGCGATGCGCAGGAAAGAGAGGCGGAGAGTCTCGGGAATGGCGGGGTTGGCGTCGATGCCCACGGTCACGCGGGAGCCGGCGCTCCGCGCCAATTCCACTAAGGCCGCCCCCAACGGGGCGACGGCCGGAGGGCGCAATTCGTAGACAAGCTGCTTCATTTCCCGCAGCGCGGCCCCGGTGTGTTCCTGCGCTTGATGCAGGAGGGGAACGGCCGGGCTCTCGGCGTCCACCTGCTCGCGGGCGGCGGCCAGCGCCAGGCTGGCGGAGAAGAGACGTTGACTCACCGCGTCGTGCAGTTCGCGGGCCAGCCGACGGCGCTCTTCCCACGCCCCCAGTTCTTGCCGTTGGGCCATGAGCGCCGCGTTGACCAGCGCCAGGCCCAGATGACCGGCGTACGAATGCAGAACGGGCAGGATTCCCTCGTCGTCCCCGATGCCGGAGACGGCCAGAACAAGCGGCGTTCGGGCGTCGCCCGGTACGGCCATCAGGTGAGTGTCGGCGCGGTCTTGCCACACCCACCCCATCTCATGGGCGCCCCAGTCCGCGACGGCATCGGGGACGGGCGGCGGCGAACCCTTGATGGGGCGGCCACTGCGGGCGAGGGGCCGCCATGCCGGCGCGGTCCATTCAAAGAGGACCGCGCTTCGGCACGCAAACATCCGGGTCAGCGTCTGGACGGCCTCGTCGGCCAGCGCTTGGCGATCATGCAGGCCGGCGAGACGTCCCACCGCTTGCTCCAGAACACCCAAGAGCGCCACCCGCCGCTCCGCCTGACGGTACAGGCGACTTCGTTCAATGGCCACGGCGACCTGCTGGCCCACCGCCGAGAGAACCTTGAGCACGTCGGGTCCAAACAGTTCCCGGCCCGGACTGGCCACGTTCAGAATGCCGAGGCGCCGACCTTTGGAGCGAAGCGGCACCGAGGCATGGAACACCAGGCCGCCCCGATCACCGGCGGCGTTTTGCAGGCGGGAACAGCGGACGATGTTGACGGCTCGCGTCAGCTCCCCCTGGCGAAACGTGTCCTGGCAATGGCACGTGCCGTCGCGCAGGGCCCACGCTCGGCGGGCGGCCAGGGCGGGCGGTAGACCGGTATAGGAGATGCCGGCGACCGTCGCCTGGTCGGACGCCAGCAGAAACATCCACCCGGTGTGAAACTCCAGCGCTTCGGTGAGGCGAGGCAAGATGCGGGCCATGGCATCCATGACATCCGGAACCTGATTGAGGGTGGTGGCGACCGCGTGCAGGATCGAGATGGGATCGTCGCGAGCCGCCACGGCGCATCACCCCTTTTCCCAGGCACTCCTTGCCGCTTTAGGTTACCAAATCGACTACGGCACGCCATCGGTCCGGAGGCGGATACCGGAGCGTACAATCCGCCGTCGATGAAGCCGACCCCCGCCCGGCAAACCGGAGGACGCGTGTCAACGTCGCCGCCGTCGAGACCGAACGCGGCCGGAGCGACTCCGACTAGGCGCGTTCGGAAGCGATGCAGGCGCATCCGCGAATTGACCGCCGGCCCAGGATCGTGCAGGTTGAGTTCCCTGGCCTCAAGGTTGGAAGCGGCCCATCCCGCTGATGCTCGCGGCGTAGGGCGACGGATTCCGATTCGGCAGGACCACGGGCGCCCTTAGAATCCCCTCATCGAGGAACACCGCCGGTTTCTCGCCGCCCGGTCCTCTTTGATTCCGGCGTGCCTTTTGTGCCACAACTTCCGACTTCTTCGCCATTGTGGGGAGGACCGGACATCCCCCAGCCGCTTCTTGTCGGCATGCCGCGGCAGACAGCCTCGTCACGGCATGGACCCGGAACGCGTCGGCGGCGCCCCCGCCTCAACGAGGGCCGTCCCTTCATCATGGGACACCCAAATCGCCGTCAAGCACGCCGATATCCACGCCCTCGGCGCCGGCAGCCGCGTTGCGGGACTCCGGACGGGCCTTCGACTGCCTTCGCACGCGGGCGGCGAGCGTCCGTCCGCCGGCAAGCACGCCGTGCCAAACCTTGATTAGCCCCCGGGCCGTTCTGCCACAATTTCATATTGCCGCATGGTATCGCGCCGGAAGGACAGGCGACTCATCTGCAAATAGGCGCGCAAAGATCGATAGGCACCGGGTCGGATCGCCTCGACCCGCTCCTTGCCGCCCCGCAGTCGTTCCAGCCAGGCGTCGAGCGTCCGCACATAGTGCGCCGACGACTCTTCCACGTAGAGAACGCGCAAGCCGGCATCCTCCATCGCCCGAAGCTCTTCGGACAGCGGGATGGCATGTCCGAAGCCGAACGTGCCCTCCAAAACGAAGCGGGCCGAGCGATCCTCCAGCCCCGCACTGTGCGCATGGGGCCGGTACGTGTCCGACACCACCGCCCGTCCGCCCGGGCGAAGCGCCGCCGCCACCGACTGCCACACCGCTTCCCGCTCCTGCATGTGCGCAATGCTTCCGATGAAACTTATGCCGTCGTAATGGTCGGGTTCCGGGGATCGGTCAAGAAACGGCTGGATCAGAAACTGAGTCCGGTCGGCCACGCCGGCCCGTTCGGACCGTCCGATGGCATACGCCGCTTGGTGAGGGCTCAAGGTCAACCCGGTCACGCGCACGTGAGGCACTTTCGCCCAAGCCACCGCCAGCGCGCCCCACCCGGAGCCCACGTCAAGATAGGTCCCTGCCTCACGGACGCCCATCCATTGCGTGTACCGGGCCACTTTCACCGCCTGCGCGTCGGAAAGAGAGGCATTCGGCTCCATAAAGAAACCGGTGCTGTAATGCATGTCCGGATCCAAGAAACAGGCAAACAACTCCGGCGGCTCGTCGTAGTGGGCGCGAACCCGATTCTCCCGGTCATGGCGCTCTTCGTTCACAGGCTCCTCCCTCTTGTCAAAAACGCTGGCCAGTCTGGAGGCGCCGTCGCGAAGACCACTTCCGCGAGCGACGACGACCGACGTGAAGCAAATCTTCCGACAATCCCCTATTGAACCAGTTTAGCATTGGACCGCCGCAGCCCGAAGAACCCGCGCGCATTGTGCAACGTCCGGCGCCATGCGTGCTGGCTGTCCATCCGTCCGACCCGGGGGCCAGGTCTCCGTATCCATAGCAGGCGCGCTCGGGCTGGTCCGGGTCCTCCCGCGTTCCGTGTGCCGGGCGGTCGCCTCGTCGATGCCGTCGCAACGAGCCGAGGGCGCGGTGACGGTCTGCAGGGAGGTCGATTCGCCGCAATCACCTACTACGTCGGGCGGCGAGACGGGCGTTCCGGGGCACGAATCGGGGCGGCCGCCGGTGACCATGCGCGTCCCTTGTGGGGCCGTTGCCGGGGAGAAGGTCGGCGGCCGCAAGGAGCGGCCGCGTGACGACAATCGGGATGAACGCCTCCCCATGGCGGTGAGGACGCGGCGCGCGATGCACGCATAGGGGCGCCTTTATGGGCGGCCCGTCGAAGGCCATGGATCGGTGGCGGTCTCGGCGCCTCTGGACGGGGGAGTGTTTTGTGGGTTGGACGTCCTCTCGCGCCCGGCCTCGGTCTTGGGAGTGCTCCTGCCGATCCGGCGCGAGGGGATGTCCCTCGCCGCCGCCAGTCCGGCCGTGTTTGGGGCCGCCGGGGAGCCGGGCGCCGACGGGTATGAGGACACGATCTACGACTAGCGCGCCATGCGGGAGAGCGAGCGCGACCAGGCCGACCGCCCGGCAATGCTGCCCACCACAGCTCCGTAGATCAGGTGGGCGGCCAACAGCATGACCGGCGCCGTGGGTCCAAGACCAAGCGCGAAGAATCCGGGCGACGGCAGGAGCCCGTTGGACACCAGAGGGTCCAGCACATCGAAGAGGGGCAGGCCCACGACCATCAGCACCGCCCACACCAGCAGGCCGAACACGGCGCCGCGCAGCCACGGTTCTCCGCTGAGGCGGTCACGCAGGCGCCGTTGGAACAAAAGCGCTAGGAGGACACCGATGGTGAAGTGGACAATGTAGCCGAAGGCTACGGCCCAGGTCAAATTCAGGGTGAAGAACGTACCGTCCCAAAGGGGCAGGTTGACAGCCGGGGCGCCGAAGCTCGGCCCCAGGGCCAGGGCCAGGGTCAGGGCCGCGGTGCCCACCAACCCGGCCAGAATTGCCGTGCGGGTCTCTGAAGTCATCGGTTCGCCTCCCTCGCGATGCCCCGCCCCAGGGCCGTCGTCGATGCGGTCGCGCCACGGCGGGGATTCCCTGCGGCCACGAACCCTCCTGCGCCCAAATGTGGTTCAATCGGAGCATTGGCGCCGGGTCTTGCTGCACCGTACGCCCGACCGATTCCGGATATGCCAAGCCATGCCGTTTTCCGAGCCAGCTTCGGCGAAAGGATGGTCCCATGCGCCGCCTCAGTCCATGGGCGCTCTTGGCCCTCGCCACCTTTTCCCAAACGGGCATGTCGCTGGTTCAACAGGGCACCGCCGTCTTGGCCGTCTTCCTCCGTCAGGACCTGCACCTGACGTTGGCGGCTATGGGATTTTTGGTTTCGGCGATGTCGCTCGGAGTGGTGGCCGGCCAGATCATGAGCGGCCTTTTGGTGGATGAACGCGGACCGCGGTGGCTCCTGGCCTGGGGAACGCTGCTGGCCACCCTCTTGGCGCTGGGACTTTCGCGTCTGTCATCGTACAGCCTGTGGGCCGCGGGCTTGTTCATCCTGGGGGTGGCATTGGCCAGCGTTCCCAGCGCCGGCACGCGAGCAATGTTTCAGACCTTTGCGGCCGAGCGGCGGGGCTTGGTCATGGGCATTCGTCAAACCGGGGTGCCTTTGGGCTCCGCTTTGGCGGCGGCGCTGCTGCCACTGGTGGTGGAGACGGCCGGGCTGCATCGGGTATGGTGGGGCCTGGCGGCGCTGCTGCTGGTGTCAGGAGGACTGTTTGTCGTGGCCATGCCGCCTTGGACCGGGGCGCGGCCTTCGCGCGCACGGCAGCCGGCCCCGCTGGGTCCGGTCCTCGGTCCGATGCTGGTGGCTTTGATGCTGGTGTCGGCACAGTACTCGGCCTTGACCTTTGTCATTCCCGATCTGGAAGTTCGGCAAGGGTGGACGGTGGCCGCCGCCGGTCTTGCCCTCGCGCTGGTTCAGGTGGGTGGGGGCATGGGCCGTGTGGGTCTGGGCTGGTGGTCGGACCGCATCCGTCGCCGGGGTCCGGTCATTGCCGGTTTGGCGGCGCTGGCCGCTATGATGGCGGCGGTCATGGCCGTTTTGCCGCGCGGCGTGTCCCCGGCGCTGCTGTTGCCGGTGCTTTGGCTGCTGGGTCTGGGAGGCGTCGGCTGGAATGGTCTGTCCCTCACCTGGGCGGGTGAACGCGGAGGAGAGACCCGGGCCGGCCGAGCCATGAGCTGGACCGGAGGCGCCGCCTTCCTGGGGTCCGCCCTGTATCCGCCACTCTTTGGCGCGGTCGTTGATGCCACCCATCGCTTCGCGGTGGCGTGGAGCGGACTGGCCGGGTGGCTGGTGCTGGGCGCTCTCGTCGCCGCTTGGCTGAGCCGCGACGAGTGGGGCGGCCGACGTGGCGGCGAGATGGTGGCCGCGCCGGGGAAGAACAGAATGGGATAAACTGGAGAGCGAGGATGCACCTCGAGGAGAGACACGGTGACAAACCAAAGCCAGGACGGGGGCATTCCGGTGTCCGTACTGGTGGCCGCCCTCTCGCGCGCGTTGGACCTGACCGAAGGCGAACCGCTGGGCCACTCCCTGCGGACCGCGTGGATTGGGCTCAGCCTTGCGAAGGCCCTTCAGCTTTCCGCACCGGAACGCAATGATCTCTTCTATGCGCTGCTGCTGAAAGACGCCGGCTGCACGGCCAACGCGCATCAGGTGTCGGAGTGGTTCGGGACCGACGACCGTTCCGCCAAGTATGACTTGAAGGTCGTCAATTGGACCCGCTTCATGGAAGCGGCCCGCTATGCGGCGGCGCACGCACGTCCCGACGGGCCCTGGTTGTCTCGACTGCGGCAGATGGCGGCGGTGAGTCGGCGGGGTCCAGGGGCCGCGCGCAGGCTCGTCGAGATGCGCTGCACCCGGGGAGCCGACTTGGTGCGCCAGATGGGCTGGGTCGACCTGGCACCCGATGCTGTCCTCAATCTGGACGAGCATTGGGATGGATCGGGGCATCCGGCGGGACTACGATGGGAGGCCATCCCCCGTTTGGCCCGCGTGCTGCTGCTCGCCCAGCAAGTCGAGATTTTCCGGAGTCGGTTCGGGTCCGACGCGGCTCGCAGCATGGCGCGTCAGCGGCGCGGACGCTGGTTTGATCCGGAATTGGTTGATGCCTTTTGGGCCATCAGTGATGCGCCCTCGTATTGGCAGGCGGTTGTCGACATCAATGACCCGCGCGTCGTCGTCGGGTGGGAAGTCGGAGACACACGGATTCTTCATTCGACCACCGACCTTCTCCCCATCGCGCAGGCTTTCGCGGAGATCGTTGACGCGAAGTCTCCGTGGACCCACGCCCACTCGGTTCGCACGGCTGAATACAGTCGGCGCATCGCCGAGCGGATGGGTCTGACGGAGGAAGAGTGCCTAGCGGCGCTCTTGGCCGGGTTTTATCATGATTTGGGTAAGCTGGGCGTCAGCAACTTGGTGTTGGACAAACCCGGTCCGCTGTCGGCGGCGGAGGTGGCGCAGGTCCGACGCCATCCCGCTCTGACCGCAGAAATCCTGACGCCCTTGGATCCGTTGGCGGAGGTGGCCCAGGTGGCGGCCGCTCACCATGAGCGGCTCGACGGCTCCGGCTACCACCAAGGCTTGACCCGGGACACCCTCCCCTTGCTGGCGCAGGTGGTGGCGGCGGCCGATGTATTTGACGCGTTGACTTCTGAGCGCCCGTACAAGACCGCCCAGGATCCGGATTCGGCGCTCCGCCTTATGGGGCGGGACGCACCCAGAAAGTTGTCGGCGCCAGTTTTGACCGCTCTGGCCGAGGCAGTGACCGGAGAACGAGACGGCAGCGGCGGCATTCCGCAAACGGCGAGGGGGCAGAACCATTGACTGTGCAGGACGTGGATTGGTGGGATATTGGGGCCGCGCAGGAGGCCATGGCGCGCGGGATGGCGCCGCGGGACATCTTGATACGCACGGTGCGGGAGCGTCTGGTCACGGTTGAGCCGACCATCCGGGCTTATCGGTGGCTTCCGGACCGACTCGCCGGCGACCTCGACAAGGGGCATCGCAAGGACGTGCTGAGCGGGGTGCCCATGGCGGTCAAAGATCTGATGGATGTGGCGGGCATGCCCACCACCGGCGGGTCCGCCGCCTATCACTGGGTGCCCACAGAGGACGCGCCGGCCGTGGGCGCCCTGCGTGCCGCCGGCGCCTGGATCGTGGGCAAGAGCAACACGCGCGAGTTGGCCTTCGGGGTCACCTGCCCCCCCACGGTCAATCCCTGGAGCGTGGACCGCATTGCGGGCGGCTCGAGCGGGGGATCGGCGGCCGCACTGGCGGCCGGCTTGGCGTGGTGCGCGCTCGGAACCGACACGGCGGGGTCGATCCGCATCCCCGCCGCCTGCTGCGGGGTGGTCGGCTTCAAGCCCTCGACGGGGGCGGTCGATGTCTCCGGGGTGATGCCACTGTCCTGGACCCTTGACCATGTGGGACCCTTGGCCCGCTCGGCGCAGGATGCCGCGCGCCTGTTTGCGTTGCTGACCGGCGACGCGCCGGTGTTGGCAGGTCGCCCGCCTGGACGGGTCTGGGTGCCGCGGGAATACCTGGACGGCTGGATGGATGCCGAGGTCGCCGGATGGTTCGAAACGGTGCTGGAGCGTGTAGCCCGGCAGGGTGTGGACGTAAAGCCATTGACCATGGAACCGTTCTCCGATTGGGTGGAGGTTTTTCGGGCGATTCGGCTGCCGGAAGCTTTTGCCTATCACCGACCCCTGTTGGAAAGCGGGCGCTCGGAGGACTTGGGGGCCGGGCTGGCCGAACGCCTCCGAGAGGGCCGTGACGTGAAGGCTTATCTGTATGTGGATGCGCTGCGGCGCCGACGCGCCTGGCGGCAAGCGTGGGCGGCGCGCCTGGGACCGGACGACCAGATCTGGATGCCCACGCTGCCGGTGGGCGCACCGCCTCTGGACGCCGATCCGATTGTCGTCAATGGTCGGGCCCAGGACCTCTGGAGCGCCCTGGTGCGCTTCACGCTGCCCTGGAATGTGCTGGGTTGGCCCGCCGTGAGCGTCCCCGTCGGCCTGCAGGCCGAGGGTCTTCCGGTCGGTGTGCAGATGGTGGGGGCGGAGGGCTCCGACGCGCGCGTTTTGCAGGCGGCGATGTGGTGGGAAACCATGCGGGGGGCGTGGCCCTTTCCCGCCGGCGGTTTTCGCCGCGGGGTATAACCGCTACACTCGCCATATGCGCACTCGGTTAGCAACGAGTCTCCTGGCGGCCGCCGCACTGGCGGCCGGAGCCTGGCTGGCGTCGGACCCCACCGTGATGGGCTGGAATCGGGCCGTGGCAGCTCTGTTGCGGCCTTTGGCCCTTCGTTGGCCATGGCTGAACATCGTGTGGGTGATCGCGGGGCTGCCCGTTACGGCGGCGGTGTTGGGAGTGGCGCTTTGGCGGATGTCCCGCCTGCGACGGCACTGGCCCGTGATTGCCGCCATGGCTGTGGCCGGCTCATTGGTGGAGTTGCTTTGCAAGCACTTTGTCGCCCTGCCCCGACCGTCCGAAGTTCCCGCTCCCGTCTTTTGGAACCAGCTGGTCGGTGCGTTGAACCTTGGCCCGTCGAATCTGACCCCGCTGCTGCACTGGCTCCATCCGCACGTGCGGGGCGAGACCGGCTCGACGCTGTTTCCCGGCAGTTATCCATCGGGTCACGTCTATCGCACCACCTTCCTGACCGGCATGCTGGCCCCGCCCGGACGCCGTCTTTGGGCGGCGCCCGTGGTGGTGGCGGTGGCGTTCATGACGGTGGCAACCGGCGGGCATTGGGCGTGGGATACCCTGGGCGGCGCGTTGCTCGGCATCGCGGCCGTATCCTTGGCGACGCCCCCCGGCCCGATCCGGGTCCATCGGTTGGAGAAGACGCCAGGACAGAGGTAACCGGGTACTTGGGAATCAATGTGCGTCTTGTGTCCACACACCCCGCCGGTGTCTGAGCCATCCGCCGGGGCGGCGAGGTGATGACAAGGACGATTCCGGTGCGCGATCCCGCGCCGGGGGACGTTGCGGTCAAAGTGGCCGTGGCCGCCATCGGTGGACGCGACCGGGGTCTCATCTTCGCCGGGGGGGCCCGCCGACGACGTGACCCTGGGAGCCGGGGCAGCCCGGACATAAGGGTCTGGGGGCGTGTGGGACAGCCGATCTTTGCACACTCCGGTCAATGACCGAAACCCTGGCGGCGCAAGCCCCGGCCTTTAGGCCTGGGGATAAGCCGCCCGGTCGTCTCGGGGGTTAGATGGGTTTGTGTGGTATAATGGTTCTGTGAGCCGACAATTTCGTTCTAATCGCAACGTTGTGTACTCCTGCCAGTACCATGTCGTCTGGTGCCCGAAGTATCGACGGCGGGTATTGATCGATGGCGTGGATGTCCGGCTGAAGACCATCATCCGCGAAGTCGCGGCCGAACGGCGATCGGAGGTGATCGAGATGGAGGTCATGCCGGATCACGTGCATCTCCTGGTCTCGGTCGATCCGCAGTTCGGTATCCACCGCCTGGTGCGGTTGATGAAAGGCCGGTCATCCCGCCTGCTTCGGCAGGAGTTTCCCTGGCTGCGGAGTCGCTTGCCGACCCTGTGGACCAATAGTTACTTCGTCGCCACCGTAGGAGGTGCACCCCTTGCGGTCATCAAGCAGTACATCGAAAACCAAAAACGGGTATAAGGTACGACGCCTACGCTTGCAGCCGACTCCGCAACTCGACGCGTTGGCCCGGGCGGCGGGCGAGCTTTACACCCGCACGGTGGTCAGCTTTTGGCGCACCGTGCGCAAGAAGAACATCTGGCTCAAGCCGGCGGCGATGATGCGCTGGCACTCGTCCGACTACCTCCACGCGCACAGCGCGGATGCCGTGGTGCAGAGCTTCTACGCCGCGCTCAAGTCCTGGCGGAAGCGGCGGAAGACGGATCCCCAGGCCAAGCCGCCCTATCGTCGCCGCCGGTACTACCGCGTCCAGTGGAAATCCTCGGCCATCCGGGTTCGGGACGGGCAACTTGTGCTCTCCAATGGGCAGGACAATGTGCCTCTCGTCTTGTCCTGGTCTTGGGACACGCCTACGCTGGTGGAACTCGGGTGGACGGGTTCGGCGTATGAACTCCGGTGTGTCTACAAACGAGAGGACATGCTGCCCGAGCCTCTCGGTCAGGAAGTGGCGGGCATCGATCTGGGTGAAGTCCACCTCGCCGTCGTTCACGACGGCCGGCAAACGACGATCTTCAACGGTCGCGCCCTGCGGGCCAAACGCCAGTATCAGAACAAGATCAAGGCGACAGTGTCCGCCAAGCAGTCTCGCCTGAAGAAGGGTTCCCG
>DAHVOH010000068.1 GCA_027318915.1 Clostridiales bacterium
TTGCACGGCACCCCCCTGGGCGAATGGGACGGCACCGC
Organism: Clostridiales bacterium; assembly: GCA_027318915.1. The sequence continues at coordinate 39 of DAHVOH010000068.1, forward strand.
CCAACACATCAGTACGCCGAACCTGTATCGGTACCGGTCGCATTTCGGGCCCTTCACTTACGTATTCCGACAGATTGCTCAACTGCCAGTGGCCTGTCTCCTCGATCCCGCCTGCGTGTCCACCAACAACTCCACGTACCTGGCGACCTTCGATGTGGATCCCCAACTGGACGTGCTCTGCTTGGCCCGCCCGCTCCAGTTTTTTGCGCTCAAGGTCTGCCGTACCGGTACCCTGCTGCGTGGGCGTTCGGATTGGTATGCGAACGAGTTGCTGCACTTGCCCATCCCGGATCGTCCGCTTCCGGAGGATTTGCGGCGCGCCGTGTTAGACCGTTTAACCGCTGCCGCCGATCGCTTCCAACCCTTTGAACGCATCTTGAAGGATCCCGTCCATCCCCTGTTGAGGGATCACCTTCGCCAGTTGCGATACACGGTGGACCTGACCAGTGCTTCCGACGACGACGCGGGACCCGTAGGGGACCTGCGTCTCACCGAGACGGGGATTGGCGGCGATCTGCTCTACAGGGTTGGTGTGGACGACCCGCAGCTCCGGCGGTGGCTGTGGCATGCACTCCAGGTGCTCCACGACGCCGACTCCCCGGTTACTAAAGACATGATTCTCAGCATCCCGATACCGACCGACCTCCCCGCGGCGCTCGCCGTGCTTGATGATATCCTCAAGCACGACAACGATGCCGAACTGGATCAACTGCTGAACGACGTCGACCAGTGGGTGGCGGAGAGCTACGGCCTTTCCGCAGAGCAGTTGGAACACATTCAGACGGCATTCCGTACGGATCCCTTTCTCCAGCGGATGGCGCCCAACCTTCTGCATCGGGGGTTTAAGGATCAAGCCTACCGCGCCAATTATGGGCGCAGTGGCACTCGCTACCAGTAACTCTGTCGCGACGGGCCGCATGGTCCAAAGAGGCGCCGACGCGCATCGGATGGCGCTGGCCCGTTGCCGTAGCCGCGGATTGGACTCATGGGTTCGTGGGCTGTGGGGACGCGTGGCCAGGCGGGGGGCCGTGCGGCCGGGGCCTGACTCGTCGTCGAAAGGGGGAAGGGGCCTGACCACCGAATCGCTCGCCGGGCTCATCGAGCGGGTCACGTATCATCAACCCGACTCCGGATTTTGTGTGCTCCAGCTTAAGGTGCCCGGCCATCGGGACCTCGTCACGCTGGTCGGCCACGCCTCCACCGTCAGCCCCGGCGAATATGTCGACGGGACCGGCCAGTGGGCGGTAGATCGGCAGTACGGCCGCCAATTCCGGGCGGAGACCCTTCGCCTGTCCGCCCCCACGACGCCGGCGGGCATCGAAAAGTATCTCGGGTCCGGCCTGGTGAAGGGGATCGGCCCTGTGTATGCGCACCGCCTCGTCCACGCCTTCGGCCCCGCCGTCTTTGAGGTGATCGAGTCGGAGCCCGACCGCCTCCAATCGGTCGCGGGCATCGGCCCGGGACGCGCCGCCCGCATTCTCCAAGGCTGGCGCGATCAACGCACGATTCGCGACATCATGTTGTTCCTGCACGGCCATGGTGTCTCCACGGCGCAGGCCGTCCGCATCTTTAAAGTGTACGGCGACGCAGCCATTCAGCGGGTGCAGGAGAACCCCTACCGCCTCGCCCGCGATATCCGGGGGATCGGCTTTAAGAGCGCGGACAAGATTGCGGGCCACCTCGGCATCGCGCCCACCGACCCCCTGCGGGTGCAGGCGGGCGTCACTTTCGCGCTGTTGGAGGCCACGGGGCAAGGCCACTGCGGTCTGCCCGTGGAGGATCTGATGCGGGACACGGCACGCTTGCTGGACGTCCCCGCCGACTTGGTCCAGGCCGCCATCGCCCGCGAGCAAACGAATGGCCGCGTGGTGCCCCAAACGATTGGGGATCGCGACTGCCTCTTTCTGACGGGCCTCGCCCGGGCGGAACAGGCGGTGGCCACTCGCTTGCACGCGTTGGCGACCGGCGCGCCCCCCTGGGCGGCCTTTCCGCTGGAGGCCGCGATCGCTGACGCGGAAGCCCAACTGCAGTTGACACTGGCCCCGAGCCAACGGACGGCGGTCCACGACGCCCTCACGCACAAGGTGATGGTCATTACCGGGGGACCCGGCGTCGGCAAGACCACGTTGGTGCGGACCCTCCTCACCATCCTCGCCGCCCACGGGGTCCGCCCGGTCCTGTGTGCCCCCACGGGCCGGGCCGCCAAGCGGTTGGCGGACACGTCCGGCCAACCCGCCCAGACCATCCATCGGCTCTTGGGCGCCCAGCCGGGACGCGGCTTCCAACACGACGAACACGACCCGCTGTCGGCGGACCTGGTGGTGGTGGACGAATGCTCGATGATCGACGTGACGCTCATGCACCACCTGCTTCGGGCGATTCCGCCGCAGGCGAGCGTGATCCTGGTGGGGGATGCCGACCAACTGCCCTCCGTGGGGCCGGGTCAGGTCTTTCGGGACCTCCTCACAGCCGACACGTTGCCCATTGTGCGACTCACCGAAGTCTTTCGGCAGGCGGCGGGCAGTCGGATTGTGGTGAATGCCCACCGCATCAACCACGGCCAACTGCCCACCTGGGATCGCACCGGGGGCCCGCATCAGGACTTCTATTTCATCGAGGCGCCTGATCCCGCCGACGCCGCCGACAAGATTGTGCGGGTCGTCACGGAGCGGATTCCCAAGAGCTTTGGCTTCGACCCGCTACGCGACGTGCAGGTGCTCTGCCCGATGAATCGCGGGGACACCGGGGCCCGGCACTTGAACGAGCGCTTGCAACAGGTGCTGAACCCGCCCGGTCCTAATGCCGTGGAGCGTTTCGGGTGGCACTTCGGCCCCGGCGATAAAGTGATGCAGACCGCGAACGATTATGACAAGGACGTGTTTAACGGCGACATCGGCCGGATTGTGACTGTCCGCCCGTCCGATCAAGAGTTAACCATCCGGTTCGACGACCGGGACGTGCTCTACGACTTCGCGGACTTGGATGCGCTGGTGCCCGCGTACGCCATCACGATCCACAAAGCCCAAGGCTCCGAGTATCCCGCCGTGGTCATTCCGGTGACCACGCAGCACTACGTCATGCTGCAGCGCCCGCTCCTGTACACGGCGGTCACGCGCGGCCAGCGCCTGGTCGTCCTCGTCGGTCAGACGAAGGCTCTAGCCATGGCGGTGCGCACGCAGGCCGCGGGGCGTCGCTGGACCAAACTCGCCGAGTGGCTGGCCGACGCTACCCACCTGTAATCGAGATCCGCCGCCCACCAGCCACTTCCGCCGGGAGTGGTTCCGGACAGCGCCTCGGTTCCGACTTCTGCGATACTGGTCCTACCGGCCCGGGGGGCGCAACAGGACGGGCACGTGTGCCGTCGCCACCCCGTTGTCCAACCCCATGCCACGGCGGAGGGGTGCGCAGGCCGCACCCGATGGGTGCTGGCCCACATCCGTTGGATCGGGGAGGGCGCAGCGGGGCCGGAGGCACTTTCCTTGCTTGCCCTCCCTCATGCGCCGTGGCGTCGGCTGGTGGCCGAGCCCCTCGCCGACAGTCGTGACGACCAGGTCGGCTTTCGGCGGATGCAGGGCATTCGACGATTGGTGTGGGAGGAGCACGGGCTGGTCGATTCGTTGATCCCGTACCCATCCAGCATCAGGAAGGGGCGCACCACAGATGTCGAACATCACCATTCAGTTGCGCAAAGAGCGCGAGACCAAGAACACCATCCGCTTCGAAGAGCTGGAGAACGACGAGGGCAATCCGCCGCTCATCGGCACCCTCTACGTCCAGAAGTGGGCCCTGAAGCGCTTGGGCAACCCGGAGGTCCTGACGCTGCACCTGGAGGCCCACGAGTCGGCGTGAAGGTGCCACGGCGACGGTGGTCACCGGACCAGGTCGTGACGGCCCTCCAAGCGCGGCTTGCGCAGGGGTTGCCGTGTCACTACCAAGCCGTCGTCCGGGAGGACGAGGCGCTAACCGGTGCGGCCCGCCGGTACTTTCGGACGTGGAACGCGGCGTTGGAGGCCGCCGGTCTGGACGCTCAGGCCATTCGCTATCCGCCCATCACCAAGCGGCCACGGGGCTTTTGGTCCCCTGAGCGGGTCCTCGCGCTGTTGCGGGAGCATGCCGCTGCGGGCGATGCCCTCGCGGCGCATACGATGGATGCCCGGGAACCGGGATTGGTGGCAACGGCCCAGCATCTGTTCGGGTCCTGGGAAGCGGCCGTGACGGCGGCGGGTTACGACTACGCCGCCGTGCGGCTCACCCAGTCGTGGACGCCCGACGCGGTGGTGGCCCGCCTGCAGGCGGCTCATCGCCAGGGGGCCGACCTCAGCGACCAAACGGTGCAGGCCCTGGTTCCCGATCTCTACGGGGCGGCCCAGACGCATTTTGGGGGCTGGCGGCCGGCCCTGGGGGCGGCGGGCCTCGATCCCGACCACGTGCGGCGCACGATGCGATGGGATGCGGAGCGGTTGCGCTCCCTGGCCGAAAAGCTGGCGGACGCGGAGGTGCCGCCGGCCCCCGTGTTCAGCGCCCTGGGGTTGCCGCCGACGGTGCGCGACCACTACGGCTCGATGGCGGCCCTCTGGCAGGCCGCAGGGCTCCGCTCTCCCCCGCCCCCGCCCCTGCAGCCGCGCATCCGCGCGCATCGGCAGGCCCGGGGCTGGTCGTTGAAAGAGGTGGGCCGACGCCTCGGGGTTAGTCATCGTCTCATCAGCATGTGGGAGTTGGGCCAGGCCACGCCCCGCTTAGGGCAGGCCCTGGCGTTGGCCCGGGTCTTGGGGACGTCGGTCGAGGCCCTCTGGCTTCTAGCGGAAGCGACGGCCACGGCGCCGGACGAGGGAACATAACGGTAGGCAGCCTGAGATGGCGGTCGCGCTAGGCGCAATTGATCGTGATTCCGGGGTCGCGGGCGGCGCGCCGACCTTCCTTTGCCTTGGATGCAAACGTCACACCGGTAGCGTTTGGTCACTCCGCCGCCCGCCCTCATCCATCCGCGTAGCCACTACAGGGGGTGTTCACCCTGTGCGACCCGACCCATGAGCGCCCCTGGCAGCGCGCTGCGCTCATCGACGACGCCGTGGACCACATCACGGTCGCCGAAGCGGCCGACCATGGCGTGCTGGCGGCGCTGGACGTTCCATCAATCCTCCCGAGGATTCCCCGTAAAACGAGAGTGTAACTTTCTTGTGCTGATCTGTCCTAAGGGGTTTTACACCTACCGCATCGTCTCAGAAAATACTTGGGAGTCGTACATTGATGGTCCTCACCATCGAATCAACCATGGACCAGAGAAGACCGTTAATCTCTCTTGTGGTCGACTTCGACGGAATATGAACGATGTTCGTCGGACTGTAATTCACCTCATCGCCTTCGTTGTGGCCTCGTCCGAGATCACGTATCGTTCCTGACGCCTCTGCAACAAATGCCGTATTTACTCTTCGCTTCGCCCTTGCCCCGAAATTGTTACCTGCCCATTTTCAGCACCGATATGTGGGGACGAGACTCGGGCCTCCCGCCTGCCACAATCCTGTAGGCACGGTTTGAGACGGGAAGCGGTGGCGCTGGGGCGCGATCGCCGGCTTTTGCGTTTGGCAACACGCGACTCCAATTTACGGATCGAGCCAGTTAGTGACACCGAACGCGAGACTCGGAGGGCGCATCTCACTGCGTCGAAAACAAGAAATACGTGATGCCTTGCGGGAATTGCACATGCGGTATCCACCGGGGGCCCCCGTTCCATCCCTTGTCCGGCGCCGCGTTGAGCCGCAACATCGTGAGGACGGGCCCCACCACGCTCGCCGCATTGGACAAGCTCGCCACGGATTCCGAGATCAGCGCACGCATGTCGCGCCGAACATCGCTGTTTCCGCGAACAATCAAGAAGCCGCGCCGGTCGAACAACTCCTGGTCATCCATGATGCGCAGGCACGTCCGGATCGCCTCATCGTTCCACGCGATGCCGGGCGTTTCAGCCGACGCCGTCAGGTTCACGATCTCCACCAAGTGTGCAATCGGCAATTCAGTTGGCTGAGCATTGTCCACAAAGGGTTGCAACAGAGCGTCCAGCTGGCGCAGATTCTCCGCCGACGGCAGAGGCTCGCGCGGAAAGTAGCTACGTCCCGGCATGTAGGCCGTCAACGACGGGAGGTAGATTACATTCGATCGGGTGGGGCGGAGAATGCCATGACTGGACCGGGACATGATTAAGGGTTGCAAGCTCCCGGGCGGGACCGTCTCCACGGTCTCCCGGAGAGCTTTTTCCGACTCGTGGATATTGCAGAACACCTCAAACAGCGAGTCGGTCGTGTACAGCCGGATGACGCCCACATTTTGCTGACGATATCCATACATCCGCGCGTGTTGCAAGACGGTGTCGACCTGCGGCGCGTTGGACGTGCGGCCATAGAACGTTAAGATTAGGCCGTCGATAGTGACCCCGCGCCCCATTCGATTCCCGCCGATCAAAATGGTGAACGGTGCGCCAGTGTCTGCGCGCCCTGCCGTGCGTGCATCAATCACCTGAATCATGGTGCTGGCGATATTGTTGCGAATCTCCTCCACGACCTCCTCGACATGCGGAAGCTCCGGGTCGGAGTCCGCAATGTTGTCGTAGCCTTCCTGAAGAAAGCGCTCCGCCAACGCATTTCGCTGCGGGTCATCGCCGAGAATCCCCTCGGAAAGCTCGTTGACGTAGCTTTGAATGAGGTCCGCCACGCGAGCATGCAAATCTTGCCGGTGGCTAATGTGAAACAGGCTCGCAAAGGTGGTCCCCTCCCCTCGACACAGTTGAACGGCGGCGCCCACGAAGAACGTCGACAACGCCTGGCGGAGACTGGCGGGCACGGCGAAGCCCCCAGGCCCTGGGGGCCGCGCTCCAACGAGTTCATCGAGTTCACGCTGCGGAATGAAGCGGATGGAGTTGAACGCCTGAGGATCACGGTCTTCAAAGAAGTGCTCGCCGCCGACGTATCCCGGTCCTGGCGTAAAGACGACGGCATATGAGGGCCAGAATTCGGTCCCCGGTTGCTGGAGGAACAAAGCTTGGGGGGTCGCCGTCACCTGGATGAAATCGTGTTGCGGGAAACAGTCCCGCAACTCTGTGATCCGTTGGTTGACCGCACTAACGTCAGCTTGATTGACTTCCGTATTCAAGCTGGCCTGGTCGGCTTCATCGTCGAAAATGATGGGGCGGACGCCTGCGGTGTCGAGTTGTCGGACAAAATCGACCAACCGCTCCAGACGGCGGCCGTTCTTCGTCGCCACCAGAACGACGCCGGCCGTCCGGAGCAGAGCCGGGATCCGCCGGTCCGGGGCCTGCAGTTGGTCATGGCCCATTGTCATAAGCCCCGGGAGCGCTTGGCGAATCCGCGTCAGCGTTTGCTCATACAGCCAGGTGTTGTCCGACGTCAACACAATGAACAGGCGCCGGCCGCTGTCTTGGCCGAGCGCTACGGCGGCGAGAACGTGATAGGTCTTCCCGCTCTGCACCTGCCCGTACAGCAGCCCATGCGTCGTGTCTTGCGTGGCACCGTCGATGTGCTCCAAGAGTTCCCTCGCTTTTGCCACGATGCGGTCGGCCTGCCCTGAACCGAGGCGACCCAAATCCGTACGGAGACGCCAGGTTTGTCGACCTTCTACGATGGACATGTCATTCACGCTCCTCGGGTGGTTGAAAATCCATAAAGAATGTGCGTTCATATAACTTGTACAAGTTGACATCCGTTCTCCCATACCGCAACAAATGCTCCCGCGTTATGAGACCGCCCAGTCCGACCTGGAGGCGGCGACGAAAATACCGCCCGAGAATGCTGTTGTCGCTGGGGGTTTGGATGGCTTTGTCGCCGGCCTGCGCGATGACGCAGGCAAACTGATCGCCATCGTCGGTCAGCATCGTGAACGCTTCACCGCGCGGGGGGAAGAAACCGGGGTGGCGCATATGTATGGTCCGGGGCACCGGAATATAGGCTTGGTTGGGCTCGCGTCCAACGTCTGGGCGCTGGCCCCAATTGAGCCCGCTCCGCGCATGCACAGGGCCAGCTCCGCCGACGGTGAGCGGCAACGTAACAGAGGGCCGACTGGCCGCCAGAGCTCCCACGGCTGACCGTGTGGGGGCGGCGGATGGAGCAAACGCCAGCGGGACCTTGGTAAACACCGCGGAATCCAAACAACTCACCACCCCGGTGAGGGTGCGCAGGATAAGGGCACCGTCCGCCCGCCGCCGGACGTTTTCCCCGTCCAGACCGCACGACACCTCGGCAACAGACGCCGGCACCGCCCCCGTGTGTACGTACCGGAGCCCCCGCGGCCCCCTCCAGATCCATGTAGTGTCGCTAATGGCCGGACTCTCCACATGATAGAAGACCTGACACCGACCGGTTGTTCGGACCAGAGTGAGGTAGGCGTTGTGCTCGGACACGCTCACTGCGCCCGATTTCGCCTCGCGCACCGCCCGGACGTGCAGGTGCGGGCAAATGGTCAACAGCCAGGCGAGAAGCGGCGCAAGGTCCACATCCGCGAGGACATCTAACTGATGAAACCCGTTGCGATACAAGCGGCCCACCGCTTGCGCCGTGCCGCCATCGTCCGTTGAGTGCCTTACGCTGCCCACCTCCCTGCTGTGGCCGTAACGTTCTCCAGCCGGTTCGAAGTCATTGAACCACATAAATCCTGTGACGGGCACCCAGGTGTCAGGATCTGAGCGGGCGCGCGCGTCCGCGATGCGGTAAAATGCTAGTAGTAGCAGACGAATCGATCCTGACACACAGCAGGTGGTGGGATGGTGGGAAGAATGCAGGGGTGGGGAGAATGCACCGATAACCTTTCGCCGGCCGTGCGCCGCCGGACCATGCAAGCCATTCGCTCCGACCACACCCAGCTTGAGGAACGAGTGTGCCGCGCGCTGTGGCATACCGGCGTGCGCTACCGGCGGAATGTCCGGGGCTTGCTGGGTGTCCCAGACATCGCCGTCAAGAAGGTCAAGGTGGCCATCTTCTTGGACTCGTGCTTCTGGCACGGGTGCCCCGACCATGGGAACATTCCGCATCACAACCGAGAATATTGGGAGCGCAAGCTGGCGCGCAATCAGCAACGGGACGCGGCGGTTAATCTTTATTACCAGACCTTGGGCTGGACGGTGCTTCGCATCTGGGAACACGAAGCGCAGCGCGACCTGGCCGGCGTGGTCGCCCGGGTGGTTGGATCGTTACGAGGAACCGAGACGATCACGACGGCGGACGGAGGCGAACGATGATCTTTCGGCTTGGGGAGCTGTTCTGTGGCCCAGGGGGCCTCGCTCTGGGAGCGACGCGTGAGCAGGTGCACGGGCCGAGTGGCGAGCAGTTCGCCATTGCTCATGTGTGGGCGAACGACTACGACAAAGACACTTGCGAGACGTACCTGCGGAACATTTGCTCCAACGGCCGGGGTCTGGTGATACATCGCGACGTCCGCGAGGCATTTGCCCTGAAGGAGTACGCGGGTTGGCCCGCCATCGATGCTCTGGCCTTTGGCTTTCCCTGCAACGATTTCAGCGTCGTGGGCGAGCAACGCGGCATGGACGGCGTTTACGGCCCGCTCTATGCGTACGGGATCCAAGCCCTGCAACACTTTCGCCCCCAGTTTTTCGTCGCCGAGAATGTGGGCGGTTTGCGGAATGCCAACGACGGCGCTGCGTTTACGCGCATCCTGACCGAATTGGAGCAAGCCGGATACCGCGTGGTGCCGCATCTTTACAAGTTTGAGCAATACGGCGTTCCCCAGGCGCGTCATCGCATCATCATTGTGGGCATCCGCGACGACTTGGGGCTAAAATTCCGCGTCCCAAGAGCGCCTATGACAAGACGGACCAGCCGGCAAGCCATTGAGGAGCCCCCTATCCCCGACACGGCGCCGAACCATGAGCGCACGGCGCAGGCCCCGCAGGTGGTGGCTCGGCTCCAGTTTATTGCACCCGGCGAGAACGCCTTCACGGCGGCACACAAGATGCCGCCTCACCTCCGCTTGAACGTGCGCGGCGCCAAGATCAGCCAGATTTACCGACGGCTCGATCCGGACAAGCCGGCCTACACCATCACGGGAAGTGGAGGCGGCGGAACGCATGTGTACCATTGGTCCGACGACCGGGCGCTGACCAATCGGGAACGCGCGCGCCTCCAAACGTTCCCGGACGACTTCGTTTTCTCTGGGTCCAAGGAGAGCGTGAGGAAGCAGATCGGCATGGCGGTGCCGCCGGATGGCGCGGCCGTCATTTTCATGGCGGTGCTCAAGACCTTCGCACATGTTCCCTATCAGTCCGACGAGGCGAACCTGCCGGGACCTGCGGCACGGGAGGGCGGGGCGTTGCTCGGATGATAACTCAGAGTCTCTTCGACGTGGCGCTAGTCGAGCCGGTGCAGAGCGCCCAGACTCTCTACATCGTGTCTGGCTTCGCGTCGGCCACGATGGCATCGCAGCATATGAGCCGGGTGCTCGACGCCCTCCACGAGAGGCTCGTGATTGAACTCATCGTGGGGATGACCCCGGTGCACGGGATCGCCGACCGCGAACACCGCGGGTTTCTGGCCTTGGCCGCGAGCCAGCAGTTGGGGACGTTTACGTGTAGTTACGTCATGATGGAACACGCCCCTGTACATGCGAAGGTGTACGTTTGGGTGGATCAGGGCCGCGCTATTAAAGCCTTCACCGGGTCGGCTAACTACACGCAAGAGGCGTTTTCGGGGCGGCAGGCAGAGGTGTTGGTTGAGTGCGACCCCGATTCGGCGCTGGCCTACTATCAGGGCCTAATCCCCGCGACCGTCTATTGCACGTATGAGCCGATCGATGAGCATGTACTTATCACGCCCAGCGACCCGCGGACGCCAGGCGAACGGCCTGGCCAGGCGTTCGCCGGCATGCCAAGAGCAGTGTGTCCCTTAGTCCAGAGGGACGGCACGGTCCATAGGACGGCGGGCTTAAACTGGGGGCAACGGCGGGGCCGCAACCCCAACCAAGCCTACATTCCCGTCCCCGCTACGGTGTATCACAACCGTTTCTTCCCGGCCGTCGAGCACTTCACCGTCATAACCGACGACGACAAGCAATTCCTGTGCCGGTGTGCCCAACAAAACGGCAAAGCTCTGGAGACCCCGACCAACAACGGCCTACTGGGGGAGTACTTCCGGGGGCGCTTAGGCTTGCCGAACGGCGCATTCGTGCATACAGAAGATCTTTTACGCTATGGGCGGACTACCGTGGAATTCTATAAGACGGATGACGGTTACTACTTCATGGATTTCTCGGTGACATTATAGAACTGGCCATGTGGTGGGCTATCGTGCTCTTCCATGCGACAAAACGACGGCACGGCTGGCCGTAATCGGTCAGTTGCCAGACGCTGACGAACGTCTCTTGCGGTGCTCGTTGTACGCCGAGTCGGTCCGGGGTGCACTCAAAGGCGCTTGGGGAGGGGGTGCGAGCACTGGAGTTGTCGGAACCCAAGGGGTCAGATCTCGGCCGCGACGTCCCACGCCGCTTCGCTAAGGTGCCACCGCAAGGCCTCGCGACTCGGACCTGCCGCATAGGCTCCCAATCGCAAAGGGACACGGTGGTAGCCACTGTATGTCCCTGTTCTCAGTTGGGGCGCGAGTAAGACCAGCAACCGCTTTGGGTCGACGACGACGAGCCCTGCGTCGAAGAGGAGATGGATGTCGGCGCGCAATAAGAGACCGTTCGACACGTGATACGTCTCCATACCTCGGTCCGGATAAATATGAGCTGCCTGCAACGTCTCGGCCACAGGGGTTCCCGTCACCTGGCAACAGCCGTACAGGGCTAGGAGCTCCCGGCGAAAGGCTTCTTGCCCTTTCCGTTGTGCCACGGTGACTGCGCGAAAGTCTCGTTTATCGGCCTCTGGGAGAATAAAGGCACTACGCTCTTCCGGGGACGGAGCCTGGGATAGGCTTTCAAATCGGAACCATTCGTCATTCCAGTCGGTAACATACGCTACTCCCAATACTCGATACAACGATGGTCTGCGTTGAACCTGCCGCATGATTCCCACAGGGAGGCCGTTCTGCCGGCAATACATAAGTGCCTTATTTGTCCACTGATGGCGAGTTTCCTGATGATATAAATAGATCCATCCTCCGTTAGCGGCGGATATGGGATCCCGGTCTGGGTATGGACTGTTCAGGGTGTGGTGCACGCTGACAGCATAGTGGACTCCCTTCGGTTTATAGATTCCCTTGGCCCGCGACGCCAGAAAGCTTCCGTCCGGTAGTGGTTGCGGCCAGGAAACTAGGGACCCGGCATGGGAATGAAACCACTCCAGTTGACGGCGGTGGGTGCTGGACAGCTGTACCATGCCCGGGACGCCGTCGGAACACTCGGGAGCCATCGAACCACCTCCGCCAGAGCGCACCGGCTTATCAACCGAGGCGACTCTTCCTCCACTGCGCATATATGCCCGTGTCAAGACGCCCCTCATTGCGGACTCGCTCTGCAGAAGGCGGGTGGACTTGTTCTCGCGTATCAGCAGCGCCCCCGGGGTGGACTTCCCCACCGGTTGGCGGCGCGATATCTTTAGTCACAATGACAGGAACGTCGGCAAACTCCTCGACGGAAACGACTACGATGCGACCCGTCGGCAGGGCCACAACCTCGCGACTCACGCGGGGTGTCGGACTGCAACGCGACTCTAGAAATCCCATGACACGGGTTGGGCCCCAAGAGTCAATCATCCCTTCCGTCACCGGTTCAATGGCTTCCCCCTTGCCGACTCCGACCAAGAGGTGGCCCCCACCAGGCGTATTCGCCATCGCGATGAGGTCCTTAGCCAAGTCAAGGCGGGCCGTTCCGAGAAACCCTAAGGCCGTCTTGAACTCCCACTCATCCTGCTCGCCGGCATGAATCGTGGCGATTAACTCTTCGGGCGACACGGGCTCAGCCTTCTTCCCTGTGTTTCTTCATGGCCGTCGGATGCATGATACCGCCTATACCGACGCTTGTTGCGCTACGGCGGCGAGTTAGTTCCGAGAAAACTAGTTTCCCGGCCTGACGCTCCACGCACGGCGAGGTCGTAGCGGTTGATGTCATGTGGCTTGACCGCACATGAACAGTGGGGCTCCAGCGAGACCCACGCGGATTCCGGGGGTGTCACCATCGTTGAGCATAGCAACGACGGAAAACCCGTCGCGGAAGCTAAGTGTTCGCAGGCACGGCGTAGGGTCTTGGGCTGTGTGGCCGCCTGAGTTCCGCGCTGGCTGGCCGCGTCGGGGGACAGGAGTGCGGGATGACGCGTTCGTCGCCCCGCACCGGGGATGGGCCGGAGGAGCCCGGCGTTACACGGCCCCCGCCCACTGGAGCTCCGTCGCCGCCGTCACGGCGACGGAGTCGTCGACGAGGGTGAGTTGGCCGGCATACGCCGCCATTAAGCAGGCGCTCGCCCAGGTGTTGGGCCGCCGCGGGAGCCCCCCCGGCACCATTCCCAGTCGGTCTGCAACGCATGGTCGGTGAACACCGACCGGTCCACCCCCACCCACCTGCTGGAGCTGGTGGGTCACATAGGGACCCGCCTCCGCCACCGTCAGCGGCGGCATGCGCTCGTGACCCGTTGCCGAATGGCCACCAGCGGCCGTAGCGCCCGCTGGTGCCGCAAGTCCGTATGTCCGCACATGATCAGCGCCACCGGCGCCATATTGTCGAGGTGGACGGCTTTCATCTGGACGATTGTTCTTTCAGTGACGGCCGACCCGCTGGTGGTCTTCTGGCCGCCGCCGTAGACCGATCCCCTGCCTTAAGCGCGTCTTGGGTTCGTTGCCTTCTGCACCGGTGTCACGAGCGCGGATCCGACCTTTTCCTCCTGACCGTCCCACACGGGACGGACGCGGGCGCGGGGTCGACCGTCACCGTGAAGGCCGTGCCCCGCGTGCCCAGACGGGACGCCGACCTTCCCTCTCGCCCGACCGCAAGCGCTACACATGTAACGTTTCGCGATCCCGTCGCCCGCCCTCATCCATCCGCGTAGCCACTACAGGGGGTGTTCACCATGTGCGACCCGACCCGTGAGCGCCCCTGGCAGCGCGCTTCGCTCATCGACGACGTCGTGGACCACATCACCGTCGCCGAAGCGGCCGACCATGGCGCGCTGGCGGCGCTGGAGGTCATTGCGGCCCGGTGCCAGCTGCTGGGCGTGCCCGACGCCACGGTCAGCGAGGTCTTGCGGTCCTGGCTGGCGTGCCGGGCGACCTGAGTCGACGGGCGCACGCCGTCCTGGCCGATCACGGGCGAGAAGGGTCAGTGGGTCCCCTCCCCCCGCCAGGCGCGAACACGCCCGCTGGCTGGGTCGCCGTGTGGCACGTCGGATTTCTCCACGGGGCGAAACTGCTCTAAGGCCCCGACGACCCGCCCCAGCGCGGTGTCAAAGATCGGCGTCACCCACGTCTCCACCCGATGGCGCTCGCCCCCGGCATCGGCCGCACTGACCACCATGGTGTGCACCACCTGCTCCGCCATGCTGTGCACCAGCGGGCAGAAGCCCCGGCACAAGAGCCGCCCCGCCGCATCGCGGTGATCCAGCGGCCCCATCGCACACCGCCGGCCCACCAGTTGGCCAGCCGCGTGGCCCAACAGCTGCTCGGCCGCACGGTTCCAGGCCACCAGCTCCCGCCGCCGGTCCACCACATAGCTCGGAATGGCGCTGTCGGCCACCGCCTGGGCGTAGAAGGCGAGCGCCGGGGACGGGTGGGCCGCCGCCGGGGCGGGTGGCGCGGTGCGCAGGACCGGCCGGGACACCGGCGGCAACTGCGGCGCGGGCTTCGCCAAGTAGTACCCCTGCGCGTAGTCGCACCCCAAACGCACGACGGTGGCCAGCTCCGCCGCCGTCTCCACGCCCTCCGCCAAGAGCCCGATGCCCAGGTCGTCCGTCCAGCTCCGCACCGCCCGCACCAGGGACTGTTTCTGGCCGTTGTGCTCCACCCCGGCAATCAGCGCCCGGTCCAGCTTGACCAGGTCGGGCTGGAGGACCAGGGCTTCGGCCATCCCGGCGTAGCCCGTCCCGTAGTCGTCCATGACGATCAGATGCCCGTGGCGCCGCCACCGTTCCAGGGCGGCCAGCAGCCCCTCATCGTTCAGCACGGACCGCGCCTCGGACACCTCCACGGCCAGCGGGATCTCCCCCGGTGCTCCGCTGTCCCAGCGGTCCGGCAACGCGGGCCACCGCCCATCAATGTTCAGGAAGACGCGCTGGGTCGGATCGACCCACAGATGGCGGGCCGTCTCATACGCGAGGCGCTTGCACGTCTCCTCCAACGCCGACGCCTGGCCGGCCGCCTCCGCCCAGGCAAACAGGGCCGCCGGGGTGGCGAAGGGTGTGGCGGCGGGGCCGCGGATCAAGGATTCGTACCCCACCACCCGACTGGTGTGCACATCGACGAGGGGTTGCCACGCCACCCACAGCTGTTCGAGCAGGTCCATCTGCACCATCTCCTCCCCTGCGGACCGTTCCTGGTCGTGTTCGCCTCCCCGGAGACCACCCCTCTTTTGGCGTTGGACAACTTGTCTGACGTCCTGGGCGGGCTACGCACGGGCGCTGGACGCGTGTTAATCCCTTGCTCGGAAGCGGCCGGCTCCCCGCACAAAACAATACGGACCCGGGGGTACTGCGGTGGCGGTGACGATTGGCAGTCTTTCGGGGGCCCGGTTGCTACCGGCGGCTCGCCCATCGGCTGGAAACCCCGCCGGCCCGGTTCCCCGAAGCGACGGAGCAGCCGGTGCGCGACACCCTGTGGGCCCTGGCGACCCAACAGGGGCGGCAGCCGGTGCTGGCGGTGGATGAAGCGCATCTGCTGCCGCCCCGACTGCTGCAAGAGCTCCGCTTCTTGCTCAGTTACCATCTCGACAGCCCGCCCCGGTGGC
>DAHVOH010000069.1 GCA_027318915.1 Clostridiales bacterium
AAGATCCCGCTGGTCCCCCGCTTCCCATGGCTCAGCGCGCCTCCCCCGATCGCCAGTCCTCCGCAATCTCCAGTGCGAGCGGCGCCTGTGACGCCAGTCGATCCAACAAGGGCGGCAACTCTTGCTGGATGAGGGTGCGCAATTGGGCAAACTGCTCGTCCGCCCGTTCCGTCAAACTCGCCAACACCGCCTGCGCCCCGCTCGTGGGCTCCCCATCCGCCTGCTCCACGGCGCTTTTCAGGGCCGCCAATTTCACGTTGAGCCCAGGGGGATACTTGAGATAGTCCAACGGCATATGGGCTCGGGGCTGGGTCAGGACCTCTTCGATGGCGTCGAGCCGCGCGTGCACCGCTTCGACGTGCTGTCGTAGCGTCGCATCCGACGGGGCCCGGCCCAAGCGCCCCAGATAGGCGACCAAGGGCGTCCGGATGCGGCGAATTTGCATCGCCGCACGGTGCACGGCGCTCAACTGGTCCCGTACCGCCAACAGAAACCGAAACTGGGCTTCATGTTCCTCGGGAGCGAGGTCAAGCCGCGGATCCGCGGCCAACTCCCACGTGGCCGAGAACACTTCGCCATCCACCGTCAACGCGACCCGGTACAGGCCTGGAGGCGCCAGCGGGCCCCGCGTGTTGCCGCCCCGCAAGACGGCGCCCGGCAACGGCTCGGCGTCAGGGTAACGCAGGTCCCACACGAACCGGTGTAGGCCGGCCTCCGTTCCCAAGCGAAACATCGGGGATTTCACGCGGCTTTGCTCTCCATCACCGGTAAAACTTTGGATGACGGTGCCCAGGGCGTCGGCAAATTCCAGCCGCAGCGGCTCCCGAGGCGGTTTTGACAAAACGTAGTGCACGACAACGCCGTTCGGGGGGTTTTCTCCGGCATTGGTCCACACGGCGCCTGGCGCCGAAAGGCCGGGACGGCGCTCCCATCCCACCGTGGCCGTGTCCGTGGACGCGTACCCGGAGTCGCCCCGGCTCCGCAAGTCGGCACCGCCGCGGTACCGGTGCGTCTTGCGCGGGGAAAGCAGACGGGTTGTGGGCCGGATTCCCGCCAACGCCCGCAGGGGCGTCATGTCGTCCAAGATCCAGAACGAACGCCCATGGGTGGCGACAATGAGGTCGTCGTCGTGCACGATCAAGTCGTAGACGGGTGCCACCGGCAAGTTGTTCTGGAAGCGCTGCCAATGGCGCCCTTCGTCCCCGGAGAGATAAAGGCCCCGTTCGGTCCCCAAAAACAACAGTCCAGGCACTTGGGGATCTTGCCGGATCACACGCGGCGCCTCGTCGGAACCAATGCCGTCGGCGATCGACTCCCACTGGTTGCCCCCGTCGACGGTTTTCAGCACATACGGCGCCGGATCATCCGATTTATACCGGGTGGCGGCCACATACGCCGTTTGCGGCGCATGCGGCGAGGCCTCGATGCAGCTGATGAGCGCCCACGGGGGTAACCACTCGGGTGTCACATTCCGCCAGGTTTGGCCCGCGTCCTGGGTCACGTGAATCAGCCCGTCGTCGGATCCCGCCCATAAGATGCGCGCATCGACCGGCGAGGGCGCCAGGGTGGCCAGGGTCCCGTACATCTCCGCCCCGCCGTTGTCGCGCGTGATGGGCCCCCCCGACGGGCCCAAGCGATCAGGGTCGTGGCGGGTCAGATCGCCGCTCATCACCTCCCAGCTTTGCCCCTCATCCCGGGACCGAAAGACCACGTTGGCCCCCACGTAAAGCGTATCCGGGTCCTGCGGAGACAAAACCACCGGGAAGGTCCAGGCGAATCGATACCGCAAGTCCCGACCGGAAAAGCCGCGCACCTCCTCCGGCCACGGCGTAATCACCTTGCGCTGCCGTGAGCGATGGTCATAGCGGGTGAGCACCGACCCGTTGCTGCCGGCGTAGACGATGTGCGGCGCATCGGGCCGCACGGCCACAAACCCGCTCTCCCCGCCGCCCACGCTATAGCACTCGCTCAACGTGATGGCGCCCGCGTCAGAGCGGCTGGGCACCGCCAGCGTGCTGTTGTCCTGCTGGGCGCCGTAAATCCGATACGGTTTTTGGTGATCCACGGTGACGTGATAGAACTGAGCCGTGGGTTGGTTCAAGACCGATGACCAAGACTGCCCGCCGTCCTGCGACACGCACGCGCCTCCGTCATGGCCGCTTATCATGCGCCGGGGCTCTCGCGGATCGATCCACAAGTCATGGTGGTCCGCATGCGGTGTCGGCACGCGCGTAAAGGTGCGGCCTCCGTCCCCTGATCTCCACAGGTCCAAATTTAAGTCGTAGACGACCTCCGGGTTCACCGGATCGGCCGTCAGCCGGCTAAAGTACCACGGGCGGAGCGCCAGCTCCGGGCGGTCCGCACGCTTCTCCCAGGTGCGGCCGCCGTCTTCTGATCCAAACACCCCCCCGTCCGGTGCTTCGATGGTAGCCCAGAGGCGATCCCGCCGCGCCGACGGCGCAATGCCCACCCGGCCCCAAGGGCCGGCGGGCAGACCGCTTGCCGCCGTCACTTCCACCCAGTGGTCCCCGCCATCGGTGCTCTTGAACAAGCCGCTGCCCCCGCCCCCGCTGGTGAGGCCATAGGGTGTGCGGGATGCTTGCCAGAGCGCCGCGTACACGACACGCGGATTGTGCGGATCCAGCACCACGTCGATGGCTCCCGTCTGCGCATCGCGGTATAGAACCCGCCGCCAGTGTCGGCCCCCGTCCAGGGAGCGATAGAGGCCCCGTTCCGGGTGGGGACCGTAAATGTGGCCCAGGGCCGCGACGTAAATCACGTCCGGATTGGCGGGATGAATGGCCAGGCGAGCGATGTGGCGCGTATCCGCCAGCCCCGCCGCCTGCCAGGTGGACCCGGCGTCGGTGGAACGATACACGCCGTCGCCGTGCGACACATTGCTCCGGATGTTGGCCTCGCCCATGCCCGCATAGAGAACGTTGGGGTCCGACGGCGCCACCGCGAGCGCCCCCACGGCGCCCGTGCGAAAAAAGCCGTCGGAGACGTTGCGCCAGGTCATGCCGCCGTTCTCGGTCTTAAAGACGCCCCCTGCGCAGGCGCCGAAGTAAAACGTCAGGGCGTCGCCGGGGTGACCCGCGACGGCGGAGACCCGCCCGCCCCGAAAGGGGCCTGCCAGCCGCCATTGTAGCTCGGAGAACGTGGGTTCCATGGCGTGTTCTTCCCTTCCCCTCTCGACTCAGGCCGCCTGTGTCCTAGAGGCGCTGGCCGAACCAGCGGGCAATGCGCCACAAGCGGTCGACGCGATGATAGGGCCGGCCGTTTCGACTCAGTTCATGGTTTTCGCCGGGGTAGCGAACCAGCTCCACCTCACGGCCCAACATCTTGAGCGCCACGAACAGTTGCTCGGCTTGCTCGATGGGGCAGCGCCAATCTTCTTCCGCATGCAGGAGCAAGAGAGGGGTCGTGATGCGGTCGGCGTAGGCAAGGGGCGAACTGTCCCGATAGTGCTCAGGGTTGGCCCATGGCCCGCCGTATTCCTCAATCCCCCGGAACCCCATGTCACTGGTGCCCACGAAGCTATAGCGGTTGGACACGCTACGCTGGGCGATGGCGGCCCGGAAGCGGTCCGTTCTGGTCAGCAGCCAGTTGGTCAGATACCCTCCGAAGCTACCGCCGGTGACACCCAGTCGACTCGCGTCCATCCACGAAAAGCGCTCCAGAGCCGCGTCCAACACGGCCAGTACGTCCTCGGCAGCGCCGATGCCCCAGTGATCCTGGACCGGCGTGCAGTGAGCCTGCCCGTAACCGGTGGACCCGCGCGGGTTGGCGTACACCACCCCAATGCCTTGACCGGCCAGGATTTGAAACTCGAGCATGAACGTCGCCCCGTAGGCCGCATGAGGACCTCCGTGGATCTCCAGCACAGTGGGATGCGGCGCAGATCGGTCGCCGGCCGGCGGCATCGCCCAGGCTTCCACCTGCAGACCGCCCGGGGTTTCGCACCAAAACCGCTCGGGCGGGCAGAGGGTGCGTTCCGCGAGCCATGGATTCGCGTCGGTTATCCGCTCCTCTGTCCCGCCGATCCGCCCCACAGACAACTCACCCGGCGACAGAGGATCCGAGGCCGCCACCGCATAGCGTGTGCATGACACGTCCAGCGCCAGACCGTAAAAGGTGCGCTCACCGCCCAACAATTCCCGAGGCGAACCGCCGTTCACCGGCACCGCGTCGAGCCGCGTGACCCCGCCCTGGTCGACCACCACCCAGATTTCCCGGCCATCCGGCGTCCACAGCGGCCCGGGCAGAGATCCGCCTCCGCGCACGTCCGACAATACGTGGCTCCCGATTTCCACGTCCCACGTGGGTGCAACCGGCGCTGCCGGCGCGTGCCCGTCCGCCGCCACCCACCAAAGGTGCGCACAGGTGGCCCGCCCGAACTGGCCATCATGGGCAACGAAGGCGATGTGGCGACCGTCCGGCGACCACGCGGGCTGTTGGACGACCAAGTTCTCCGTCAGGCGGGTGAGGTTCCCCGTTTCCCACTCCAGTCGCCACAAATCGCGAAACAAAGCGCCGTCGGCATCCGCCGCGCGGCGAGACACCAAGGCCAACCACCGCCCGTCGGGCGACCAGGCCGGGAATGCGTAGTCGTACGCCCCATCGGTCACGCGCTTGATCGATCCGGTCAGGTCGGCCACGAACACCTGCCGCCGGCGTTCCTCATGAATGCGCTCGCCATTGCTACGGTAGTGCAGGCGACGCACGACGACGACGTCTTCGGCATAGCCAGGTTCCCGTTCGGGGCCGTACGCCTCCGGGGCCAGGAACGCGAGCCGGCGGGAGTCCGGCGCCCACACCCCCGGAGACGGCGGAGACGCCATGTGCGTCAGCTGCCTGGCCTCGCCTCCGCCCCAGGGCATGACCCAAAGCTGCACGTCCCCGCTCCGGTCGGATAAAAAGGCGACCATGGTGCCGTCGGGCGCAATCCGCGGTGCCCAATCCCGTCCCTGCCCGCCGGTAAACGCGATATCTCCGGCCGGCGACCACCGGCGGATTTCGCTCTGATACCGGCGCCCATCGGTGTGCGGCCAGCGGCGCACGTACAGTACGTCCCCGGTGGACGGCGCCAGGACAGGATCTTCCACCAGGACCATGCGGAGCAAATCATCGGGGCTCAATCCGGTCATCCTTATCAGGCCTCCTGTGCAACACATGAAGACAGCGGCGGGTCATCGGGGCATTCCCCCCGAACGGGGACTCCCGGCCGACAACCGCGCCATCAGGGCAATCGACCGATATACCGCAACACGGCACGAACCAGTTCATCGGTGGCGTCGAAGGTTCCGGGCGGGCGTAACGCAGGAGGATATGCCGCCGGCAGCTCGGTGCATCCCAACAGCAACGCGTCCGCCTTGGCCGCCCACGGCCGGGCGGTCAGAGCACCCAACCGCGCCGCCGGTTCGGTGGGAAAACCGCCGGCCTTGACGCGGGTGATGACCGTCATCACCTCGTCTTGCGTGCCACCATCCGGCACGAGCACCGAGATTCCCGCCTCCTCGGCCGGCTGACGGTACAGCTGGAGCGAGAGGGTGGGCGTGGTCGCCAACAGGGCCAGCCGCTTGACCCCGCGTGCGCGCACGGCGGCCATTGCCACCTGAGGGAGATGCAGCACGGGAATGCCCACCGCCGCCTGAATCTCGGCGTAATACGCATGCACGGTGGCCGAGGGGATCGCCAGCACGGTGGCGCCGCTCCGCGCCAACTCCTGGGCCAGATGGACCAACGCGGGCACCGGGGAAGGCCCGTCTCCGTACAAATGGGCCAGACGACTCGGTGTGGCCGGGTTGGTCATCAGGACTACGGGCACATGCTCGCCGTCATCCCCGGCCGGCGTCAGCTCGATTAAGCGACGGTAAAAGTGGGCCCCGGCCAAGGGCCCAAACCCCCCCATGATCCCCACCCGATCTGCCCCGGCCCAGGATCCGGGCACCCTGTTGCCTCCTCTGTCTGCCACGTCCGCCCCTCCCCACCCATTGCGCCCGAACGCCCTGCCGATCCATCCCACGGTCAGCCGTCCGACCCGACGCGACGGAGGCCCGACCGGGCGGCGACGGACGGTTTGGGGACTGATCAACCGGATTTCGAGACGCCGGCCGGCAACACCTCGGTGAGGAATCCGGCCACAATCTGGGTGAGGGCGGCACGGCGCGGGCCGGCCCAGATTTTTTGGGCGTGGGCGTCGCCCTTGAACAGGTGTTGGCGCTTGGGATCGGCCAATTGCTCGTAATAAAAAGCCAGCGCACCCGCCATCGGCTCCTCGGTCGACCACACCACCAGCTTGGGGAGGTGCAGCGCGTGCGCCTCATCGGCAGAGACCGGCACCGGCGACCAGCCCACAATGGCGGCAAACTGGTCCGCGTCCTGCACCGCCGCGCGAAACACGGCCCCTCCCCCCATCGACGCGCCCAGTCCCACGACACGTTGGCCCGTCGTGGTCTCCAGCCACCGAGCCCCGGCCAAGACATCTTCATGCTGCGCGCCGGGACCGCTCCGACCGCTGGTCGAGTCATGATATCCCCGGAAATTAATCCGCATCACCGTGTAGCCATCGGCCGCCAACACCTCCCCGTAGGGCCGGAAACTTTCGGCGTCAAAGACCCGACCATGCGCCAATAGGACCGCCCCGCGGGTCCCGCGACGCCAAAAGGCTTGCAGGCGTCCGTGATCGGCGGTCTCAATAGAGACTTCGACCCAGTTCATCGATGCTGTCATGGGCACAACCTCCTCTTATCCAAACCACGTCGTCAAGGCGGGATCGGCCGACTTGTTCAAGTGCAGCAACGGCTCCAACACTTCGGCCAAAGTGTCGGGACGCGCCCGATAAAAGATGAAATGGCCCTGCCGTTCGCGCTCCACCAAGCCCGCTTCCTGCAAAAACGCCAGATGTCGCGTCACCGTGCTGGGCGTCAACCGCAACGCGTGCGCCACCGCTCCCGGTGTGAGCGCCTTGCCGATGAGGTAGCGAAAAATTTCCAGGCGGCTCGCGTCCCCCAAAACCGACAACAACAGCTCCCCGCGGGGAGGAAAGGGCAACGGCCCGGCAAACTCCCGCACTTCCGGCGCGGCGCATACCACGGTGAGCACAGGCGGCTGCCAATGCACCAAGGTGTGGGGGAGCGCGAGGACACTCAGGCGAACCACCACCCGGATATCCAGCGGCGCTTCGTAGCGGCCGGACCACGGGATCAGGAAGCGTAGACTGCCGCGTCCGGACTCCGCTTGGGTCTGGGGCGAGAGCCTGCCCAGCCACTCCACCGGGTGGTGCCGTTCCAACGCGCGGGTCGCCGTGGCTTGGGCCCGTCCCAACAGCGGTGCCATGTCGTGCCAGAAGACCTCAAACACCGTGTGCCAGAAATGCTCGACGGCAATCAGCCACATGTCGCGAAGCGTGTCTGCCTCCGTCGTCAGCTGGTCCCAAAAACCTGCTTCCCGTAAGGCGTCCATAGCCGCCCACTCGGAATGACGGGCCATCTTGGCGTCATAGTGCTGGGTCCAGCGCTCGCGGACTTGGGCAATGTCCGCCTGGAATCCGGCCAGCGGCTGGGCTTTGAGCCACCGGCGATAGGTGGAGAGGTCGTCGATGCCTTCCGCCGGATCGGGAATCACATGCGGCAGCAGGCCGGTCAGGATGGGATACAGCTGATCCACGACGGCGACGACATCGGCCCGCATTTCCGCCCGCGTGTTGAGCGCCCAGCGCAAGAAGGGACCGTGAAAACCCGGCCGCGACAAGACGTGCAGACCGACCGCCAGCTCGGACCAGCGGTTGATCTCGAGCCCGATGCGGGTCCGAAGGCCGTCACACCCCAGCTCGCGTGGAAACAGCACTTCCAACGTCTTGTCCTTCCTGCGCCCATCCACTTTTCGCGAGTCTGGTCAGGGGACCACACGACACCGGGTTAGGCGGCGCCCGCGTGTGTCCGGTGGAAGGCCCCCGCGCCCGCTCCCGCTGACCACGAGGCATGGGGCCGCAAACCCGATAGCCCCGGGGCCTGTACCGCACCTCGACCGACGAGCGCAACCGCCGACCTTCCGGATTTTAGGCGGGGTGAGAAATACGGCGTCCCGGCGCCAAACCGGTCCGTTGAGCGCCATCAGCACGGCGGACCGCGCCCACCCCCATGGTCTTTAGGTTCTCGGCTCGAATCGGTCTTGCTCGCGCCAGCATGTCTCTCACGCCGCTCCCCTCACCCCTTTCCCGGCGCCCGGTCCCGGCTGACTCACGACGATTCACACGTTTGACCGCCTGATACCGGCAACCCGGCCTCCCGGCGATCGGCCGGTTTTGCCCGTGTCCCGAGGCTCCGGCACGTCCAACCCGCGCTGGCCGGACGCTATGCTGCAGGACAGTCACCGGCCTTCGGGACTGGCGCTGTCCCCTCAACGGGTCGGAGCCGGCCGGCCCGGGGCAGGACCCGCTAGCCGCTGTGGCGAATGCGTGGATCCACAATGGCGTAGAGGATGTCGGCCAACAGATTGCCCACGATCGTCAGCACCCCCACCATCAAGACGATGGCCATCAGCACCGGATAGTCACGCTGCTGAGCGGAATCCCAGAACAACAGCCCCATGCCCGGGTAGTTGAAGATCATCTCGATGATGAGAGCTCCGCTGAACAGTCCCGGCAAAGACAACCCCACCAGCGTGATGAGCGGAATAACGGAGTTGCGCAGCGCGTGCACATACAGCACGCGCGGTTCAGCCAGCCCTTTGGCGCGAGCCGTGCGGATATAGTCCTCGCTCAGGGTGTCGACCATCGATCCCCGCAGGTACCGCGTCCAACCGGCGACGGTCCCAATGACCAGCACGATCACCGGCAGCACCATGTGATACACATAGGAACCCAATGAGGGTTGGGTCAGCAACGGGTTGGTCACGCCCCCGACCGGAAACCACCGCAGGTTTACGGCAAACACCGATACCATCAGAAGACCCAGCCAAAACACGGGCATGCAGTAGAAGATATACGTCGTCGTCGTAATAGCATGGTCAAGCGGCGACGACTGATGCACCGCCTGGACCACGCCCAGCCAGATGGACAGCAGGTGGGAAATCAAAATCGCCACCAGCACCAGGATCAGCGTCCGCGGCAGATTTTGCAGGATGAGACTGGTAACGGACTGCTGGTACGTGTAGGCATACCCGAGATTGCCGTGCAGCAGCTGCCCCATCCAGATGAGATACTGCAAGTAGAGAGGCTTGTCCAACCCGAGCGAACGGTTGATTTCCGCGATGAGCTGCGGCGTCGCGTTATTGCCGAGCATGATGACGGCCGGCCCGCCCGGGACCACATGCATCAAACCAAAACTGAACATGGTCAGAAACAACAGGGTGGGAATCGCTTGCACCACCCGTCGCAAGATGACGTGTCCCATCACGTCCCCCTCCGCTCGGCGCGGCCGCGCCGTGTGTTGAACGTCGCCCGAATGCCGTCACCCACGAAGTTAATGAACAGGACCGTCAACAGAATCATGAAGCCCGGCGGATATACCAGCCACCACGCGTTCTGGGGCAGATAGGCCATGGAGTCGGCCAACATCGCACCCCAGTTCGGCAGCGGGGGTGGAAGCCCCAGCCCCAGGAAGCTCAACCCCGCGACGGCCAGGATGGCGTCCGCTATGGCAAAGGTCGTGGCCACGATGATGGTGCCAATGGCATTGGGAAACAGGTACCGCCGCATGATGGCTCCCTTGGAGGCCCCCATGGAGACGGCGGCTTCCACGTACGCCTCAGACCGCAGACGAAGCACTTCGCCCCGTACCAACCGACTCACACCATGCCACGAGACCCCGGCAATCAGAAACACCAGCAAGAGGGGACTGGGTCGCACCACCGAGTCCACGAACAGCAGCAGAAAGAGCCCGGGAATGGCGCGCAGCATGTCGACGAACCGCATCATCAAGGTATCCACCATGCCACCCGTATAGCCGGCTACGAGCCCATAGATCACGCCGATGCTCATGCCCGCCAAGGCAGCCGCAAACCCCACCTCCAGCGAGGTCTGCCCGCCCAGCATCAAGCGCGCCAGCATGTCGCGGCCCAGGTTGTTGGTCCCCAACGGGAACCGAGCACTCGGCGGCTGCAAGAGATGCGTGATGTGCAGCGCGTAGGGGCTGGCCGTATAAAACACCGGCCCCAGGAAACTGAACGCGACGACGATCACCAGCCCCACCAGCCCGATGCGCGCCAACGGGTGCCGCCAGACCTTTTTGGCTCGCGACACGGACGGCGGCATCCACAACGTTTCTCCCATCACGGGCACCACGGGCCCTTCGGCCCCCCCCAGTGTATCTGCCGTCTCGATGACCCTCCACCTCCGGCTCGGTCACTTCGGCACCGGACTTATGGTTCCTCACCCGGCTGCCGTCCCGGACATGCCGCAACCGGCATGGTCTCCATCCCGCTGGCCCCGGTCCGTCAGACGACTCCCCCGTCCCCTTAGGTTTTACGGGCCACGCCCACCTTGTCCACCAGCAACGACGGCAAGAGCGCCGGCGCCAGCTGCATCATGCCTCCGCCGACCCACCGGCGCGCACGCGAGAGCGCGAGGAGGCGGTCCCCCCACGCGTCAAAGGCATTGACGGAAACGACGGCATCTTTGATCCGGCCCACGACTGCCCCGTGCTCGACAAGATACAGGCCCGTCGCCGTGCCGGCAATCTCGCCGCGCAGCGGGTTCACGGGCCTCCCCCCAATCCATCCCTCCAAAATGAGCAGGCGGGGGTGCGAAGCCAGTAAGGAACCGTCTTCCTGCTGGCCCTTCCCGACCACCAGATTGCTGGGACGGGCGGTCGGCAGCGATCCCAACTCTCCCGAAAACGCTGTGCCCGGCGGAAGGATGCCCAATTGGTAGGCGCCTTGCCGGTCCAGGATCCATTCCCGCACGGCCCCTTCCTCCACTAATGGGACTCGCCGCGTCGGCGTGCCCTCGTCATCCCAGGGCACGCTCCGAGGGCCGTCTTCCACCGTGGGGTCACTGTATAAGGAGACGCTCGGATGCAACACCCGAGCCCCTACGCGGTCCACCCAGGGACTCGTGCGAGTCACGACGGCGGGGGCCGAAAGTCGGGCCACAATCGCCGTCAACAGGCTGAGGCCGACAGGCGGCAGGACGAGCACGGGATAGGCGCCAGGCGGCAGATCCACGATGTGCCGACCCCAATCCAGCCGCTCGCGCACATGCGCCAGCAAGGCATCGGCATCGGGCAAGCCTCCCGCTTTGCCGGCATGATCGCCCACAGTCCAAAAATCCTGGCCTTTGACCACGCGTCCGTTGACGGCTATCTGACCTTCCGTCTGCACCCAACGCCGCTCGCGACCCTGCTCATCCGCCATCCGCGTGACGTGCCGGGTCCAGCGGATCTGCACCTGCGGAACAAGACCGTCCCGCATGGATTGCACGCTGGCACTGAGCGCACGGGCTTGAACGCAGAGCGCCTCGGGGCTCGGGTCGGGCACCTCGGCAGGATTCGGCTCATAGGCCGGCCCCAGGTCGCTCAGCGTCCAATCGGCGCTGGGGCCCTGTGCGGCATGACGTCTCGCGTCGGCGAGCAGCTCCGACCAGTCGGCGGCCCGCGCTCCCTGATAGCCGAACCGGCCCTTGGTAATCAACCGTACCGCTTGAAACGCTTCGTGACCCCGCTCCACCGCCTCGAGCCGTCCTTGTTTCACGCGCACACTCATCTGTTCGCGCCGGTTCTCCACCAGCAGAATCTGCTCCCCCGGCCGGACGTGGTCTTTGACCACCGCCGTCAAGGGCGGCTGCCCTTCCAGAACTTTCATGAGCGAACCCCTCCCACCAAACAACGCTCAATGCGTAGGGATGGAGCGTGGTGGCTTACCGGCAGCGGCATCTGTCCGGCCTTGCCGCATCCGCCGCCGCCCTCGTAGCGGGTAAAGTCGCTGCCAATGGCGGTGATATTGTTTAGCGTCGAAAACACGTTGCCGGTCAGGACCGCGTTCCGTAAGGGATGCGTCACCTGGCCGTCTTCAATCAGGTAGGCTTCGGCGGCGCGAAAGGCAAACAACTCGCCGTTGGTTTGGCCGCCGGTGCTGCCCACCGCGTAAATCCCGCGCTTGATGCCGCGAAACAGGTCCGCGACCGCCGTATCGCCCGGCGCGATAACCGTATTGCGCATCCGAACGATCGGCGCGAATCGATAATGCAACGCCCGGGCGTTGCCGGTTGGCTCCTCCTGCAAGCTTCCCGCGGTGCGCTTGGAGTGGAGTCGGCCGACCAACTCACCATCGCGAATCAAATCAATGTCCCGTGCTTCCACGCCTTCATCGTCGACGGGCAGATAACCCCGACTGCCCTCGTCGCGGCCGGTGTCGTAAATATGCAGGCTGGACGGTCCAAACCTCCGTCCGAGTCGCATCGCCTGCAGCAAACCCTCATCGCCGACCTGACCGTCCGCTTCGCTCAGATGACCAAAGGCCTCATGGGCGAAAACCCCGGCTAAATGCGGGTCGATGACGACGGTATACTCCCCGCCTTCCACTTCCGGCGCATCCAGCAGGCTCACCGCCCGATGAGCCGCCTCCATAACCTCCGTGTCCAGGCCGCGCACCACGCCGAAATCATTGGACGAGCCGAAGCTGACGCCGCGTTGGGCGACGGCGCCTTGCCGACGCGCTATCATCAGAATGCTGCCGCCCAAATCCAGTTTCTCCTGCTCAACAACGGACCCGGCATTGTTGAAAAACCAGAGGTGGCGGTAACGGTCAAAGTAGCGGCTCTGAACCGATTGAATAGAAGGGTCGGCAGAGCGGCCCAAGTCGGCGTAGCCGGCCAACAAGTCGACTTTGGCGTCGACACCGATGCGGCGCGGATCCTCTCCATATTGGACCCGATGCCGGATCTGCACCGGAGGGCTCGGGGCCCATGTCTCGCGGTAGCCGGCATTTTGCGCCTCCGCTAAGCGGGCCAGGAGCACGGCATCGGCCACATGGCGCTCCAGGTCTCCCCATCCGTCGAAATGGACAAACCCCGCATACCCGCCGGACACGGCCCGCACGTTGCCGCCCACGTCCAGTTGGTGGTCGACCCGCTGACGGTGCGTGTCACGCAACTCGATAACGGTCACCTCGTTGATTTCCAACCGCAATTCCACATAATCGACGCTTTGCCGGTTCAGCAGATTCTGGACCGACATCTCCAGTCCGGATGTCGCCGCTTGGGATGGATCTCGCATGCGCGCCCTCTCCCTCACTAGAACCCAACATCAATGGCAACCATCGAGCCAACACCTCTCAGGACTCCGGAGTGTCCGGAACATAAGGCGGACGCCGATCGGCAACCGTTCCCCCATGGCCTCCTGGTCCGGCCGCCCGGGGCGCGCCGGGAGAATGGGATGGCCCACTCTCCCCGCCGGCACCTCGTCGGGTTCGGTGGGGTCTCGACTATTGGCTGACCCACCAGTATTGGGGGTAAATGGCAAATGTCCCCTTGACCGGGACCGAACTCAATACGCCGTGAACGCTCTTGGCGATCTCGTTGAACGAATCCGGAACGGGCATCCACAAGTTGGGCAGATGATGGGCGATAAACGACTGGTAGGCGTAAATCGCGGCCCGCGACGCGCTGATGGACGGCTGCGGCTTCAGCGCGTTCGCCATAATTTGATCCAACTGCGGATTGGAGTAGCCGATGAAGTTCAACGGTCCGTCGGTGGCAAAAACCGACTCATCCACCTGATAGCCAATGCCGCCGGTGAGCTCCAGCCCGGTTTGAATCTGCCATTTGGTCGGTTGACGGTGGTACTGCAGCATCGTGGGAAACGGCAGCCCTTCCAAGGCCACTTGGATGCCCTCTTTGCCCCAGTCCTGCTTCATCAACTGAACCATCGCCAATATCGAGCTGCTGCCGGTGGGATATGTCATGGTAAACGAGAGCTTTTGGCCCTGCGCGTTGGTCATGACGCCGTTGACCATATGCCAACCGTTGGCCTCCAAGATCTTGACGCCCTTGGCAGGGTCATACGGGTACACCGGCTTCTTCAAGGCCGGATCCAGCCACGGTGAAATCGAGACCACCGGCCCCGCATCCAGGACGCCCAAATTGTCGTCCACGACCCGCAGGATCGTCGGCTGATCGATACCGAGCTGCATCGCTTCGCGAACGGGCAACTGCCGCAGGATAGACCCCACTTGCGGGTTTCTGAAGTTGAGCAGCGTGCGCCCCATCGCCGCGCTCGGCAAGGGCACGAAGCGGTCCAGGGTCAACTGGTTACGGATGGCATACTCGGAGGCCGGCAAATACCCCACCTGGACCGTCCCCGTTTGCAAGCCGCTCACCTCGGACGTGTCGGACGCCTCATACTGGAAAATGAGGCGGTCCAAGTACGCCTTGTGACCGCTATAGCGGGGGTTCGGCACGTACGTCCACGACTGCTCCTGGACTGCCGACTGGAAGCGGAACGGGCCGTCGGTCACGGTAAAGAAACTGGGGTTGCTGCCGTTCTGCGTCAGGTAGGCCAGTTCTTGACTGGCACTGTTGGGGTACTTGTCCCAGGCCGCCTTCGGAAACGGGGTAAAGTCGCCCAGCATCCCTTCGAACCACAGCTGGTTGACGGGGTGGACGGTCGTCACCTGAAACTCATAGTTATTGACCACCGTGAAGGTCTTCACTAGCGTCGGCAGGCTGTCCGGCCCCGCGCCCGTCCAAGGCCACGGCGCCGGGGCCGTCGGCGAGCTGGCCGCCTGAATCATCTGCCAGTTGAACTGCACATCTTGCGCCGTCACCGGCGCGCCGTTGGACCAATGCCACTTCGGGTTCATCTTTACGGTAAAGATCGTGCCGGCCCGATTCCAGGTGATGTCGCTGGCGATGCTCCGTGCGTAATCCGGTTGGCCGTTGCTCCCGGTCACATAGAGCCCCTTGTACTCCAAGGATTGCGCCGTGGCATTGGTGGTGCTGTTGTACGCCACCGCCATCAAAGGCAAATACCAGTCGATGCCGGTCAAAGGTCCCAAAGCAACGACAACGGTCCCGCCGGGCTTTGCGGTCACACCGGTTTGCGCCGGTTTGGGGGCGCTGGCGGGGCTGCAAGCCGCTACCAATGTGGCCAGGCTCAACAGCATGACCCCGGCACCGGCCCTCACCCCCCAACGCCGTTTGTGTGTCAACCTCAGCATCATGTTCTCCTCCCACGCTAGACCTGCGAAAGTATTGCGATCAGCGGGACCGGATGCCGACCTGCCCCGTCGGTCACCCAGCATCGGCGATACGACTCTTATGAGACCACTGAGTGGGGGCCAGACCCTGCGGCGCCGCCCCCCTGCTGTTCGCCGGGGGCATCTTCGACGACCGCCTCGGCTCCCG
>DAHVOH010000006.1 GCA_027318915.1 Clostridiales bacterium
AGGTAGGTCTGCGCGGCGGTGAGCAGGGCGGCGACCGCGATCCCGGCGAGCAGGATGGACGCCGTGCCCGACCCGCCCACGGCGCCGCCGGGATCGGGCAATACTTTGGCCATGGCCACCGGGGCTGGCTGTCGCCAATCCAGTAGCACCCGGTCCCAGGCACCCGCGATCGCCGCGTCAAAGGCGGCGCAGGCCTGGTCGTGGGGGAGGATGTGCTGGCAGAACACGGTGCGGGCGGTGGCATCGGGGCCGAGGTCGTCCACCCGCAGCCCCAGCAAGAATGTGATCAAGTGGTTCTGGTGACAGGGCTGTTCCAAGCGCTAGTCGGATACATCCTGAGATGCGCCTCGCGGCAGAGCCTTCACCAGAACGGGCGGTGGATATGGATAGGTGGGGCGTCCCTGCCTGCCCGCATACAAGATGCCACACTCTGGATCCCCTGGCCCGACGTCATGGCCCGCAACCGGGACTAAGAGCCCGAGGGGGAACGCTCCCCGCAATGTCGCGATGACCGCATAGCGGTCCCGTGGTCGCCGTCCCCCCTTTCCCGGGCCCACACTTTTTTAGGGACGCATTCTCCGCTTGGAGCCCGGCATTTTCCTCGGCGAGCGAGAGCCCTGGGGGCAGACGTCGGGGTGGGCGCGGGTCTGGCTGGCCGCGCCGGTCCTGCTCGGCGGGCTCCCCGCCCTCGTCAGACCGGCGGAGCCCATCACGGACGCGGGAAGGGGCGACGGCGAACGGTCGGGCGACGGCGCGCACGGCCTGATGATCCTCGAGACCGGCCCGGATGACCGGGAGCTTGAAGGCCTGGGTATCGGGGCGAGGGTGCAGGGGATGCCTGGTCTCTCCCCCCGTATCGCTATGCGGCGACCTGGGGAATTTCTCCGGTGTCCACTTTTCGGGGGGCAGATCAGCACGGTGGGGCATTTTGCGTGATGAAAGCGGGGGAAAAGGTGGCTCTGGCGCAGCTTTGGTGATCTCCCGTCACAAGAAATTCCTCGCTGGGCCTGGGGGCGAAGTACACTATCACTCTCGCTCGGAAACGCCGCCGTGGCAACGATTTTCCCTCGACGATCACCAAAAGTGCGGAAGACCCAAAAAGGCTTGACGAAATACACCGGGCCACCGTCAAAGATGCGCCGCCGGCATACGGCCCCCGATGTGCCCGTCCCCCATCATCCGGGTCTTCGCTGCGGCCGCCTGAATCTTAGCATCCACACCCGGGTGATGCCTTCCCCGGACGGCGCCTTGCGGAACCGACGGCGACCCCGACGCGGGTTGCCGTGAAAGCCATGGCGGCCCACGGTGCGACGACCCGTTCATGGCCCTGCAGGCAAAGTCGCACCGCGAGGCGAACCGTATCGCGAGGTGAGGTTGTGGCGATGACCGAGACGTTTACGGTCGATTGTACGGATGCGGCCCGGCACCTGTACCGGGTGACACTGCATTTAGAGGGATTGGCTCCCGGCACCCATGACTTGGCGCTGCCGGTTTGGGCGCCCGGGGCGTACGTGGTGCAGGACTTCTCTCGGCACCTCTTTGATGTGTCCGCCGTTGATGCGGTGGGGCAGCCCCTGTCCCTCACCAAGGTGGCCAAGAACGTCTGGCGATTTGACGCGGCGGACGCAGCAACGATTGTCTACCACGCGTACGCCTTCCAATTGGCGGACAGCGGCATGCATGCCGATGCGACCCACGCCTATTGGAACGGCACCAACATCTTCTTCATGGTGGACGGCGTCCGGGACGTCCCTATTGATCTCTACGTGCGCGCTCCCGAGCATTGGCAGGTGTCCACCGGTCTGGATCGGGTCGACGGCCACCCGTTTCACTTTCGGGCACCCGACTATGACATCCTGGTGGACTGCCCGGTCGAGGTGGGCACACACCGGCGCTATGGGTTTGAAGTCCGCGGAAAGCCGCATGAAGTGGCGATCTGGGGCTACGGCAACGAAAATCCGGATCGCCTCGTGGACGACCTGCGAACGATCGTGGCGGCATTTGCCGATATGATGGGGGGCCTCCCGTATGCGCACTACACCTTCATTGTCCACATCGTGGACCTGCTGCCGGGCACGGAGTCGATCTGGCTGCCGGGTTGGGGCGGGCTCGAGCATCTGAATTCCACCACCTGCGGGGTGACCCGCACCGCCTTCAAGCCCTGGAGCCAATACAAGGATGTCCTGTACCTGTTTGCACACGAGTTCTTCCATCTTTGGAATGTCAAGCGCATCCACCCCGACATGCTGGGCCCGTTTGACTACAATCGCGAGGTGTACACCCACCTGCTCTGGGCCATGGAGGGCTTGACCGATTACTATGCCTATCTGGTGTGCCGGAGAGCGGGCCTCTACACGGTGGACGACTATTTAACGGCGATTGCCGAGCAGATCCAGGAGCTCGAGAAAGTGCCCGGCCGCGCCCGGACGTCTCTCGCCGCCTCTTCCTTCGACAGTTGGATCAGCTTCACGCATCCGACGCCCGACTTCGACAACCGTTCCGTTTCCTACTACCTGAAGGGCGGTCTGGTGGGGCTGTTGTTGGATCTCGAGATCCGCCGACGCACCGGCGGGCGGAAGGCACTCCACCACGTCCTCACCCTCCTGATGGAGCGCTATGGGGACCACGGTGTGGGCTTTCCCGAACCGGTCTACCGGGCCACGGTGGAAGAAGTGGCGGGAGGGTCCATGGCCGACTTCTTCGCGCGCTACATCGAGGGGGTGGAGGAGCTGCCGTTCGACGAGGCGCTGACGGTGGCGGGCCTTGAACTCCACCGCCGCGTCCAGAACCCTGACCGGCGGAGACCGGAGCAGGAGAAGGACGCCCCGGGCGACGAGGCCTCCGACACCCCCTATGGTTGGCTCGGAATCGCATTTCGGCAAGGGGCGGAGCGCCCTGAAGTGGGCCGGGTGTCCGACCCCGGGCCATCGGCGGCCCTTGTGCATCCCGGCGACGAGATCGTGGCCGTGGACACCATCCGGGTGCGCACCCCGGACGATCTGACTGAGCGCATCCGGGCTAACTACCCGCCGGGAACGGCCGTGTCGCTCCACCTGTTCCGGCGGGGCCGGCTCGAGACGGTCACCGTGACGGTCGGCGAGGCGTCCCCGAACGTGTACCGCATCCGGCGGAGCGAGACCGCGACCGAAGAGCAGCGCGCCGTATACAAGGACTGGCTGAATGCTGCATGGGACTGACGCGCCCACTGTCCCCCTGAAGAGAGGCGGCGTACCGGGCACGGGTGCCCGGACAGGGCACAGCGCGCCCAACCTCGGCCATAGGCCACATAACGCCATGGACTCGGTCCGCCCGATGCCCCGCTCTCACCCGAAGGCCCGTCCGGACCGTCCCCGGGGGCTCCAGGCTGCTCTCGGCCCGGCGGCCACGGGACGGGCCGCATCCGGACGCTGAGAAGGGTTCCGGCCGTGGGTCGTTCGATGCCGATCGGACGGGAGCGACGGGTTGGCTCGCAAGGGGCGCCGGACGCTGGACCGCCGCCTGCTCGTTCAGGATGCGCGCGCATCGGCCGAGCGGGTTGTGGTTGTGCCGGCTCCCCCCGACCTTGCGCGGACAGGATCGCCAGAGTCAGGCGCCGGGTCTTTGAGCAACCCAGCATGGGGGGTATGACTCTGGCGGCCGCGAAGGACCGGGCCACCTGCCGGTCCTGGACGGAACCCGACGGCCTTGGCTGTCCCTCCTGGACCTGCCGCGGGGTTGCTTCCGCAGGGTGAGCGGCGGATGTCGCCCGCTCGGCCAGGACGCCGACGGCGCCGGCCACGATGAGACGCCCGTTACGGCCCGTCCTCCTCCGCAGAGCCGGGATACAGCGCGGGCATCCCCAGCGTGAGTCCGCCGTCGACGACGATGACCTGACCGCGGACGAAGTCGGAGTCGGGCGAGGCTAAAAACGCGGCCACGCCCGCCACGTCGTCGGGTGTTCCGGCTCGACCGGCCGGCGTCAGTCGGCGTGCTTCATCCAACAGGGGCCCGTCGTCTCCCCCCATGTAAAACAAGGTGGAGTCGGTGGCAATGATGCCCGGGCTGATGCCGTTGACCCGAATGCCGAGTGGCGCCAGCTCGACGGCCAGATATCGCACCAAAGCCTCCTGCGCGGCTTTGGCGGAACCCAGGAGCGCATAGCGGGGAATCACGTGGGTGGCGCCGGTTCCGGAAATGGTGATGATGCTGGAGCCCGCCGGCATGACGGGAACGATTCCCTGCACCAATTGGAACAGGGACCCCACCACCACTCGATAGGTCCGGTCGAGGTGTCGCTGTTCGATGGCAAGAGCCGGTTTGAATGCCGTGGCCGCGGCCGAGGCGACCAGCACCCGGACGGCGCCCGCCCATTCCGCCACGCGGGTAGCCAGGTGGTCGACCTCCTGGGGCCACTCCAAGTCGGCGGCGAACACCTCACTCGCACGGCCGCAGGCCTGTACCAAACGGGCCGTCTCTTCCGCACCGTCCCGGTCGCGCCGAAAATGCACCGCCACATCAAAGCCGTCCCGGGCCAAGCGGACGGCCACCGCCCGCCCGATGCCGCGCGAACTTCCCGTGACCAACGCCGTCCGCGTCCCCGTCGTCTTCATGATCTCCACGATATAACGCGGTACGGACGCTGACCAGCGGGTCGTGAGCTCATCCCCCGTCGCGGTGCCCGCCCGGAGCGCCGGGGGTTGGTCCCGACACCTAACCGCCGGACTGCCGCTGTGGGCTGGCCCCAACCGATCCGGCCGAGACGTCGGAGTGCTCGAGCGCCCTGTCACCAAAGGGTATCCGGCTGCGTTTTACGGATCGACGAGTCTGACCGATTCCGTGCATCAGCTTGCGTCCCAACACGTCGATCCGGGTGCCGTCGCCGCGATTTGCCAGCGGATGCGGACAAAATCCGCCCGAAGGTGCGTGCTATAATCAATCGCTGAACTGGAGGGACGCATCGGATGGCACAGCGGGCGCTTTTTTATGCCAAACTGCTCTTGGCGATGGCCGTCGACGCTGTGCTGGTCAACGTCGCCGTGTATTTTGCCCTCTTTTTACGATTTGACACGGCCCATGTACCGGCGGCGTATCTCGTTCCCTATCTCCACGTGGCGACGTGGTTCACGCTGGGGACCATCGGCCTTTTCTTGGGGCTGAGGATTTATCACCGTTTGTGGCAGTATGCGTCGGCCTTGGACGGGCTGGTGCTGGGCTTGGGAGTGACCCTGAGCGCGCTTTGGCTGGCGGCGCTGATTTATGCCCACGGCGGAGCGCACTATTCCCGCGCCGTATTTGCCCTGTATTGGCTCGTCGGCCTAGTTCTTTTGGGCGGGGTTCGATTCGTGCGCAAGTCCATGAACGATGTGCGCTGGCGGCTTCGCGAACAGGGTGCGCCGCGGGTGTTGATCTTGGGCGCGGGCAAGGCCGGGCAGCTGGTGGCGCGCGAACTCTCCCGCCATCCCGAGGTCGGGCGCGCGATCGGATTTTTGGATGATGACCCTCAAAAGCGTGGAATGCAATTGGACGGGCTCCGGGTGCTGGGGCGCATCGACGACATGCGCGCTGTGGCGGAGCGGTTCGAGATTGACCAAATTATCATCGCCATGCCGTCGGTAGCCGGTGTCGGCGTGCGCCGACTCGTCGAGGAGGCGCGGGCGGCGGGCATCCGGGCTCGCATTCTCCCGGGGTTGAACCAGGTCATCGACGGCCGGGTGCACGTGAATCAGATTCGCGACATCCAGATCGAGGACTTGCTGCAGCGCACGCCGGCCGACATCGACCTGGGGGAAATTGCGTCCTACCTTACGGGACGCACCGTGCTGGTGACGGGCGCGGGCGGCACCATCGGCTCGGAACTG
Source organism: Clostridiales bacterium (assembly GCA_027318915.1). The sequence continues at coordinate 5,838 of DAHVOH010000006.1, forward strand.
GCCCGCCAAGTCGCGTCCTTCCACCCGCAGCAGCTGGTGCTGCTGGGTCTCGATGAGACCAGTGTGTTCAACATCCACCAGGAGATCGGCGAGATGGCCCCCGACCTGGAGGCCATTCCGATCGTGGCCGACCTCCGGGATCGCGTCCATGTGGAACGACTCTTTCAGACGGTGCGTCCCCAGGTGGTCTTTCACGCGGCGGCGCACAAGCATGTGCCGCTGATGGAAGGTCAGCCCGACGAGGCGGTCCGCAACAACGTGGGAAGCCTCTGGGCTTTGGCCGAGATGGCCGATCGCTATCGGACCGAGACCTTTGTCTTCATTTCGACCGACAAGGCGGTCAATCCGACCAGCGTGTACGGGGCCACCAAACGGGTGGGGGAGTTGCTGGTAACCTCCTACGCAGGGCGTTCCCGGACGCGCTTCGTCACCGTCCGCTTCGGCAATGTGCTGGGGTCGCGGGGAAGCGTGGTGCCGACGTTCCAGCGTCAAATCCAGTCCGGCGGACCGGTCACGGTGACCCATCCGGAAATGGTGCGCTATTTCATGACCGCCACCGAGGCGGCGCAGCTGGTGATTCAGGCGGGAGCCATGGGCCGCGGGGGCGAGATTTTCGTTCTGGACATGGGTGAGCCGCTGCGCATCCTGGATTTGGCCATGAACCTCATTCGTCTGTCCGGCCTCACGCCGGGCCAGGACATCGAGATTGTCTTCACCGGCGTCCGACCCGGCGAAAAGCTGTATGAGGAGCCGCTGACGCGAGAAGACCGGGCGCGGGCCAGCCGGCATCAGCGCATCTTTGTCGCGAGCCAGGACCCCATCGATCCCGACTGGGTTCTCCGGGAGGGCGACCGTCTGTTGAGTTTGGCCGAGCAGGGCGAGTCACGCCCCATCGTCACGGCCCTGTTGCAACTGGTGCCGGAATACCGTCCGAATCGCCGCGACTGGGTGACCATGCTGGGGCGGTTGGAGGAAGGAGGCCCCGCGCATGCCCTGGACCCCGGAAGCCGTTGAGCTGCGACGACGGCTGACGGCGCGGGAGGCTGTCGTTGCCGTCGTGGGTCTCGGGTATGTGGGACTACCGCTGGCGGTGGAGCAGGCCCGCGCCGGCTTCAGCGTGCTGGGCTTGGATGACAACGGCACGAAAGTGGCGCAGGTCAATCGAGCCGAGAACTACATTCCCGATGTGGCCGAGGCCGACCTGTCGCGCATGGTGGAAGCGGGTCGGCTGAAGGCCACGACGCGTTACCGAGACTTGGCGGACGCCGACGTCATCCTGGTGGCGGTGCCCACGCCGCTGACGCCGAACAAGGAGCCCGATCTTTCGTACATCCTGGCCGTCGCGGACCGATTGCGGGGCATTCTGCGCGCCGGTCAATTGGTCGTGTTGGAATCCACCACGTATCCGGGGACCACCGAAGAGGTGCTGCGGCCCATCTTGGAGACCTCCGGGCTGGTCGTGGGCGAAGAGCTTTTCATTGCCTATTCGCCCGAGCGCGTGGACCCGGGCAATGCCGTGTACCAGACGCGCAACACCCCGAAGCTGGTGGGCGGGAGCACGGCCGTCTGCGGAGAACTGGCGGAGCTCTTTTACCAGCAGTCGCTCGGTGAGGTGGTGCGTGTCACCTCCCCCGCCGTGGCGGAGATGGCCAAAGTGTTTGAGAACACGTATCGCGCCGTCAACATTGCCCTCGTGAACGAGATGGCCCTGCTGTGCGATCGCATGGGACTCGACGTGTGGGAGGTGCTGCGGGCCGCCGGCACCAAGCCGTTCGGCATTCAGATCTTTTATCCCGGTCCGGGGGTCGGCGGCCACTGCATTCCGCTGGACCCGTTCTACCTGGCATGGAAGGCGCGCGAGTACGATTTTCCGACCCGCTTCATCGAGTTGGCCGGTGAGATCAATCTCCGCATGCCGTACTTTGTCGTGGACAAGCTGCAGGCGGCGCTCAATCAGGACAAAAAGCCGATGACCGGCGCGCGGGTGCTAGTGCTCGGCGTTGCGTACAAGAAGGACAGCAACGACGCCCGGGAGTCGCCGGCGCTCAAGGTGATGGAGCTGTTGGAGGCACGGGGGGCCGAGGTGGTGTACCACGACCCGCTCATCCCGGAAATCCGGCCCCAGGCGTCGTTTCGGCGGCTGGCCCGATCGGTGCCGCTCGATGACGAGCGTTTGGCTTGGGCGGACGCCGTGGTCATTACCACAGACCATTCGTCGGTGGACTATGCACGCGTCGTGGCGCGGGCCCGCCTCATATTGGACACCCGAAACGCCCTGTACGGTGTTCCGGCGGGGCGGGCGCGCGTCGTCAAACTGTAAGCGTCTGTAGCAAGGGGGAGCGCGATGGCGGTTCGACTGGGTCTGGTGGGTTGCGGCGCCATCGGCCAAAAACACCTGCAGGCTCTGGTGCATTTGGACGAGGGGCAGTTGACCGCCACCGCCGACAGTGATCCGGAACGGGCCGCGGCGGCGGCTTTGCCGTTTGACGCCGCGAGCTTTTCGTCCGCCCACGAGTTGTTTGAAAGCGGCGTGGTGGACGCGGTCGTCATCGCGACGCCGTCGGGTCTTCACGCCGATTTGGCCATGGAGGCCATGGAGCAGGGACTGGACGTCTTGGTGGAAAAGCCTTTGGCCCTGTCCTGGGAGCAGGCGGCGGCTCTGACCCAGTTTGCCGACCAAGCCGGGTTGATTTTGGCGGTGACACACTTCAATCGCCTGCTGCCTGCGGCGGCCGCCGTGTTGGAGGCATGCCGGCAGGGTCGTCTCGGACGCCTGCTGTCGGGCGGCGTGGCCATCCGCTGGTCGCGTCCGGCTCCCTATTTTCAGGCGGCGCCTTGGCGCGGCACCCGGGCGATGGATGGCGGCATGCTGTTCAACCAAGCCGTTCATGCCCTGGACTTGCTGGTTCAGTGCCTCGGGCCGGCGGAGGAAGTGTTTGCCTACGCCGACACCCTGACTCACGCCATTGAGGCGGAGGACATTGTCGCCGGGACGGTGCGGTTTGCGTCGGGCGCGCTGGCGACCGTCAATGTGACCACGTCGGTGCCGGACCGCAATTGGGAAGAGCGCATTACCATCGTGGGGGAAACGGGACTGGCCGTGCTGGGCCCTCAGGTCACTGAATTGGCCACGCTGCGGACGGCGGGCGGCGAAGAGGTCGAGATCGTGGGCCGTCTGCGGGCCGCCGCGCCGCTGCCCACATGGCACAGTCACTGGAACGCTCTGCAGGACTTCGTCGCCGCGGTGGAGACACGAACGGTTCCCGCGCTGGCAGCCGACACCACCTTGGACGCGCTGGCCCTGATTGAGGCGCTGACGCGCTCCGGCATGACCGGGCGGGCGGTGAGCCTGGCTGAAGTCACTCACCCGGTGCCCGAGGAAGGAGGTGGGTCCCACGGCTGAGCCGGCGGCTCGCGGAACGGGTTGCGTGATTGAGGAGGGGGTCCGGTTTGGAGACGGGGTGCGCCTGGGCCATTATGTGGTCGTGCACGCCGGCACCGTGCTGGGCGACGGCGTCATCGTGGACGATCATGCCGTGCTGGGCAAGCGCCCGCACGTCTCTCGCACCAGTACGCTGGAGCTGACCGAGCTGGCGCCCCTGATTGTGGGGTCGGGCACCTATGTGGGCGCGCAGGCGGTATTGTATGCCGGGACGGTGGTGGAGGCTGAGGCGTTTGTGGCCGACAGTGCCCAGATTCGGGAACGTTGCCGCATCGGACGTCGGGTGGTGGTGGGCCGCGCCGTCACCATTGAGAACGACTGTACGGTGGGCGACTACACCAAGCTGCAGACGGCGGCCTATCTGACGGCGCACTCCACGGTCGAGGACCATGTTTTCATCGCGCCCCAGGTCACCACCACCAACGACCCGTACATCGCGCGGACCACCGCTCGCCACGCGGCCATCGCCGGACCCCACATCCATCGTGCCGCGCGGATCGGGGCGGGCGCCGTTCTCCTGCCGGGCGTCGATATCGGTCAGGAAGCTCTGGTGGCGGCCGGCTCCGTGGTCACCCGGGACGTGCCGGCCTACCGCGTGGTGATGGGAGTGCCGGCGCGCCCGGTGCGCGAGACGCCGCGGGAACAGTGGCTCTTGATGCCGGACGGAACGGAGGTGCCCGAATGACAGAAACCGAGATTCCGGCGTTCAGCCTGACGCGGCAGATTGAATCGCTGCGGCCGGAACTGGACGCGGCCTGGGCGCGCGTGGTGGACTCCGGGCAGTTCATCCTGGGCGGCGAGGTGGACCTCCTGGAGCGTGAGCTGCAGGGTCTCCTCGGTGTAGAGGCGGTCGGCGTCGCCAACGGGTCGGACGCGTTGTACCTGGCGCTGCGCGCGCTCGGCATCGGCCCTGGTGACGAAGTGGTCACGACGCCGTTCACATTTTTCGCCACCGCCGGCAGCATTGTCCGCGCCGGAGCGCGACCGGTCTTCGCGGATGTCGATCCGGATACGTTTAACTTGGACCCCAATCAGGCTCTGGCGCGTGTTACCCCCCGTACGCGTGCGATCCTGCCGGTCCATCTGTTCGGGCTGATGGCCGACTCCGCCGCTTTGGCGGCGGGCTATGCCGGCCCCATCGTGGAAGACGCCGCCCAGGCCATTCTGGCGACACAGAACGGCCGGGCGGCGGGCACGGTGGGTGACCTCGGCTGTTTCAGCTTTTTCCCCACCAAGAACCTGGGTGCATTTGGCGACGGTGGACTGGTCGTCAGCCGTCGCCCCGAGCTGGCTGCGGCCGTGCGGACGCTGCGGGTGCATGGCGCTGCCCGCAAGTACTATCACGAGCAGCTGGGCATCAATTCCCGATTGGACGCGCTGCAGGCCGCCATCCTGCGCGTGAAGCTGGCGCATCTGGAGGAGTGGACCCGCCGCCGCCGGATATTGGCCGCCCGCTACCAGGCAGGCATCTTGGCGGCCGGACTCCACGAGCGCGTGCGCCCGCAGCGGGTCCCGCCGGGGTTCGCACCGGTCTGGCATCAATTTACGGTGCGAGTGGAGCAGCGTGAGAGGCTGCAGACGTTTTTGGCACAGCGCGGGGTGGGGACGACCGTGTACTATCCCCACCCGCTACACCTGCTGCCCGTGTTTTCGGACTTGGGGCATCGACCCGGGGATTTTCCGGCCGCGGAGGCGCTGAGTGCGGAGGCGGTGTCGCTGCCGCTTTACCCGGAGCTGTCCGAGGCGGACGTGGACCGGGTGGTCGATGCCCTGGCGGCATTTTATCGTGTCGCGGATTAAGGTCCTCACGGTGGTGGGCGCGCGGCCGCAGTTCATCAAGGCGGCCGCCGTGAGTCCGCGGCTTCGGCGAGTGGCCGACGAGGTGCTGGTGCACACGGGCCAGCACTATGACGTGACGCTGAGCCAGGTGTTCTTCGACGAACTGGGGCTGCCGGCGCCCGACGTCTGGCTGGACGTCGGCTCCGGCAGCCACGGCGTTCAGACCGGCCGCATGCTGGCTCTGCTGGACCCGGTGCTGGAGCAGGAGCGCCCCGACTGGGTCCTGGTGTACGGCGACACCAACAGCACCCTGGCCGGCGCGCTGGCGGCCGCCAAGATGCACATCCCGGTGGCGCATGTGGAGGCGGGGCTGCGGAGCTACAACCGAGCCATGCCGGAGGAGATCAACCGGGTGCTGACTGATCACGTGGCGGACCGCCTGTATTGCCCGGCCCCCTTTGCGGCCGACAACCTGGCCCGCGAAGGCATTCGTCGGGGCGTGCGGGTGACGGGCGACGTGATGGACGACGCCGTGCGCCAAGTGGCGCTGGATCCCGAGGTGCTGCGCGATTTCCATCTGACCCGCGGGGGGTACTACTTGGCCACGGTCCACCGGCAGGAGAACACGGAGCGGCGCGAGCGGCTGGCAGATATTTTGGATGTCTTCTTACGGCTCGACGGACCCGTGGTGCTGCCCCTGCATCCGCGCACCCGAGACCGGGTGGCCCGGTTCGGACTGGAGGGGAGACTGGCGGCGCTTAGTGTGCTGCCTCCGCAGGGATACCGGGCGTCACTGACGCTGATTGACGGTGCGCGCGCGGTCCTCACGGATTCCGGGGGAGTGCAGCGCGAGGCGGCCGCGCTGGGCGTGCCGTGTTATGTCCTGCGCGAGGAGACGGAGTGGATCGACCTGGTGCAGAGCGGGCAGGCGGTCCTGGTGGGGACAGAGCCTGCGCGGGTGGCGGAGGCGGTGCGCCGCCATGAAGCCCGCGGGCGGGCGAGAGAGTTGCGCGGCAGCCCGGCGGACCAAGTGGTGGCGGATTTGCTGGCGAGCGAGGAGGCGTGACGATGCGGGAAACGTTTCTGGATTACAACCGGCCCGATGTCACCGAAGCGGAGGTCGAAGCGGTAGCCGACGCCGTGCGGTCATTTTGGCTGACCCGGGGCCCCCGGGTCGGCCAGTTTGAGGCGGCACTGGCCGCATATCTCCACGCCCCTCACGTCGTGGCCGTCAGTTCATGCACGGCCGCCCTGCATCTGGCGCTGGTCGCCGCCGGGGTGGGGCCCGGTGACGAGGTGGTCACGACCCCGCTCACCTTTGCCGCCTCGGTCAACGTCATCATTCATGCCGGGGCCACCCCGGTGCTGGCGGATGTGGACCCGGCCACCGGACTTTTAGACCCCGTCGCCGCAGAGGCCGCCGTCACCGAGCGGACGCGGGCGGTGTTGCCCGTCGACTACGCCGGATTTGCCGTCGATGTGGATGCCTTTCGCGCTTTGACGGCGCCTCGCGGCCTGGCGCTGGTGGAAGACGCCGCCCACGCCATGGCCACCCGGTATCGGGGGCGCCGGGTGGGGGAAGACGGCCATTGGACGGCGTTTTCGTTCTATGCCACCAAAAACCTGGCCACCGGCGAAGGGGGTGCCTTGGTCTGTCCCGACGCCGAGCAGGCTGACCGGGTGCGGGTGCTGTCGGCCCACGGGATGACCAAGAATGCCTGGAATCGGTACAGTGAAACAGGTTCTTGGTACTACGAAATATTGGCGGCCGGGTTCAAGTACAATATGACGGATCTGCAGGCCGCGCTCGGTTTGGTGCAGCTGTCGCGCCTGGAATCTCTGCAGGCGCGCCGTGCCGCCATCGCGGCGGTCTTCAATGCCGGATTCGCCGACAACGCCGCGCTGGAAACGCCGGTGACGCCCCCCGGCGTGGATCCGGCCTGGCATCTTTATCCGTTGCGCCTGCGCGAGGAAGCTCTCACAATCAATCGGGACCAGTTTTTCGAGGAGCTGAAGGCGCGGCGGATTGGATGTTCGGTGCACTTCATCCCGATTCACTTCCATCCCTACTACCGGGATCGCTATGGCTGGCGGGCGGGCGCATACCCTCACGCGGAGAGCTACTTTCGACGGGAAATCTCGTTGCCGCTGTACCCCAGCATGACGGATGCCGACGCACAGGACGTGGTGGAGGCCGTGAACGAGGTGGTGATGCAGCACCGCCGCTGAACGGAGGGATTCCGATGGCGCAGGCGTGCAAGCGGGGCCTGGATGTGGTTGTGGCCGCTCTGGGCTTGGTGCTGCTGTCCCCGCTGTGGGCCTACATCGCTTGGCGCATTCGCCGTGATTCCCCCGGCCCCGTTCTCTACCGGCAGGTGCGGGTGGGCCAGGGCGGGCGTCTTTTTCGCATTGTCAAGTTTCGGACCATGGTCCCGGACGCCGACCGAAACTGGCGCGCACCCGAATCGTCCCGCGACTTGTCTCAGTTTTATTTTCAGGACGAAGACGATGCCCGCATCACGTCGGTTGGCCGCTGGCTTCGGCGCACCTCCTTGGACGAGTTGCCCAACCTGTGGAATGTCTTGGTGGGTGAGATGTCGTTGGTGGGCCCGCGGCCGGAAGTGCCGGAAATTGTTGCGCTCTACGACGAGACGATGAAAGAGCGCCTCCGGGTCAAGCCCGGCTTGACCGGACTCGCGCAAGTGTCCGGCCGCGGTCTGCTGTCTACGGCCGAGTCCATCGCCTACGACTTGGAATACTGCCGTCGATGGTCGCTGGCCGAAGACCTCCGTATTTTGTGCCGCACCGTGGGTGTGGTGAGCGAACGCCGCGGCGCCCTTTGATCCGCGTCCCGCCCGGATTTTTACCCGTTGCCGGTGATGTTCTCGGGCGTCGGGCGAGTTCGTGGCCGACGGGAACTCCATTCGCGCCGAGATGTCGGCGTCGGGAGCCCCAACGAGCGAGCGATGCGGACACCGGGCCGGCTCGGCCACGTCCGGATTCCGAGAACGGGGGCGGCCCAAGCGAGCCGCTTCGGCCGCATTTCTGCCTGTGCTATTGTGAGGGCGGATAGGCGTCGGGGGGTTTGAGAGCCGCGGTCGGGAGCGTCACCCGCGGCAAGCCCCCAGGCGCGATGGGCGGGCCGGTCGGCTTGGAGTCTCGGGGCCGGAGCCCGCGCCATAGCGTCCTCGACCGGTTTTCCAGGCGGAGGGGTGAGTCGATGCGACCGGCGGTCACGCCCCCGGGTGTCGGGTACAAATGGGTCGCGCTGTCCAACACGACGCTCGGGGTGTTGATGGCGATGATCAACTCCTCGATTGTCCTCATCGCCATGCCCGACATCTTCCGCGGCATTCATTTGAACCCGCTCCTGCCGCAGAACGCCAGTTATCTTCTGTGGATGATGATGGGGTACATGGTGGTCACTGCGGTGCTGGTGGTGACGCTGGGCCGCTTGGGTGACATGTATGGCCGCGTCCGCATGTACAATTTGGGCTTCGTCGTGTTCACCGTGGGCTCCATTTTGCTGTGGCTCACGTGGAGCCAGGGCACGGCGGGCGCCCTGGAATTGATCGGATTCCGCGTAGTGCAGGGAGTGGGGGGCGCCCTGCTCATGGCCAACTCAGCGGCCATCCTCACCGACGCCTTTCCCACCAACGAGCGCGGCATGGCGCTCGGCATCAACAGCGTCGCCGCCATCGCCGGCTCATTTCTCGGCTTGGTGATTGGCGGTCTGGTCGCCTCGACCGACTGGCGCTTGGTGTTCCTGGTCTCCGTGCCCTTCGGCCTGTTCGGCACCGTCTGGGCGTATCTCAAACTGCGGGAAATAAGTCCGCCGCATCCAGCCCGTCTCGACTGGGGGGGCAATCTCACCTTCGGCCTCGGTCTCATCCTCATCCTGGTGGGCATCACCTACGGGATTCAACCGAGTGGCGGCCACGCCATGGGTTGGACGTCAGTGCCCGTCCTCGGAGAGTTGGCGGCCGGCTTGACCCTGCTCGGGCTGTTCGTGGTCATTGAGCGGCGCGTGTCCGATCCCCTGTTTCACCTGACCCTGTTTCGCATCCGAGCGTTTTCCGCCGGCAATCTGGCCGGATTCTTGGCGGCCATCGGGCGCGGCGGGCTGATGTTCATGCTGATCATCTGGCTGCAAGGAATATGGTTGCCGCTGCACGGCTTCTCCTTTGCCGTGACGCCCCTCTGGGCCGCCGTGTATATGCTGCCGCTCACCTGGGGGTTCCTCGTCGCCGGCCCTATTTCGGGGATTTTATCGGATCGATTCGGGGCACGACCCTTTGCCACGGTCGGCATGTTGGCCGCGGCGGCGACATTCGGGCTGCTGATGACGCTGCCGGCCAACTTTTCGTACTGGCCGTTTGCGGCGCTGCTGTTTGCCAACGGACTCAGCATGGGCCTGTTCAGCGCCCCCAACACGGCGGCCATCATGAACAGCGTTCCCGCCGCCGAGCGCGGGGCCGCCTCCGGGATGCGGGCCACGTTCCAGAACACGGGCATGACCCTCTCCATCGGCCTCTTCTTCAGCCTCATGATTGTCGGCCTGTCGGCGTCGCTGCCGCACACACTGGTGGACGGCCTGACGCGGGCCGGATTGCCGGTGGCCGCCGCCGACCGGGTGGCCCGTCTGCCGGCCGTCTCGACGCTGTTTGCCGCGTTCTTGGGCGACAATCCGATGAAGATCCTGTTGGGCCCGCAGCTGGCGCATCTGTCCCCGGCGGCGGCCCGGTACCTGGTGGGCCGGTCTTTCTTTCCCGACCTCATCTCCCGGCCGTTTATTCACGGCATGCGCCTGGCCTTCCTGTTCGCCGCCGGGATGACCCTCTTTGCCGCCGTCGCCTCATGGATGCGGGGCGGGCGCTACGTGCCCGAAGAGCAGGGGATCCGGGCGGTGGGGTCGGAGACGGCGGTGTGGGCTCCGGTGGTGACGATTTCCGCCGAGTACGGGACCGAGGGGAGTGTGGTTGCCCCCCAAGTGGCGGCCGCCCTCGGGGTCCCATTCTTGGACCGCGCCATCTCCGTGGAGTCGGCCGAGGCGGTGGCGCAAGCTCTTGGGACGGCGGAGTTGAAGGCGGCTCGCAATCGCAGCGAGATTGGACGGGTGTTCGCCGCCAGCGCGCGCCTGCTGGCCCTGTCCGGCATGGACGCACCCAACACGACCCGGCTCGACGATCCGGGTGAACGGCTCCGTGCGGCCAGTGAGGCCGTCATCCGTCATGTGGCGATGACGACGGGCGGCGTGATCCTGGGTCGGGGCGGCGCTCTCGTGCTGCGAGATTGGCCGACCGCGCTCCATGTGCGCTTGACGGCGCCCCAGCCCGAGCGCCTCCGTTACGCGATGAAGCGGCGTGAACAAGACGAGTTGAGCACATATCAGCAGATGAAGGCCTCGGATCGCGCACGGCTCGCCTATGTGCAGTATTTCTACCAGGCCGATGCCCGGGATCCTCGCCACTACCACCTCGTGCTCAACGCCGCTCGCGTGCCGGCCGACGTGGCCGTCGGCATCATCGTGGCGGCGGCTCGTCAATGGCTGGAGCGCGCGCGCACTGATGGCGGCGCCCGGTCGCCGGCCGACTGATTCGGCGCCGATTCGTGCGACAACCGTCGGGGAGAGGCCGCAAGGACCCGCAAGCGGTTTGTCCGGGGCTCTTGGCGAGGCTCATCATGAGCCCGAGCCCGTCGTATCGGAGAGGCCCATCGGATCGGTGGCCGGATGAACGTCGGGCCGCCCCGAGGGGGCCGGCGACCTCTGGCATGCCGTAGAGTCTGCACCGGGTTGAACCCGCCGGTTTTCGCCCTGTTTGGTGTGGCCGGGAGGGGTACCCTCCCCGTTGGGCCGGGTGACGCCGGCCGGTCGGCCGGCCATATCGGCTCGAAGGGATGGCGGGTGTCCTCATGCGTGCAATGATGCAAGAGTGGCAGTATTGTATGTTCTGTGGTAGGCTCACGTACGAAGGGGATGCCGGGCGGCCGTCGGCCGGATCATCCGGCGGGGCGTGTGTCTGACGCACCGAGCGAGACGAGGGGGCACGATCATGGGAATGATGTCGGGCGGCATGGCGGGTATGCACGCCGTCTTTGCGCAACGACGAGCCGAAGAGTTCTTGGCCGACGGCCGTCCCACCTGGGCGACGGCGCGGCGGCTGTGGCGAATGCTGGCGGCCCACCGCCGGGCGTTGGCGGCGGCGCTGGCGTTCACCGTCCTGGGCGTTGTGCTGGGCTTGATTCCGCCACTCCTCATGCGGGCCATCATCGACCAAGCCATTGCTCACAAAAACATGCGCCAGTTGGTGTGGCTGGCGGGCGGGCTTCTCCTGATACCGGCCACGGGCGCCATTGTGTCGGTGGGGCAGAGCTACTTGAACGCGGTGGTGTCGCAGTCCTTGATCCATGATCTGCGCACGGCGCTTTATGACCATGGACAGCGCCTGGGCATTCGGTTTTTCACGAAGACGCCCGCCGGCCAAATCCACTCGAGGCTTGTCAATGATCTCAACGCGGTGCAGGGCGTCTTGAATCAAACCTTGACCGGCCTCTTCGTCAACCTCCTCACCATCACCCTGACCCTGACCATCATGTTCGTCATCAATTGGCCGCTGGCGGTCCTGGCCACCTTGGTGCTGCCGGCCTTCGTGTTTCCGGTCATGGCGTTTGGCCGGCGCAGTTACGATGCCATGGGGCGGACGCAGGAGGCTTTGGCGAAGGTGACTGCCCATCTCGAAGAGACCCTGACACTTTCGGGCACCATCGTGGTGCGAAGCTTCGGGGCTCGGCCCCGGGAGGCCGTCCGGTTCCGGGCGCTCAGCGCGGAGGTGCGCGACCGCCAGGTGCGGCAGAGCATGGTTGGCCAGTGGCTCATGATGGTGGTGCGGACGCTCTCGGCGGTGGGTCCCGCGCTTCTGTACGGATACGGCGGTTACCTGATCATCCACAATCGCCTGGAATTGGGGACGGTGGTGGCATTTGCCACGTACTTGGTGCAGCTGTATGGCCCGGCGTCCGCGCTGGCGGGCGCCAACAGCACGCTCATGGGCGGGCTGGCCCTGTTCGACCGCGTTTTTCGGTTCCTTGACCTGCCGGTCGATGTGCCGGAGCCTGCCGTGCCGGCGTCGTTGCCCGAGTCGGCCCTCGATGCCCCCGCCGCGGTTGCCTTTCAAGATGTTCGGTTTTCCTACCAGCCCAACGAAGAGATTCTCCACGGGATCTCCTTTGTGGCTGAGCCTGCCCAGCTCACCGCCATCGTGGGGCCGAGCGGCGCGGGGAAAAGCACGATTCTGGCTCTGGGCGCTCGGTTCTATGACCCCGATTCCGGCGTCGTGAGTGTGGGCGGCGTCTCGCTGGCCAGCCTGCGGGACGCCGATCTCCGCCGGCTGATGGGGGTGGTGACTCAGGAACTGTTCCTGTTTCACACCACGCTGGCCGAGAACATCCGCTACGGGCGGCCCGATGCTTCGGGGGACGACGTCCTTAGGGCTGTCGCGGCGGCGCAACTGACGGACTTGGTGTCGACCCTGCCTCAGGGCCTGGAAACGGTCGTGGGAGAACGGGGCTATCGGTTGTCGGGGGGTGAGAAACAACGGGTGGCCATTGCGCGGGCGATTTTGCAAAATCCCCGGGTGCTGTGGCTGGATGAGGCGACCAGCTCGCTCGACAGCCACGCGGAGCGTTTGATTCAGGAGGCCCTCGCCCGCCTGTTTCGAGGTCGCACGGTCGTGGCCATTGCCCACCGACTCTCGACCGTGCTGGCGGCGGACCAGATTCTGGTGGTTGACCACGGAACGATTGTCGAGCGGGGCCGGCATGCCGAACTCTTGGCGGCGGACGGGCTGTATGCACGACTGTACCATGAGCAGTTTGATCCCGGTCTTCAGTCGACGCCGGAGAGTCTGGCGGCGTCCGCGGGCTAGACGGGGCGACCGCCGGCCTGCCTGAGACGGTCCTTTCGGGGAAGGGTGAGACGGCCAAAGCCGTCCGGGAGCTCCCCGACTCCGGAACGGTGCGCCGCCACCGCCTTGATGACTTCTTGATAATGGGTTGCTAAGCTCCCGATGGTCGCGCGCAACCGTCGCCGCACGGGTTTGGGGATGCGCGCCGCCAACGGGAGGAGTGGAGGATTCTGCAGACGCCGACACCGGAGCTTGGCCGACGGTCCTGGCGGAACCGGCTGCCCATGCCGCGGGTCACCCTGTTGGCCGTTGGAACCGGTCTGCTGCTGACCGGGCTGACCTACTGGGTGATCCGATCCAATCAGCCGCCGCCGCCCCTGCGGTACGTGACGGTGCCGGTGCGCCGAAGCACCGTGACCCTCACCTACGCAGCGACCGGTGAGGTGGAGCCGACCAGCACCCAGAGCTACACCCTGCCGGATGCCTCGGCCAGCGTCACGAGCCTCGCGGTGTCGGTGGGACAGCAGGTCAAGCCGGGCCAACTGTTGGCACAGCTGGCCGACCCGAGTCTGCAATCGCAGTTGACGACCGCGCAGGCGGCGTTGCAGAAGGCCGAAGCCGTCCTGGCCGCGGCGGTCAGCCCCACCACCGGCGCGGCGGCAGACGCCGCCGTTCAGCAGGCCGAAGACAACGTGACGGTGGCCCAGGACACGCTGCACAGCGATCAAGCCCTTTTGGCGTCATTGACTCTTCGTGCCGTCAGCACCGGGGTCGTTCAGATTCTGGTGACGGTCGGGCAATCGGTGAGTGCGGGCCAAGCTCTGGCCACGCAGAACGGCGTCACCTATTCCAGTCCCGCGGCGGGCACGGTGGCCGCCATCGATGTCTCCTCCGGTGCCACGGTCAGCTCGTCCGCGGTTTTGATGCAAATCAGCGATCCGGCGCTGACGGTCAAAGTGGCTCAGGATCAGAGTCAGTTGGCGGCCAGTCAAGCCGCCTTGGACAACGCGCTGGTCAACAACAGCCCGAGCGCCCTCAGCAGCGCCGCCGACCAAGACCAGGCCCTGGTCCAGGCCGATGAGGCGAACGTCAAAGCGCTGACCCAAGCGGTGGATGCCCTGACCATCACCGCGCCGTATGCGGGCGTGGTGACCGTGGCGCAGGCGGATCCGCCCGGGTTGGCACAGCCCGTCGTGGCGATTGCGTCCGATACCCGCGCCGTCACCATCCCCGTTCCGGAGACTTCCATTACGGATCTGCACGTGGGTCAAACCGTTTCCGCGACGCTGCCCGCGTATCCCGGCCATCCCTTGACCGGGCAGCTGAGCAGCATTGACCCTGTGGCGACGTACACCAACGGCGTGGCGTCGTTTTCGGTGACGGCCACTCTGAACGGATGGCCGGGCTCCTCCTATTACGGCGTCAGCGCCAACGTGACCATCGTCCTCCAACGTGTGCACGGCCAGCTCACCATACCGCTGGAGGCCCTGCGGACCCGGGCGGGTCACACGGTCGTGCTGGTGCCCAGTGGCCAGGGGACCAAAGCGGTTCCGGTGCAGGTGATCCTCGAAACGCCGACCAAGGTGGCCGTGCGAGCAGCCGGACTGCGCGTGGGGGAGCCGGTCGTGATTGCCGAGCCGGCGTCCACCAGCGGAAAGCTGAGCCTGAAGGCGCGGGGCCGCGCGGTGCACCGCGCCGGAGCGCGAAAGCGGGGAGCGCGGGGCGGAGGCAAGGCGTGATCCGCGTGCGCGGTCTGGTGAAGGACTATCCGCTCGGGACGAGCACCTTTCGGGCCCTGCACCATTTGTCGTTTGACATCGAAGCGGGCGCCATGGTGGCCATCACGGGCCAGTCAGGCTCGGGCAAAACCACGCTCATGAATGTCCTGGCCGGACTGGACATGCCGACGGCGGGCGAATATTGGCTGAACGGCCGCGAAGTGAGTCGCTTCGACCCGGTGACGTGGTCTCACGAGCGCAATCGCACCATCGGCTTCGTGTTCCAGAATTTCAACCTGATTCCGACGCTGACGGCTGTGGCCAACGTGGAGCTGCCGCTCATCTACCGGCGCGTGTCTCCCCGCGCCCGCCGCGCCCGCGCCCGGGACATGCTGGCCGATATGGGACTCGGCGACCGTCTTCACCACTACCCGACCCAACTGTCCGGCGGCCAGCAGCAGCGCGTGGCCATCGCACGCGCCCTGGTGGGAGATCCGCCCCTGTTGCTGGCCGACGAGCCCACCGGCAACCTCGACGCCGCCACGGGCCGCGAGATTCTCAACGTGCTGCAGGACCTGCATCGGCAAGGCCGCACCGTGGTGGTGGTGACCCACTCCGCCGAGGTGGCGGCCGTGTGCGGGCGTGTGCTGCACATGCAGGACGGACGGCTGTTGGACGAACAGCGCGAGGAGGTTCCTCATGACGTGGTCTGACGCGGTGCGGATGGCATGGCGAGGCATATGGGGCAACCGGCTCCGGGCGCTGTTGACCATGCTGGGCGTGGTCATCGGGGTGGCGGCCGTCATCATCCTGGTGGCCATCGGCAATGGCGCCTCCCGTGTGATCACGTCCCGCATCGAAACCTTGGGGACTAATCTGCTCTTTGTCAGCCCGGCGGCCGGCACCTCTTTTACTCTCAGCCAAGTTCCCTACATTGAACAGACGGTGCCGATGGCGGAAAGGGTGGTGCCGGTCCTGGACTCCGCCGCCAAGATGACGGTGGGCACCACCAGTGTGGGGGTGCCGGTGGTGGGGACGACGCCCAGCTACGCGAGCCTCGGCGGCGTCAACCTGGCCACCGGGCGCTTCCTCACCACGGTGGACGGGCGCTTCAGCCGTCACGTGGTGGTGCTGGGCGCGAACGTGAGCCTCAACCTCTTTGGCCACAGCAATCCGGTCGGGCAGACGGTGGCTCTTTTAGGACAGCAGTTTCATGTGATTGGCGTCTTGAATCCGGTCGGCCAAGGTCCCGGCACCAGTCAGGACAATGAGGTCTTCGTGCCGTTGTCGGTGGCGCAGTCTCTTTTGGGCTCCGACGCCATCAGCCTCATCATGGTGCAAACCCCCTCCCCCCAACAGGCCTCCCTGGCCACGGATCTGCTCACCAACCTGTACACTAATCTCTATGGGGGCCCCGGATCGGTGTCGATCGCGTCGGAAGATCAGGTGTTGGCGACACTGTCCGCCACCCGCCAGACGTTCACCGACCTCCTGGCCGGGACGGCGGGCATTTCGCTGCTGGTGGGCGGCATCGGCATCATGAACATCATGCTGGTGTCCGTCACCGAGCGGACGCGAGAGATCGGGATTCGAAGAGCCGTCGGCGCGGTGCCCGAAGACGTCGTGCTCCAATTCTTGCTGGAGTCGATGGGCATCAGCCTGGCCGGAGGCGTGATGGGAATCGGACTCGGCCTTGCCCTGCTGAGATTGGCTCCCCTCATATTGCACAGCCCGGCGGTGTTCTCCCCGACATCGGTGGTGCTGGCGTTTGTCTTCAGCACCCTCGTGGGTCTGGGCTTCGGACTGTATCCCGCCGTCCGGGCCTCGCGCCTGAATCCCATCGAGGCCCTGCGCTACACCGGTTAACGCCGCGCGGCGAGCCTGCGTGGGGACTCCCCAAACACCATCTCACGGCGTCCATGCCCTCTGGCCGCCGACAGTCCGGGGCGGCTCTCCGTCCCGGGGGACCACGATTGGGCGGACGGGCCGGCCTCGACAGGTGCCGGGGCGCTCTCACGGATGCCCCGACAGGCATGGGCAGCCTGGGCGTCCTCTCCCGGCGGCGCCTCGCCACACGCGGCGGGGACCCTTGCGGTGGCGGCCTGCCGCGACCCTGCGATCCGCGGCCGGGATGCCCGGCGCCATCTGTATGCTCCGGCTCGCGTCCCGAGAGCCCTTGCTTCGGACCGATGACGGGGGAACGGGACTACGTTATAATCCATCTCAGATAAGAGCCGTTTACGGCTAAAGACTAAGGGGGCCCAACGCATGCCGCTCAAGAACAGCAAGACCGAGTCCAACCTCAAGGAGGCGTTTGCCGGCGAGAGTCAGGCCAACCGGCGCTATTTGTACTTTGCGCGGCAGGCTGACGTGGAAGGATACCCGGACGTCGCCGGACTGTTTCGCGATGTGGCGGAAGGAGAAACGGGGCACGCCTTTGGCCACTTTGAATTTCTGGAGGAAGTGGGCGACCCCGTGACCGGCCAGCCGGTCGGTACCACCGACAAGAATCTGAAGAGCGCCATCGAGGGCGAGACGTATGAGTTCTCGCAGATGTATCCGGGTTTTGCGAAGACCGCCCGGGAAGAGGGCTTCGAGGAAATCGCCGACTGGTTTGAGACGTTGGCGCGCGCCGAGAAGTCGCACGCGGGCCGGTTCACCCGGGGCCTCCAAAATCTGGAGCAGCTCTAGGAGGGAACGGACGGGCGAGGGGGCGGATGCCGCCCCCTCTTTGGCGATGGCAGCTGAGATCTCGTTCAATGGGGCGGAATCTTGCCGGAGGGGGTCGCACGGATGGAGTATCGCCCGAGTCAGCCGGCCTATTGGAGTGAGACAGACCTGGCCGCGGACATGAGGCAGGCCTTTGACATCTGCAACGGCTGCCGCTTGTGCCACAATCTTTGTCCATCGTTCCCGGCCCTGTTCAAGTTTGTCGAGGGTCACGACGACGACGTCTCGCTCTTGGCGTCCTCGGAGCTGGATCGCGTGGCCGATCTGTGCTTTCAATGCAAACTTTGCTTCTTGAAGTGTCCCTACACGCCGCCCCATCGTTTCGATTTGGACTTTCCTCGCTTGATGCTGCGCTCAAAAGCCGTGCGCGCCCGGCGTGACGGCCTGTCGCGCACGGATCGGTTTCTCGGCGATCCGGACCGTTCCGGCGCGCTCGGTACGAAAACCGCCGCAGTGGCCAACTGGGCCAACCGCCAGCCGCTGTTCCGCCGGCTTATGGAGGCGCAGCTGGGCATCGACCGTCGCCGCCGACTGCCGCGATATGCGACGGTGCGCTTTTCGCGGTGGGTCAGCCGGCAGGAGACCGTGCCCGATCCGGACGTCGTGCTGTTCAGCACCTGCACGGTGGAATACAACGAACCGGGTGTAGGACAAGCGGCCATGAAGGTTTTAGACCACAACGGGATTCGGGCGGCGGTGCCTGCCGGTCAGCGCTGCTGTGGGATGCCGGCGTTAGACGGGGGTGATGTGGCCGGCGCGCAGGATCGGGCGCGCGCCAACGTGGCGCTGCTGGCGCCCTACGCGGCGGCCGGCAAGCCGATCGTGGCGCTGCAGCCGACATGCGCCTACGTGCTGCGGGAGGAGTATCCGCTGCTGCTGGAGGGAGAGGCCGCGGCCATGGTGGCCAAAGCCACGGTGGACCTGACCGACTACCTGGCCGGGCTGGCCAAGAGCGGGCGCCTGCAAACCGACTTCCGCCAGGAAGTGGGTCCGTACAACTATCATGTCGCCTGCCACACGCGCGCCCAGGGCGGCGGCGCCCGGGGGCGCGACCTGCTGCAGATCATTCCGGGCGTGCACGTGACCATGGTCGAGCAGTGCGCCGGCATCGACGGCACCTGGGGCCTCAAGGCGACCTACTACGATGAGGCCAAGAAGGTGGCCCAGCGCCTGGACCGCGGCCTGGCGCAACATCCCGACTATCCCACGTGCTCGGACTGCAAGCTGGCGGGCCTGCAGATCGAAGAGACGACCGGCCGCCCGCCGAGCCATCCGGTCGAGGTGCTGGCGCGCGCGTACGGCCTCATGGAAAGCAGCTGAACGGCCCGAACCCAAAGGAGGCGGCGACGTGCGCAAGATTCGCTACGAGGATCTGCTGGACAATCGAGAATACATCGCGGGGCGCGACCAGTTTCGCCGCGACATCATCGCCTACAAAAAGATTCGCCGCGTGCAGCTGGGCGAGTTGGTCTCGGTGCTGTTTGAAAACCGTCGCACCCTCTGGTATCAGACCCAGGAGATGCTCCGGGCCGAGCACATCGAAGATCCGCGGCTCCGCCGCGAGGAAATGGATGTGTACAACGACATGCTGGCCGACGGCTTGACGCTGGCTGCGACGCTGCTGATTGAGATTCCTGATTCTTCGCAGATCCCGGCCGTCCTGCAGCGCATGACCGGATGCGAGGAGCATGTCACGCTGTGGATCGACGACCAGCCGTACCCGGCCGAAGCCGAGCCGGGGCGCTCCCGGGAGGACAAAACCAGTTCGATCCATTACCTGACGGTGCCGTTGGGGCCAAAGGGCCTGCAAGCGCTGACGGACGCCGAGCGGGTGGAGGTCCGGATTGATCATCCCACCTATCAAGCCGCGGCGCGGCTCGGCGCAGACACGGTGGCCAGCCTGCTGGCGGACCTGACCGAGCCGGAATAAACCGGGGCGCAACGGGGTACCGGAAACCAGAGGCCGGAAGTGCGGCGTCGCGGCCAGGGGGTGGAACGATGGGCGGCGGTCAGGATGTGCCGGCGCGGCTTCGCGCGGCGGGTCTCCGGGTAACCCCCCAGCGGGTGGCGGTGCTCGAAGCCCTTGCGGCCAGCTCGCATCCGACGGCGGACGATATTTACCGCCAAGTCGCCCAACACCATCCGGGGATAGGTTTGGCGACCATCTACAATACATTGGCGACGCTCACGGAGCGCGGTCAGGTGTTGACCGTCGCGGCACCCGACGGGCGGCGCTACGATCTGCGCACGGAGGAGCACCAGCACATTCGGTGCCGACGCTGCGGGCGGTGGGCGGATCTGCCGGCTTGGAAGGACCGCGACTGGCAGGCCCGGGCGACGCCGGCAGGATGGGCGGTGGACGACTGGACTTTGCTGGCCGAAGGGCTCTGCCCCGTCTGTCGGGCTGAGCGGCCCCCATCAACCGAGGGCCAGAGCGCCGAGATCTAGGACCGGAAGTCTGACGACTGCACCGTCATGCGAAGCCCGTGACGGGGGCGAAGTGTGATGAGAGGCTCCGGCGCGACTGGATGCCCGGGCACCAGGGTGAGGCGAAACCGGCTGGCCACGGTGGCCAGGACGAGGACCGCCTCCATCAGAGCGAACGGCTTTCCGATGCAAAGACGGGGACCGCCGCCGAAGGGGAAGTAGGCAAACGGCGGGAGCCTGTCGGTGCGGCCGTCCAGCCAACGCTCGGGCATAAACTGGTCGGGCTGGTCGAAGAACCGGCCGTCGCGATGGACCACCCACGGGCTCATCAGTACCTGGGTGCCCGGCGGGAAGCCGAAGGCGTCCAGCGTGAAGGACTCCGTCGCCCGGCGGGCGATCATCCAGGCGGGCGGATACAAGCGGAGCGCTTCGCTGATGACGGCGCCGGCATAGGGCAGGTGGGACATATCATCGGCCGTGGGCGCCCGGCCGGCGAGCACCCGGTTCAATTCTTCGCGCAACGCATCGCCCGCGGTCGGATGGCTGTCCAACAGGTACCAGGTCCAAGCCAGCGCATTGGCCGTGGTCTCATGGCCGGCCAGCAGGATCGTCACGGCCTCGTCCCGCAGCTGACGGTCGGAGAGATGACCGCCGTCGTCATCGGTGGCGGCCATGAGCAGGCCCAGCAGATCGTCATCCCGACCCGGGTCTTGGCGACGTTGTTGAATAATGCCCCGGACGACCGCATCCAACCGAGTCGCCGCCGCCTCATAGCGCCGATTGGCCGGCGTGGGCACCCAGGGCGGAATGCGGAGCAGGGAGCGGATGCGCCGGTTGGTGTGGCGCATCGCGATCGTCACGGTGTCCCGCACCGTGTCGGCCGCGTCTCCGACATCCACGCCAAACAGCGTGCGCGCGGCAATCGTCAACGTGAGCCGCATCATCTCCTCGGCGGCGTCCACCACCTGGCCGGGTTGCCAATGCTCCAGGCGGCGCACGGTCAACTCCACCATGGTGGCTCCCATGTCGTGAATGCGGCGACGATGGAAGGCGGGCTGCGCCAGCCGGCGCTCCCGGCGCCAGAAATCGCCTTCGCTGGTGAGGAGTCCCTGGCCCAGCACCCGGGACATGAAGCTCAGACCACGGCCCTTGTGAAACTTGCGGTTTTGGGTGATGAGGATCTGTTCAATATAGGCGGGGGAGGATACCAGCACCAGCTCCCGCGGGCCGATGCGCAACCGCACGACATCACCGTGCCGGCGCGCCGCTTGAGTGAAGGTGCCCAGCGGATCGTCCCGAAGACGCCGGTAGGTTTCGAGCCAGCGTCCGCCTTCGGTGTGGGGCACCACGTCGAGCGCCATCGCAGCACCTCCCTCGGTCTCCAGTGTACCAAGGCCCGACGCCTCTGCGGAAAGGGGGCGGGCTTGCCGTGTGCTACAATGTGGAGCGACTTTCGGGTCGGTCAGGAGGCCGATGGCGTATAGCGAACCAGATTCACGGGCCTTCCATCATCATGCTGACGCAGTACTATCCCCCCGAGCCCGGCGCCGCGTCGATTCGTCTGCAGGCCATGGCTCGGGAATTGGTGCGCCACGGCTTTGAGGTCGCCGTGGTGACCGCTTTTCCGCACCATCTCGGCTACAGCGACCCCGCCTATCGGGGCAAGTGGCTGGTCGAGGAGCAAGATGGCCCGGTGCGCGTGGTGCGCACCTGGGTGCTGCGCGCTCCGTCCGGCAGCTTGGGCCGCCGCCTTCTCAACTATTTCTCTTTTGTGGTCTCCAGCTGGTTTGGCCTTCGCCGGCTCGGCGTTCCCCGCTACCTGCTGGTGGAGTCGCCGCCCCTCTTTCTGGGCCTCACCGCTTATGCTTACGGGCGGCGCCACCGGGTGCCCTACATCCTCTCCGTCTCCGACCTATGGCCGGCGTCCGCGGTCGCGTTGGGGTTGGTGCGCAATCGGCTGGCGATTCGTCTGAGCGAATGGCTGGAGCGTTTTCTCTATCGCCATGCCTATCGCGTGTCCGCCGTCACCGAGGGGATTCGCGATGCCGTCGCGGCCACCGGACTGGTCCCGCCCGCCCACATCCTGTTTGCGCCCAACGGAGTGGATCCCGACCGATTCCAAGATGTGAGTCCGGACCCCGAATTGGCCGGGCGCCTTCAGTTGGACGGGCGTCGGGTCTTTCTGTACCCCGGCACCCTCGGCTACGCCCAGGGTTTGGAGGTCATTATCGAGGCGGCGGACCGCCTGCGTGACGAGCCGCAGATTGTGTTTTTGCTGGTGGGTGACGGCCCGGTCCGAGAGACCCTGATGGCGGAAGTGCGGACGCGTCAGCTCGGCAATGTCATCTTCGAAGGCCTGCAGCCCGCCGAGGTCATGCCGCGCTACTTTGGGCTGGCCCGGGCCGTCATCGTGCCGCTGCGGCGCCACCGTCTGTTCCTGGGCGCACGGCCCTCCAAAGCTTTTCCCGCCTGGGCGGCCGGGCTCCCCGTGATTTTCTGCGGCGAGGGCGAGATGGCGGGGGTGGTGGCGGCCAGCGGGGCGGGCGTCACCGTGCCGCCGGAGGACGGCGCGGCCTTGGCGGCGGCGGTGCGGCATTACGCCGGCCTCACCGACGGCGACTTGGCCCAACTGGCTGTCCGGGCGCGCGCCTTTGTGCGCCAGCATTACGCCTGGCCCGGCATCATCGACGCGTGGCTGCTCGGCCTCGACCCGACATGAGCCGGGCGCATGTGCTGCTGCTGGGTCACTATCCGCTGGACCCGCCCGATCGGGCCCCGGCCGTGCGCATCCAAGCCATGGCGGAGAGTCTGGCCCGGCGTGTCGATCTGACCGCGGTCATCGGAACGCGGGCGGACCGCGCCCGTTCCTATCCCGCTGTGATGCGGCGCGGTTTGCGCCGATGGCAGGGCGTGTACGTGGAGAGCGCCAGCT
Source organism: Clostridiales bacterium (assembly GCA_027318915.1). The sequence goes on from DAHVOH010000006.1 coordinate 28,770, forward strand.
CGATGATGACGGTGGCCGACTGGCGGTTCCTGCGGGCGGTGCGCCGCGCGGGAATCCCGCTGGCCATTTACGTGCGCGACTACTATCAGCATTTTCCCGACCTGTATCCCCCCCAATCGGGGCGCGAGCGGCTGATGGCCATCGGATATCGTTGGACGCTTGCCGCCTATCGCCGGCTGGCGACGACCCTCTTCGTGCCCACCGCCGGGTTGGGGGAACTCGTGGCGGCCGGCCGAGCCCAGCTGCTACCCCCGGCGGGGCGGGTGCTCGTTGCGCCCCCGGGTTTCCGCCGTCCTCGCCAGGTGATTTACGTGGGGGCCAACGGGCCGCATGACGGCGTGGATCTGGCCATGGCCGCCATGGGTCGGGTGATTGATGAGGCTCCCGACGCCCGCTTGGTGCTGGTGCTGAGACCCGGCGACGAGCCGTCCAAGCCACCCGCCCACGTGCGCGTCGTCCACGCGTCCGGGGCCGCGCTGGAACCCTGGCTCTGGTCGTCGGCCGTCGGACTCATCCCGCGCCGGGACACGCCGTACAATCGTCTCGCCTTGCCGGTCAAACTGTTTGACTACTTGTCCCATGGCTTGCCGGTCCTGACGACGCACGAGGCCGAGGCGGCACGGCTGGTGGTGGCGCTGGGCGCGGGGGCCGCCGTCCCCGATGCGCCGGCCGCGTACGCCCGGGCGCTGCTGGACCTGTTTGGGCATCCCGAGCGTCTGGCCGCGATGGGTCAGCGCGCGCTGGCGGCCGTGGCCGAGGAGCACAACTGGGACCGCCGCGCCGACACCGTGCTGAAGGCCCTCGGGCTCTAGCCGGGGTGACGGCCGTCCGGCACAGAAAGACCCCGGACGCTTCCAAACGTCCGGGGTCTTGGCATCTGATCCTAGTTGCTGATGGTCCAGCGGTTGTAGGAGGCTCCCCCTTCAATCGGGTTGTACCACTTCACCACGCCGTGCAGCCAAGGCTTGACGGCCTGGAACGCGGAGGGTGTGCCCACCCCGATGTATTCGGGGAGCCACAGCACCGGGAGCTGCTGGGAGACGTAGATTTGATACGCATCCAGCCGCTGCTGTTCCTGGGCCGGCGTGCCCGGTCCGTAGGTGGCGTTGATCAGTTGGTCCATGTGCGCGTTGCAGTAGCCCGGCGGTGTGAAGCCGCCGCCGCACTTGTACAGCGTGCCGCCGGTGGGATAGAAGTCGGGTCCGTAGTACCAGCCCGCGCCCCACCATTCCGCCTGATATTGACTGGGCGTGGCAGCGATGACCTGGTTGAACGGTTCCGACTTGAGGGTGACCTGAATGCCCTCCTGCGCCCAGTCGTTCTTCAGCAGCTGCACGATGTTGTTGTCGGTGATGGTTCCGGACATGAACAGCAACTGGAACGTGAACGGCTTGCCGTTCTTCATCAACACCCCGTTGACCATCTTCCAGCCGTGAGCTTCCAGGAGCTTCAATCCGGCCTTCGGATTGTACGGCCATTTTTTGACCGCGGGGTCGTAGAAGGCGTTTGGCGGCTCCGGCGGCACCGGCCCATACTCGGTGTGAGCGTAGCCGTCATACAGCTTCTGGACGATGGCGTTTTGGTCGATGCCCATCTGCAGGGCCTCGCGCACATACAGGTGCGAGAAGACGCTGCCGATGCCGTTGGGGGCCGCCGCCGACATGTTGAGCTGCATGTAGTTGATGCCGAACGCGTAGCCCGCGTTGACAATCCGGTAGCCCTTCAGCTGGCTGCGGTCGACCGCGTATTCCGGCGGCAGATTGGCCTGATCCAGAGTGCCCTTGCGCAGACCCAGGAAGACGCCGGGATCGCCCGTCTCGTAGTCGAAGATGAGCTTCTTGATCTGCGCCTTGTGCCCGGAGTAGTTCGGGTTGGCCGTGAACTCCCAGTACTCGTTGTTGACGAACTTCGTGATTTGATATGGACCGTCGGTGACTTTGAAAAGCGGGCTCAGGGGCTTGTTGGCGTTGGCCTCAATCCAGGTGAGCTCGGCCTTCATGTTGCTGGTGTGGTCCCACACCGCCTTCGGGATGGGGGCCAACTGCGCGATGCCGTTGATCTCAAACCACACCGGGTTGACCGGCACGGTGGTCTGAATCACGACGGTTTCCGGGTTCGGGGCGGTGACACTCTTCCACTTGGCGGGCAGTCCGCCGATGCCGACTCCGCAGTTCTCCCAGACGGCGGTGGACTGGGAGGTGGCGTCGAGGATGTCCCAGGCGTACAAGACGTCCGCCGAGGTGATGGGCTGGCCGTTGGACCAGTGCCAGCTGGGCTTCAAATGCACGGTGAAGGTGGTGTCGTTGTTGCTGACGCTCACGCTGGAGGCAATCGACCGAGCGTAGTCGACCGTGTCCTGCGCCGAGATGTACAGCAACGGACGATACATCAGCCCGATGCCGAAGTTGGACGTGCTGCACGTCGACAGCGACGTGAACGCGAACCACCAGTTCGGTTCGGTCTGAATGCCGCCCACCAAGGTGACTTGACTCGGCAGGTTGCTGGATGTGGTCGTTGCCGCCTGGCTGCCGCAGCCGGCCAGCACCAGGACCAACGCCGCTACGAGTGAGCCCGCCAGAGCGGTCAGGCGTCCTCGCCGTTTCAGCATGAAAGGTATCCTCCTCTCGACATGGAGCCGGATCCGTGGGGCACCCGAAATCGTCGTGCGCCGTCCGACGAGGGTCTCGGAGCGATCAACGTCGGTTTGCCAGGAAGCGTAGGATCTCGTCTTGACTCTGTCAATGGTTCGGTATTGGCACGGGGGTTCCGGGACGCGCCGGCTCGTCTTTGGGGGCCCGCACGACGTGTGCGGGCGGTTCGACGCGGCACTCCGGGCAATCCCGCGGAAGCGCCAGACGGAGGCAGCCTTCGGTGCTCAGAGAGGCCGCCGTTCCACAGATTTCAAGATAGCGATTTGAGGAGCGGTCATTTAAGGCCTAGGCTTGAGCGTAGGGTGCACGGGCTCGGTTGTCAAGGCCAATGCCTTTCCAATGTGCCAAATGGGCCCGATGGCCCGGATTCGCACCGGCTCGACCATGGACCGTGGGCGGGGTCCTCGTCGGGGCCGGACGGCTCGGCCCACTCCTGTGCCGCGTCCTCCGCTCGTGTGCGGGCAGAGTCCGGCATCCTCCTCCGGAGTGACCATTTCGATGGGGTCTTGGGGTGTGTCGGCCGGGGACGCCTCTCCGTGGCGGAAAGCAGGAGGTTCGGACCGCCGGAGGGAATCATGGCGGAATGCGTACACCCTTTGGCCGCATTGTGCTGGCCCAGGCCATCAACCGCTTTGGCGACGGCTTTTTCACCATTGGCATCTCCTGGCTGATTTACGGGGCCACCGGGTCGGTCCTGCCGCTCGGGCTCTTGTGGGGCAGTTATATGGCAGTGGTGGGCGGACTGCAGACGATGGCCGCGCCGCTGGTGGACCGCATGGATCGGCGGGCGCTGACGGTGGGGATCAACGCCGTGCGCGCGGCGGTGGTGGCCACGCCGGTGGTGTTGGCGCAGGCGCACCGGTTTTTCACCTGGGAGCTTTATCCGGTCTTTGTGGTGCTGGGCGTCCTGGGGCTGCCGTACAATCCGGCCGTGCGGGCGATGGTGCCGGAAGTGGTGGCGACGGAGGACCTGCGGGGGGCCAACGCCCGCCTGCAAGGCGTCATGGAGACGATGTACGTGCTGGGTCCTGCGGCCGGAGGCCTGACCATCGCCGCGTTCGGGCCCCTGAGTGGCTTGGGGGTCGACGCGGTCAGCTTTTTGCTGGCGGCCCTCCTGTTGGCGACGCTGCCGGCGATGCCGCGGCCGGTTCCGGTGTCGTCGGAGCCCTATGCCGGCGCGATGTGGCACGGGGGCCGGGTGATGTGGCGCGATGCCCTGCTCCGGCGGCTGGCGCTGTTGGCGGTGGTGGTGCAAGTGACCGATGCCGCCTTCATCGTTCTGTCCATTCCGTTGGTGCGATCTGTCCTTCACGGCACCACGCGCGGCGTGGGCTTTTTGGAAGCGTCGCTGTCGCTGGGCGTGATCGCCGGATCGGTGGCCGTCAATCGGCCCCGCTGGCGGGGCCTGCGCCGGGCGCGCTGGTCGCTGGTGCTGCTCTTCTGTTTGGCCACCGGACTCATCGCCGTGGTGCCCGTGCTGGCTTGGGCGCTCATGACCCAGGTCGTCGCCGGGCTGGCCGACTCGGTGTTCATGGTGGAGTGGGAGACGCATTTTCAAGCCGCCGTCGACAACCAGGAACTGGGCCGCGTCCTCATGTTTCACGGCGGCTTCACGCGGGCCGCCCAGGCGCTGGGGGCCATCGCGGCCGCGGGGCTGGCGCTCGTCGTGGGAATTGGCGGCGCATTTTTGTCTTTGGGACTGGCCGGGATGCTGATGGCGGGAGCCCTCTTGCCCGGCCTGCTCCGGGCGGAGCGGCGATCGGCGGCCTAACCCGGGTCGCCCGGCCACGAGCGGCAGGTGTTTGGCAGACGGCTTGGACGGGTGTAACCTGAGGGCAGGTTCTGACGTTCTCGACACCAAGTATGCCGGTGCATCCACTCAGGTCTTTTCGGCCCGCCGACCGGACGTCTCAGCACCTCCTCGGGTTGTCATCTGATCGGGGCGCCAGGTCGCCGCCGCCCCACTCGTTGCCGATGGTACCACCAGCCACCGCCGCCTCCTATGCGTCCACCTCGACTTCGTCTACCCAAGGAGGTGTCAAGCATGCATCCTCAAACGGGACCGCCGGTCACCCCGACCCGGGCCTTTACCCCGGCATGGGGGTCGTGCCGCGTCATCCGGTCTCCGGAAGCGTTGCCGGGTGCTCCCATTGAGCGCGACCGGGCCCGGTACACGGAAATGGTGGGAGACGCGGTCCGGGCGGCGCTGCCGCGGATTGTGGGGGAGATGCCGGTGATGACGTCGCCCGACGGGCAGCTGGTGGCCGTTCCGGTGCCGTTCCTGGACTTGCCCCGCTTTCGGCGCGCGGCGGCGCCGGAGCGGGAGCCGCCGGCGGGCATTGGTCGCGGGCCCGGGCGGCCGGGGGATGTCATCGCCCGCCGGCCGCGGCGCGGCGGAGAGCGCGGCGGGGGCGGCGAGGAGCGGCGGGTGCTGGTGTGGCTCGACCGGCAAGCGCTCCAGGACCTCGTGTTTGCCGATCTGCGCCTGCCCGCCCTGCGGCCGACCGTCTCGGCGTCGCTGGAGAGCGAGGCGGCGCGCTGGACGTCCCGGCGGGATCGCGGCCCGGCGACGCGTTTGGATCGCAAGGCCACCCTGAAGGCCAGCTTGACGCGCCGTCTCATCCTGGGCGCCGAGGCCCCGGTTCTGGCCACACGCGACCTGCGCTACATCACCTGGCGTGATCGGGTGCGGCCGCGCACGCAGGCGGTGGTGGGCCTGCTGCGCGATGTGTCCGGTTCCATGGACGACCAGAAGGTGTATTTGTCGCATGCGGTGGCATGGTGGCTGGTGTCGTGGCTCCGGAATCGATACCAGCGCGTCGCCCTGGCTTTCTGGCTGCACGACACGCACGGCTGGACGGTGGACGAGGCGACGTTCTTCCGCGCCGGGTCCGGCGGGGGAACGCGGGCGGCCGGCGCCTATGAAGCGATGGCCCGCTCGTGGCGGATCACGCATCCGCCCGAGAACTGGAACTGGTACCTGTTTCATTTCACCGACGGCGATGACTACGATCCCGAGGCGGCTCGCGAGGCCCTGTTACGGGAGTGGGTGGACACGGCCTCACTGCTGGGCGTGGTGCAGCTTTCCGGAGCCGGAGAATGGTCGCGCCTGGTCAAGGCCTTGCGCGACCTCCCGAATCCTCCCGTCCGGGTCGCGCAGTTGAAGAATCGGGACGACGTGGGCAGCGCCTTGGTGGACCTGCTGGCCGAGGGGGGCGAGAGGGATGGAGCCGCTGGACGCCTGGGTTGAGGCGGTATGGGCGGCGGCACGGTCCGAGGGCCTGGATCCCGCACCCACCGATTTCTACCTGGTGCCGCGGGAGAGTCTCTGGGCCATCGCCGCGTACGGCCTTCCGCATCATCCCGGACACTGGCGCTATGGACGGGATTACTGGGTGCTGCGCGAGCAGCAGGTGACCGGCAGCGCCCGTCTCTACGAGTTGGTGATCCGGGGTGAGCCGGTGACGGCCTATCTCGACGCCGCCAACAGCCTGGCCGAGCAGCAGCTGGTGGTGGCGCATGTGGCCGGGCACGCGGACCTGCTGCGCCATCATCTGCTCTATCGCTCGCAGCGGTCCGACTGGCCCGCCGTGCTGGACGCGGCCCACCAACGCCTCATGGCCTATCGCGACCGGTTCGGCGAAGCCGTGGTGGAACAGGTGTGGAACGACGCGCTGAGTTTGGAGGACCAGGTGGCCGAGGAAACGCCCCCGCCGGCGGTTGAATTGTCGGCGGAGACGTCTCCGTTCGGCGACCTCTGGCGGTCGTCGAGCGGGGCGCCGGCGCGGCAGCCCCATCCCCGCTGGCGACTTCCCACCGCCGACCTGTTGGGATTTCTGGCCCGGGAAGCTCCGCGCCTGGAGGAATGGCAGCGGGACTGTCTTTCCATGGTCCGTGGCACGGCGCTTTATTTCTGGCCGCAGCGGGTGACGAAGCTGGTGCAGGAGGGTTTTGCCACCTGGGTCCAGCACCGACTGGTCCAAGTGTTGGACTGGGCGGCACCGTCCCGCGTTCAGGCTGCGATCCTGAACGCGGGCGTGGAGTGGACGTCGGAGATGGTCCCGAATCCCTATGACTTGGGCGGCCAGATGTTTTTGTGGCTGGAGCGGCATTGGGGGGCCCCACGGGTGATTGCTCTGGCCCGCGAGCTGACGGACAGTGAGCTGGTGTCGCGCTGGGTGACGGAGGAGATGGTGCGCGACCTGCAGTTGTATCGCTATCGCTGGCGCAACGACGGGGGGACGTGGGCGGCGGTTCGGCAGGGCGCCGCATGGACCGAGGTTCGCGACGCCTGGAACAATCAAATCGCCGAAAAGCCCCCGCGCGTCGCCGTCGTGGACGTCGAGGCCGGAGGCCAGCTGGTGCTGGGTTGGGATGATGCGGCTCCGCCCGACCTGGCGGCGGCCCAGCGGACCTTGGCGGCCGTGCGCCGGCTCTGGGGGGGGCCGGTGCGCTTGGACCGCCCGGGGGGACCCCCGGTGACGGAGAAGGAGGGGTGATGCGTGAACGACCACAGCGTGCGTGTCGAGGGGCTCTGGGAAGAAATCCGAGGCGCCATGCGCGAGGACTACCGGCTGGCGTGGGACGGATCTCTATCCGAGTATCTGGAGTTGGTCCGGGAGAATCCGGCGGTGACTCGGCTGGCCCACGCACGCCTGTACGACATGATTCGGGCGGCGGGGGTGCGAGACGGCGGGGGCGGCCCGGAGTATCCCTTCTTCGATGGGCAGCTGTTTGGCATGGAGGCCGTGCTGCAGCGGCTGATGGAGTATCTGGCCGCGGCCGCCGCACGGGCGGATGCCCATCGCCGCGTGCTTTTGTTGGTGGGTCCGGTGGGGACGGCCAAGTCCCACCTGGTCATGATGTTGAAGCGCGGTTTGGAGAACTACAGCCGGCAGGACGAGGGAGCGCTGTATGGCATTCGCGACTGCCCGCTGCATGAAGAGCCGCTCCACCTGATTCCCCTATCCGTCCGCCCGCGGGTCGAGGCGGAGTTGGGCGTCCGCATTGAAGGCGCGCTGTGCCCGCGGTGCCAGGCCCGGTTGGACCGCGCGGCGGGCGATTTGGATCAGTTTCGCGTGGAACGACTGATATTGGCCGAACACCGCCGCATGGGCATCGCCACCTACGCCGCCGGTGAAGAAAAGACGCAGAGCCTTTCGGATTTGGTGGGCAAGGCGGACTTGGCCCGTCTGGCGGAGGTGGGCCGTGAAGACGACCCGGAGGTGTTTGACTTCGGCGGCGAGCTGGACCGGTCAAGCCGGGGTCTGTTTGAGGGCATTGAACTGCTGAAGTGGGTGCCCGAATTGCTCTACACGCTCATCACGGTCTCCCAGGAACGCCAGATCAAGGCGCCCGACTTTCCGGTCACGTACCTCGACACCGTCCTGGTGGCCCACACCAACGCCGCCGAATATCAGCGCTATATTGCCGATGCCCGCAACGAGGCCATCCGGAGCCGCCTGTACATGATTCGGGTGCCCTACGTGCTGCGGGTGCAGGACGAAATCCGGATCTATGAACGGCTGGTGGCCGAGGCGCAGCTGGCCCAGCATCTGGCGCCGGGCACCCTCCGACTGCTGGCCCAGTATGCCGTCTACTCCCGACTCTGGGATTCCCAGGACCGCACCGTGAGCCGTTGGGACAAACTGCGTCTGTACGACGGCGAGGCGGTGCAGGATATCGCGGCCCACCGCGTGGAGGATCTGCGCCGCGAATTTCCGGAGGAGGGGATGGGGGGTCTCTCCCCCCGCGACAGTCTGAACGTTCTGACCCAGGCTCTGGGGGCCGTGGCCGCTCCCTGCGTCACGCCGATCGATATTCTGCGCACGCTGCGCGCCTTCATCCAAGAACGCAAATTCCTGGGCGTCCAGCGTCCGGAGGAGTGGCAGGCGCTGCAAAACGCCCTGGGGGTGGTGCGGCAGGAATACGACAAGACGGTGCGCGAGACGGTGATGGAGGCCTTTGTACACGCGTTCGACACGGTGGCGCAGACGATGTTCACACGCTACCTGGACGAGGCCGAGGCGGCCGTCCGCAAGCTGCGGGTTCGTGATCCCGTCACCGGCGATCTGCGGGAGGCGGACGTGGCATTTCTGCGCCAGATAGAGGACCAGTTGGGACTGTCGGAGGCGAGTGTGCGGGGATTTCGAGAAGAACTGCTGATGGCGGTGGGGGCGGCGGCCCGGCAGGGCCAGCCCATCCATTGGAACGACCATCTGCGGTTGGCGGGCGGGATCAAGCAGCGGCTGTTTCAAGACGTGCGCAATTTGGTGCGCACCACCACCAGCACGCGAACGCCGGACGCCGACCAGGCCAAAAAGCTGGCCGAAGTCAAGGAGGCGCTCGCCACGCAAGGCTACTGCCCCCATTGCGCGGACACGCTGCTCGGATATGCGGGGACCCTGCTGGCGCATGATTGAGGGGCGATCGCGCCGACTCAGGAGGACGGCGGCAAGATGGCCTCCCAACCCGACGTCATGGCCGGGGCGCGATGCCGGTTGGCCAGCAGGCGGGAGGCCTCGTGGTAGCCCGCCCAGATGCGGCGGTCGGTCAGGAGGCCGCGCAGCAAATCGGCCAGGCGATCGGTTTCACCCAGCCCGGCCAGCCGGCCCAACGTCCCTCCGAGGAGAATTTCGGCGGGGGCCTCGGGCGCGCTCACACCGGTCAACGGAAGACCGGCAGCGGCGGCGGTCACATAATCCCAGGCGGTGCCGTCCAGCCACTGCGGACCGCAGAACACGCTGGACGTGGCGAGCCGCTCCGTCAAGGCGGGCGTCAGGGGCTCCCGCTGCAGGGGCACCCCTTCCCGCTCGGCCTCGGCTTCCATCTCGGGACGCTCGGGCCCATCGCCAAAGACACGAAGCGTCGCCGCGAGCCCCTCCTGCCGGAGACGGGCCAGGACATCCACCAGCACGTCCACCCCTTTGATGCCGGTTATCGATCCGGCCACCGCCACCTCCGATCCGAACTGCGGACTGGCCGCGGGCGCGGCCGGAGCCGGCCAGAGCACGGTGGTCGCCCGCGCTTCGGGCACGCCGAAGTGTTGGACCAGATCGCGGGCGACGGCTGCCGCCAGGGTGAGGATGCGGTCAAACCGTCCCAGGAGTTTCTCGGCCAGGCGGCGCGTGCGTGCGACATGATGCTCGCCCCGGCTGGCCAGGTAATAGCTCAGGGGCAAGGTGGCGAGCAGCCAGACCGGGGGGCGCCGCGCCAATCCCAGGACCGCCTCCAGCGTTCGGAAGTCCCAGGCCAGGTCCTGTTCCACCACCACCAGATCGTAGCGAGTGGCGTGGCGCCGGATGGCCCCCATCACCTGAACGGGACCGGACCACCCTTGACCGGAGGGCCCGTCGAAACGCTCGCCGAACCCCGCCGGGTGGTAGGGCCGCTCCGGGCCCAGCGGCCAGTAGGTCAACCGATGGCCGAAGCCGGACAGGAGCTGGGCGATGGGCCCGGCTATCAGAGCGGACTCCCCGTCTTGGCCCTGTCCGGAGATCCAAAGAATGTTCACGCCCGCCAATGCCGCCACGTGAGCGCCAAACCCTCGGCCAAGGGGGTCTGGGCTTGGAATCCCCACCGGCGCGCCGGCTCGGGGTCAAAGACGCTGTCGCGGATGTCGGCCGGTCGGGGCGCGGCATCACGCCACAGTGCGGATCGGCCCGCAGCCTCGGCCAGCAGCTGGCCGAGGCGGTTGACGCTGGTGGCTTCGCCGGTGCCGATGTTGAAGAGGACCGAGGGGGATGAGCCCAGCCGCACCAGGAAGGCCCGCGCCACGTCCTCGACATAGATGAAGTCGCGGGTTTGCTCGCCGTCTCCCTCACGGACCATCGCATCGCCGTCGGCCAGGGCGTCGCAGAACCGGGCCACCACCCCTCCCTCGCCGGCCGTCCGCTGGCCGGGTCCGTAGACGTTGGCCAGGCGGAGCGTGACGAGGCTCACGCCGCGAATCGCGGCGAGATGGGCGGCCAGTCGTTCGGCTCCCCACTTCGTGAGTCCGTAAATGGATTGCGGCGCGACGGACGAATCCTCGACGATGGGCACGGCGCCCGTCGGGTCGCCATAGACGGCGGCGCTGGAGGCCCAGCGGAATTCGCGGGCTCCCAACTGGGCGGCCAGTTCCAGGGCGCCCACCGTGCCCACGACATTGTCACGCGCCGTGGCCACCGGATCCGACTCGGCCACCGGCACACTGATCTGGGCCGCCAAATGAATGACGACCGCCACCGGCGGCAACAAAGGGCGGACGGCGGCGGGGTCGGCGACATCGCCTTGAACCAACGGCACCTCGGGCAGCCAGGAATTGACGCCGAAGTCCAGGCGGTCCAGGACCAGGGGTTCGTGGCCCGCGCGGATCAGCGCCCGCACCACATGCGCGCCGATAAAGCCGGCGCCGCCCGTCACCAGCACCTTCATGACGGGATCGCCGCCCCCCGGGCCCGAAAATCGGCAATGGTGCGGGTGAGTCCGTCGGTGAGGGACACCCGTGGTTCCCAGGCCAACAGATCGCGCGCCCGACTGATGTCGGGGCACCGATTGGTGGGATCGTCCGGCGGCAGGGGGTTGTGAGCGACGGTCAGAGGCACGCCCGCGACGCGGGCCACGATCTCCGCGAACTCACGAATCGTGTGTTCTTCCGGATTGCCGACATTGATGATTTCACCGGCCAAGCCGGGAAGGCTGGCGGCTCGCCAAATGGCGTCCACCTCGTCGCTCACATAGCAGAAGCTCCTGGTCTGGGATCCGTCGCCATAAATGGTCAGGGGCTGGCCGCTTAGCGCCTGGGTGACGAAATTGGGAACCACGCGGCCGTCTTCCAACTGCATGCGCGGTCCGTAACAGTTGAAGAATCGCAGAATGCGCACGTCCAGCCCATGCCGCCGATGCCACTCCATGGTCAGCGCTTCTCCGAAGCGCTTGGACTCGTCGTAGCAGGCCCGAGGGCCCACCGGATTGACGTGACCCCAGTAGGACTCGGGTTGCGGCGTCACCTCGGGGTCTCCGTACACCTCGGAGGTGGAGGCCAGGACCAGACGCGCGCCCCAGCGCTGCGCCAGTTCCAGCGCATGCCAGGTGCCGACGGAATTGACCCGCAGCGTCTCCAGGGCCAGCCGACGGTAGTGCACGGGACTGGCCGGAGACGCCAGGTGAAAGACCAGATCCGCGGTGCGCAGGCCAAAACCGTCGGCCGGCAGCGGATCGGTGATGTCCGCCGTGTCGATGCGGACGTCCCCGGTGCCCGCCCAACGGGACAGGTTTTCGAACCGTCCGGTGGAGGCGTTGTCCACCACCAGCACGACAAAGCCCTCTTCCACCAGCCGATCCACCAGATGGCTGCCGATAAAGCCGGCGCCGCCAATCACCACCGCGTGTCTTGCCAAGCCGAAAGCCGCCTTTCCGGACAGATGCCGCCATTATAGCATCGGAAAGCTTCGCCGCCGGGCGGTGCCCGGGGATTGACATCCATTGCCCGTTGCCCGTTTCGCAATCTATGGTATTGCTATAAAGGGAAGATCGGTCGTTGGCCGAAGGAGGCATGATGTTCAAATCCTGGACCAACCGCTGGGACGAATTGTCGGTCCTGGTCGACACGGCAGTCGCGTACGGCGCCTACCTGCTGGTGGTGCATGCCTATCTGGCTCTGCACCCGCAGTTGGCCACCGTCCAGCTGGTGAGCCTCTACTTCTCGTGGTCGCTGTTTGTCCTGGGCACGTCGTGGCTGGGACTGAAACTCAGTTTTCGGGGCTATTCGCGGCGGTGGAACCAGCTGCCCGCGGAGTTGGCGATGCTGTTTTTCGCCAACGCGGCCGGTGGCGTGGGCATGGCCGTGCTCATCTTCGGTCTCAAAGCGACATGGTTCTCCCGCTTGATTTTTGTGGTGTATCCCGCTGTGGCCTTTATGCTGCAGGGCCTCGTGCACACCGCCACCAAGGTGCGTCTGGCCAAGTGGCGGCGCCAGGGGCTTGACCGCCGGCACTTGGTGGTGCTGGGCTACCCGCCGCGCGTGGCCGTCTTTCGGGACACCGTGCACGACGTCGTCGAGGCGGGCATGGCGGTCGTGGGTGAGGCGCCGGTGCCGCTCGGCGACCAGGAGTCGGGCCAGCAGGCCCTCGCGGCCCTGCACCATTGGCTCCAAACCACCGTGGTGGACTCGGTGGTGCTGGCGTTGCCGCTGGACGACGGGGTTCTGCGCGAAGCCATCCGAATGGCTGAGCGGCAGGGCAAGGAAGTGCGTCTGGTCCTGGATGAAGTGGGGGCGCTGGCAAACCGATCCCAGCTGTACAATTTCTACGGCAACGCCGTCCTGGTGGTTAATCCGTCCAGCGCCCATTTCACGGCCCGGTGGATCTTCAAGCGGGCCCTGGACCTGGTGGGATCGGCCGTGCTGATCGTGCTGCTGTCGCCGGTGATGGCCGGGGTGGCGCTGCTGCTCAAGATTCGGGAGCCGGGCCAACCGGTGCTTTTTGTGCAGGAGCGGGTGGGACTCAACGGACGGCGCTTCAAGTGTCTGAAATTCCGGACCATGGTGGCGGATGCCCACGAGAAGCGGGCGGAGGTGGAACATCTCAACATCATGAGCGGGCCGGTGTTCAAGGCCAAAGACGACCCGCGGGTGACGCCGCTCGGCAAGAGCCTGCGCCAGTACAGCCTCGATGAGTTGCCGCAGCTGTTCAACGTGCTGGTGGGGTCCATGAGCTTGGTCGGGCCGCGGCCGGCCCTGCCCGAGGAGGTCGAGCAATACGGAGACAACTCGCGCAAGCGCCTGTCTGTGCGCCCCGGCATCACGGGTCTCTGGCAGGTCTCCGGGCGCAATCAAATCGTCGACTTCCAGCGGTGGGTGGAGCTTGACCTGGAATATATTGACCGCTGGTCGGTGGGGCTCGACGTGGCCATCCTCCTGAAAACCATTCCCGCCGTGATCCAGCAGCGCGGCGCACATTGACCCGGCTGTGGGCGGGTGCGGAGGCTCGGGCTCGCTCTGTCGCCAGCTGGCGGGACCCGTCCGGCGGCGCCCCATCGGGATGGCGGCCTGCACCGGCACCTTGGCGCTCCGTGGCGTAGCCATCGTCGATCGGGCTCACGGCTCCCCATCGTCGATGGACGTCGAGGCGTTATGCCGCCACGGCGGCCCGGACCAGCCCCGGGAACGGACCCAACCGGTTGACGTTCCGGTGGCCGCCGGTCCACCCCCCTTCGGGTTGGTTCTAAGCAACGACCGGAGCGGCGGCCGACCGGGCTGCTTTTTTCGGCGAATCGTCGTCCGACGCCGCTGGCGTGGGCATTTCGCCGTGGGCGGCCCGGAAGTCCACGGCGACACGGTGGAGCCCCGGTGTGCACCGATGCCGTTCTTGCGCCTACGTTCGCCGCGCCGGGACCGGTCGGGACGGCGGCGGGGCCCCCCTCACCCCACGTTTCCGGCCGAAGCCAGGATGGTGGCCTCGCGCGTGACGAGCCAGTCGGCATAGAGACCCTGGGGTGGGCTGTTGGGCCAAGCCAGGTGCGCCGTCACCCAGAAATTTGGTCCCTGAGCGGCCGCCGTGACGGTGAGGATGGCCGCTACGGGACGGGTGCCGGCCCCGGTCCAGGTGAGCCGATAGATGCCGGGCCGGGACGGCCAGAGCGGAAACACCTCCGGCACTTGAATGCCTTCCGGATCCCGGCCCTGGCCGGTTCCTTCGGTGTAGAAGGCCACCACTTGGGGCAGGGCCGCCAGGGCCGCGTCCGGCGAGGTGATGGGAGCGACCGGCGGGCGGTAGGACCAGCCCAGCGGGTAGGCTTGACTGACGAACGACAGCCCGTAGTACGGCGCGGCACCCGTCGCCTGCAGCACCAGAAACCAGTTGTGGACGGGCAGGTAGGTTTGCCAGCGCGGACCCGGCGCCAGCGAGCCGCTCCAGACGGCGTGGCCGTTTCGCACGGCCACGCTGCCAAGGAGAAAGGACGCGGGCGTTGGAGGACCGACCGACGCGGTGACCGGCGCGGAAAAGCCTGCCTGCAGCGGCTCGACGTACAGCGTGAGGCGGCTGGCCAGGAAGTTGGAGGCGGAAAAGCGCAGGCGACCGTCGGGGCTGACCTGGACGGTCACTTGGTCCCATGCGCCGGCGGCCGCGGACGGGAAGAGGCGGGTGGTGTCCTGCGTCAACACGGTGTACAGATAGGGCGACCAGAGCCGTCGCGCCCCGAGTCCCTGCTCCAGCACGATGGTGTTGTCCTCGGGACGAAGTCCTCGGGACGTGTTCACCATCGCCAAACCGAGGCCCCAAGTGCGGCCGTCGGTCAATTGGAGAGCCAGCAGCGGGGCCGACGCGGTATAGCGGGCCGGGGAGCCCCGGGTCACGGGTCGAGCGGTCAGCAGCCCGTGCATGAAGGCCCTGAGCCAGGGACGGTCGCTCGGATGCCAGGCCACCATCGGCGCGCTCGGTCGGAGCGGATCGGAGGCGGCACGGAACACGGCGTCGAGGCGATCCGCCGCCGGTATCGAGCCCGGGGGAACGGGCGGGGGCACGAGACCGCCGAACGGCGGCGGTGGACGGGTCGCGACATAGCCGGCGGCCACGGCGGCCACAGCCAGCAGGGCCCAGGGTGCCAGGCGCTGCCAGCGAAGAATTCGGCCGGGCGGGGGCGACGCCCCGTCCCAGCGGCCCGAGGCCGATGCAAAACCGCTGTCGAGCCAGGCGGCGAGCACCGAGTCCCCCGCCCCGGCGGGCGCCCAGGCAGCCAGCGCGGGACGCCGGAGACGTTCTCGGACGCGGTGCGCGGTCCCACCCAGGAGGTGCGCGAGGGCGACGTCGTCTGCGTCCAACAGGATACGCGCGAGCAGCAGGGCCCGATCCGCCGGCGTGAGGGCGGAAAACGCGGCGGGGGACCCCGAGGCCGGGATCGGGGCTGCTCTTTGCGACCGGGGTAGGGTGTGCCGGGCCTCAACCCACGCGGCTCGAAACAGCGCCGGCGGCGATCGGTACCGCCGGGGACGACGGCGATATCGCCGGTAGACGCGGGCCACCAGCGCTTCGGCGTCGGGAACGGATCCCGTCAATCCGAAGAGAAAGCGCCACAGGCGGGGATAGGCGCGCACCCATTGCTCATTCGGGGGTCCGGTCTCCATGGCGATGGCCTCACCGCTGTCAGGGTGGCACGGGCGGCGGCGGTTGTCCATGGGGCGATCGCATGGGGGCCGACGCTCCGAGCCGACCGGGCGGCCGCTATAATGACAAGGTGGACGAGAAGGCTCGGAGCGGGGAGAGGTGAAGGTGGCGGAACCGGAACTCCTGCACTACCTGGGGGAAGCGCCGGAGGGCCCCTGGGCGATTTTTTCGGAGCCGGCCGGTCAGGGCTACGGGCTCATCTCGGTGTTGGTGCCGCGGTCTCTCTGGATGCAGCTCACGCGGCGCGATCCGTTTTCCAGCGAGTTGCAGATTTTGGAGCGGATTGGCTCCCGTGCCATTGCCTGGATGCGGGCGCGGGGCCCGGTGCCGCCAGCCGTCTGGGTGACGCCGGAGATGCTGGAGGCGCCGATCGGCGGATACGGACCGCTCTGGGAGACGCTCTCGGTCTGCGCTCGCTGTGGACAGACGGTGCCGTCGGGCGAGGTGGCCGAAGGACTGAAAAATGCGCTGCCGCCCAACACCCGGGGAGACACCGAGGTGCTGGTGCTGTGTCCGCCCTGCGGGGTCCAAACCCGGTTTGTGGTGACCCCGTTCGGCGCGGTGCGGACGGGCACGCCGCCGGCTTCCCGGCAATAGTCTGGGATCGGGAAACATTTGGCATTGGACAGGAGCGTGATGGTCGTGCGCACCGAGGTGGTGCGGGGGCACATTCTACCGGACTGGCTGGAGGAAGACGGCTGGCGCACCGCGGATCCCATGCGCCGCATTCGAGCCATGGTGGTGCTGCGGCCGGCTGATCCGCAGGCGGTCGCGCGGCGCGACGCCGCCGGCGGCCCGAGTCTCGGGGTGGACGAGACCAATCGGCTGACCGCGCCGGACCCCATCGTCGTGGTGCGTTTGGCCGACTACCTGGCCCAGCAGGGACTGCACGTGGACCCGCCTGGGGCGGACGGACTCTATTTGCCCTTCAGCGGACCCCTGGAGGCGGTGACGCGCGCCTTTCGCTGCACGTTCGCGGCCCGGCAGGTTGACGGCCGTCTGGTGTACCTCAATCGGGAGGAGCCTCAGGTGCCGCTCTGGGCGGCGGCCCATGTGCTGGCGGTGGTCGGCTTGGAGAACCGGAGCGCCCTGCGCCCCACGCACCGCTACCCGAGCCGCGGTGCGCTGCCCGCCAACAACGGCCGGGGATTCTTCCCCGGTGATTTGAAAGCCTGCTACAACTGGCCGTCAACCCTGACCGGCGCCGGCGAGGCCATCGGGCTGCTGGAGTTTTCCAACGGCTACAGCGTTCAGGATGTGGACGCGTTCTGGCGGCAGCATGGCATTGAGCCGTTGCGGGTCGCCTGGGTGTCGGTGGACGGAACGGCCAATGACAACGGCGTCAACGCCATCGACATGGAATGCACACTGGACGTGGAATGGGCGGGCGCCATGGCCCCGGGGGCGGAGCTGGTCGTGTACGAGGCGGCCGCCGGCGCGGACGACGTGGCGTTTTCGTTGTCGATGTTGCGGGCGCTTGAACGGGTGGGGCAGGACACCCTCCATCATCCGGGCTCGCTGTCCATTTCCTACGGCGATGCGGAGAGCCGCTTTCCGGCCGCCGTGCTCCAGGCCTGGGATCAGGCGGCCATGCGGCTCGGCCTGCGCGGCATCACCGTGCTGGCCGCCTCCGGCGACATGGGCGCCTACGGCATTCGCGGCGAAGGGCGCCCGATCCCTCATGCCGACGCGCCGGCCAGCCTGCCTCATGTGACCGGTGTCGGCGGCACCACGCTGATTTTGAACCCGGACCACACCCGCCGGCAGGAAACGGGATGGACCGACACCAACAACAACGGCGCGTCGGGCGGCGGGGTGAGCGTCGTGTTTCCCCGTCCCGTCTGGCAGGCCGCCGCGGGGGTGCCGCTGGGCCCCTTGGGCGAGGCCGGCCGCGGGGTGCCCGACGTGGCGCTGGTGGCCGATCCCGACACCGGGGTGGCGGTGGTGTTCCAAGGGGAGCCGGCCGTCATCGGCGGCACCTCGGCCAGCACGCCGATGTGGGCGGCGCTGGTGGCGCTGGCGAACGAGGCGCGCGTGGTGATGGGGCGCCCGCGTCTCGGGCCGGTCAATCCTCGCCTGTACGCTCTGGGCGGTGGGTTGAGCTTCCACGACATTGTGCAGGGCAACAACAGCATCGATGGGGTGGAGGGCTACAGCTGCCGGCCGGGCTGGGATGCGGTGACGGGTTGGGGATCGGTGCACGCCGCGCACCTGATTCAGGCGCTGACCGACATGCCCTGAGCAGAGCTCAGGACCCGGGCACATCGGCCCCGGCCATCGTTTCGGCTCGGGCCAGAAAAGCCGCCATGGACCGGCTGGTGTCCAGCATCACCGGCGCGTGCGCCAGCGCCTGGAGACCGGCGCGCACCGTTCCCAGGGCCTGGGTCCGGGCGGCTCCCTCCGGGGGGTGGTTAAAGAGAACCAGTCCGGCCAGGCCATCTTGTCCCTGCGCGGCCAGTTCGCGTGTCCACGGCTCAATCTCACGGAACAGGGCATGGTTGGGAAGCTTCCGGGCCAAGACCGCGTTGAGGCCGGCCATGGTCTCGAACGTTTGCTTCAGACGGGCGGCGGCGCCGGGGGAAGGGTGGGCGACAAATGCCCGTATCTCGCCCGGCCAGGGGGAGAGCGTGTCGCCTTGGGTGAGGAAGCTGGCCGAACAGTCCTCGGCCAGGAGGCGAAAGGCGGCGGTGGCCGGCCCGGCCACCTGCCGCGTGGCGATGTCGAACGCCGTGGTCGGTTGGTAGCGGGCGGGATTTTGGAGGTAGAGCGCCAACGTGTCCAGGGCGACCAATGATGCCCGGGCCTGCAGCATCGGATTGGCCAGATAGCCCGCCAGGACGTCGGGGAGGCGGGGACTCCGGTTTCGGAACGGGCCCAAAAACAGCCGGGGCGCGTGCTGCACTATGTAGGTGTAGTCATTGACCGGGTAGTTGTCCCAGAGAATGACGGGATGCCCCACGTCGTGCGCGAAGATGAGGGCCTGGCTGCTGGTGATGGCGGGCGAGAGCACCTGTGGGCCCGTCCACAGCACAGCGACGCCGGCGGCCAGGTAGGTGCGGAGCGCATTCCAGTAAGGGCCGTCTTGGAGACCGTAGTAGTCGGTGGGTGTGAACAGCAGGCGAAAGGCGGGATTGGACCGCCGCACAGTCGCCAGCACCCAATCGGCCAGACGGCTCTCGGCCTGCCCCAATCCCGCCGGATAGCGGGCGATGTCGGCGGGGTGCGTGAGGTGGGGCGGGATGTCGTCGAAGCTGAGCATGAACGTCTGGACGCCGAGGCCTTCCACCTGGCGGATCTTGGCCAGGAGACGGGCGCGGTCGGCGGGGCTCCCGTACTCAATGCTGAGGCCGGGGCTCAGGGCGTAGACAAAGCGAAGCCCGTCCTTGTGGGCGGCGGTCACCAGGCGGCCGAGCCGGGCCAATGCGGCGGGCGGGTAAGGGACGGCCCAGCGGGCGCGCGCGTAGGGGTCGTCTTTGGGCGCGTAGACAAAAGTGTTGAGTCCGTCCTGATGGAGCGCCGCCATGACCGCCAGGGTGCCGGCCGGGCTCCACGTCGGGCCATAAAAGCCCTCCACCACTCCGGCCATGAAGCCGGGCGGCTCCGCCAGCCGAGGAGGCGGGGAGATGCCGCGGTGATCGGGCGGAGCGGGCCCGCCGCCCAAGGGGCCGGCCAGCACCAGGAGGGTCACTATCGCCACCAAAAGCGCGAGCACGAGGCTGGCGACAGGCAGCCGACACCGGCGGGCCTCCGAGCGGGACGGGGTCATGACGAGACCGTCAGCAAGTCTTGCAGGCGGCCCTTGAACCAGATGACGGCGTCGGGGCGGGGCCAGCCCGATTCGGCGGGCAGGCGGCCGCCGGCTGCCCGCGGATGCCCGCCGCCGCCAAAACCGCGCTCCATCAATCGGGCGGCGTCGACGACGCCGGTGGTGCGGCAGGAGATGCGGCCATCCGGCTTGATGAGGAATGCCGCGTCCTGGCCCTCCTGAATGAGCGCATGCGCCACTTCATTCACGGCTCCCTCTCCCTGGAGAACCACCACGGCCAGCCGGCGGCCGCTCGCCTGAAAGCGGTCCGCCAACTCGAGGTGGCGGGCCACAAACGTGTGCTCCTCTTCCTCCAGAGCCGCCAGCCGCGTCTCTTCGTCCGGCGTCAGCGGCGCATATCCGGCTGCAAACTTGGTCCGGAACCACTCCCAGCCCTGGTCGCGAAACAGACGGTTCAGACGCTCTCCGGCCACATGGTCGGGTCGCCACAAATCGTAGTCTTCGACGAGGGCCAGCAGCGGATCCCAGGCGGCGGAGCCATCCAGTCGGCCGGTTGCGGTGAGCCAGCGATACAGGAGTGTGCTGGCACAGTGGTCGAGGTCCAAGTGCACCCGGGGCAGGCCCCGAAGGCCCAGCGCCGACTGGTGGTGATCGATCAGCGCCAAGAGCCGTTCCGCGTAGACGGGGTAGGCGGCCAAAGACAGCGAGACGTCCGCCAGCACCACGGGCCGGTCGGGGGCCACCTGCCTTAAATAGGCCTCGACGCCGTCGGGGTACACGAACGCCACCTCCCATCCGGCCGCTTGGCCCAGGACGCCGCAGGTGGCTCCGTCGAGACAGTGATCGTGCGTGACCAGAAGCGGCGCGGCAGTCATGGTTCGACTCCCGGACTGACCAGACGGGACACATCCGCCAGCGGCGGGTGGGCGGGCGGCGCCAGTCCATCCAAGGCATTGATAACAGGATCGGCGCCGTAACGGTGGGCCAGGTCGAGGAGACGGAAGTAGTCGCGGGCGCTGTCGCGCACGCCGTACAGATAGGCGCCGTTGAGGGCGGCGTTGATGACGGCCCCGGCCAGGGGGAGCCAGACGGTCGCCTCTTTGTCGGTGATCATCGCGGTCATGCGCCGCGTCCACAGATCGGTGAGGGCGCGCTGGGCGACGCGCGGGTGCGACAACAGGGCCTTCATGCCCAGATAACGGGTGAGGTCCCAGTCCTCCGGCGGCAGCATGGCCGCCATCAGATGAGCCCGGAGCTCCGGCCGAGCCGGATCGAACCCGTAGCAAGCCGCCTGCATGGTGGCCTCCCGGGCACCCATCCAGATGGTGGCGGTGGCATCCACCGCCGCCATGCCCACCCAGGGCAGCACGGCCACGTCGGCCAGACCCTGCACCAGTCCCATGGCCCCACCCTCCGCCGCCCCGTACACCCACCACTTGGGCACAGCGGTGGAGAGGCGATCGCGGTCGGCCAAGGGCAGTGTCGCAATCTGATCCCAATCGTGGACCGCGACGCCTTGCCGCCAGAACCAATCGCGGGTCGTCGCAAAGTCGCCGTGGCCGGCCGCCGCCTCGGTCAGCCGTTCAGCCACCCGTTCCACCGCTTCGCCGATCCGCGCACCCGCCCGGTGAACAGCCGGCACGCGGCGCGCCAAGCGGTCCAGAAAGCGGGCCGGTCGCGACATCTGCTCCAGGAAACGTTGAGCCGTGCCCTGCTGCCGGCGGTGGTGGGCAATTTCGGCCAGAACCGTTCGATCGTAAGGCGCAAAAGCCTCCATGTCGCCGTCGCTGCCGCTCGTGCTGTCCGCCCCCTTTGGACTGCGTCTACTGCCATCATGCCCTGCGCGCTCAAGGACACGCAAGGGTTACGGCTCCAGTCGCTCAAAGCGCCACAGGGAAAATCCCCAGGCGACGAGCAGCCAGCCGAGCCAGACCGCGATGCCCGCCCACAACGTGAGTTGGGTGACGCCGGTGCTCAGGGCCGTCGCCCCGGTCCAGTCGGCCAGCAGGGAGAGACTCACCGTGGGATCCGCCACGATGGCGGGATGCCCGTGCAGCAAGCTCGCAAACAGACCTGACAGCAGGACCAGACTGGCCAGCACGGTGGTGAGGCCGGCTGACCGGAAGAGGGTGGAAAAGGCCGTCACCAGGCTGGCCCACGCGCCCAACGCCAACGCGGCCAGCGCCAGTCCCCACGCATCGTAGGCATACTGGGGCAAAAGCATCCAATGGCGGCTGGCCACGGCGAGCGTGCCGCCGGCCGGCGCGTAGGGGGCGTAGACCACATTGACGGCTTGTGGCATCCACGGTGATCCGAAGCCCATCACGAGCCCGCCCATCACCCACCATCCCGCCACCGCCGTCAGGAGGGCACCCCACGTGACGGCGACCGCCACCGTCATTTTGGCCGCCAGGATGCCGCGCCGATTGGCCGCGTTGAGAAACAGCACCGGCAGCGTCCCATCTTGGCGCTCCGCGGTCACCAGGTCGGACACCGCCAGCACCACCAAAAATCCCAGAAGCAGAAGTCCGGCGCCGCCCAGCACAATCCCCGGCAGCTGCCAGCCGCTGTCACCGAAGTTGGAGTAGCTGCGGATGCCGTGAGCCAGCAGGTAACGGTCCTGCGCGACGGCCAGCCGGACTTGGTCGGGAGACTCTTGCGGCGGCAGGTGAGCGAGCAGAGCCTGCTGGCTCTTCAAATCCTGCGCCACGTTGACTTCCCCGGTGGGGTTGGCCCGCAGCTGGGCCAACGCCTGCTGTTCCTGGGCGAGATTTTGGCGCAGCAGCAAGCGCTGCTTGTGCGACAGGTCGGGATTGTGCAACTGCTGCGCGGTCTGCGCGACGGCCTGGCGCAGGAAGGCCATCTCGCTGCCGGTGGCTCTGGCCGCCGCGAGCCGGGTCTGGTTCGCCAGCAGACTGCCGCCGACAACCAGGATAGCCAGTCCGATGACGAGGACCCAGCGCTTCTTGACCCAGAGCTTCTGCCACTCGTTGGCCACCAGGGACCGGTAGGGCGCCAACAGCGCGTCGGCGGGATTCGCCACGTGAGTGGCCATCAGGACACCTCCTCGCCGGAGCGTCCGGTGCGGGCCAGGTAGCGCGATTCCAAGGTGACGTGCCCCGGCACGACGGAATAAATGGCCACCTCGGCCGCGACCAGCCGCCGGACCAGTTCGGGCGTATCGGGCGCCGGCGCGGTCACCGTCAGCTGCTCGCCGGTCAGCACCACCGCCGGGACGCCTGCGCCGACCAATGCCTGCTCGGCGCGGCGGGCGTCATCGACGCGGAACAAGATGGGAATGGGCTGATCCGGGGCGGCCGGGGCCATCCCTTCTTCGCCAATCAGGCGTCCTTGGTCCAGCATGATGACATGGTCACAGAGTTCTTCCACTTCCGAGAGCAGATGGCTCGAGAGGACCATCGCGACCCCGTCTTGCGCCAACGCCCTGAGCCGGTCGCGAAGGTCTTTGATGCCGGCGGGATCCAACCCGTTCATGGGCTCGTCCAGGATCAGCACGTTGGGGTCCACCATCAGCGCCGCGGCCAGCGCGAGGCGCTGGCGCATGCCGAGAGAGTATTGGCGAACCGGACGCAGCGCCGCCTCGGTCAGGCCCATCCGGTTCAGCCGGTCCCGAAGCGCCGCCGTCTTCGTCGGCAGCGAACGCATCCGGGCGATCTGGCGCAGGTTGTCGACGCCGCTCAGGTACGGATAGAAGTGGGACTCTTCCATGATGGCGCCCACACTGGCCAGGGCCCGCGCCCGGTCGTTGGCCAGGGAGTATCCCTGCAGGATGACGCGTCCGGCGGTGGGCGCCACCAGTCCGACCAGCATGCGGAGCGTGGTGGTCTTGCCGGCGCCGTTGGGGCCGAGCAGCCGAGTATTTCCCCTCGACCGACGGAAAAGGTGAGATTGGTGACCACCTCGCGGTGGCCGTAGCGTCGGCTCAGTCCGACCACGTCGATGAGGGCGTCGGGGTCCCGCGGCGATGTGATATCCATGACGGCAGTCCCTTCTTGATTGAATAGGCAACCGGGGCGTGGGTGGGAAAAAGGTGCGGCGCCTATTATACCAGCCTTTCTGATGGCCGCGCGCGGCCGGGCGCCCCGGCGCCCGGAGAGGACGCCGGGGAGACGTTCGTTCGGGCGTCGCGCGATCCTCGGCGGCACGGGACCCCTCAGCGCGACAATCACCCGCGGTGCCGGATGGAATGACGCCCGATCCGGGCAGGGGAGATGCGGTGCCATGTTAAATAGTTTTATAATACGCAGGGATGGTGAATGCGATGGAAGAGCTAGGGGTGGACGAGGCGGTCGCCCGTCTGCTGGGGATGACGGATCTGTTTCGCGTCACCCTGGAGCGGCGACAGGATCGGGCGCCCGGTGGACCGACGCGCCTGCAGACGTATCTGCTGACGACCATCATGCGGCGGAGATCGGTGCCGCTGGGTGACTTGGTGGCGCTGCTGGAGGTGAGCCCCACCACGGTGAGCCAGATGGTGGGGGCGTTGGAGGACCGGGGCTGGGTACGTCGTGCCTTTGACCCGGCGGACCGCCGCCGCCACTCGGTCGAACTCACGGCGGCGGGAGAGGAGGCGGTGGAAGCGGCGCATCGGCAGCGCCGACGCCGCCTGCGCACGGTACTGGAGCGGTTGACGGGCGCGGAGCGCGCGGACTTGGTGCGCATCGCGTCGCGACTGGCGACGGTGTTGGTGGCGGAAGTGTCCCATCCGGACGACGAGCCGGGAATCGAGGAAGGTGAGCACGCATGACCGAATCGCAAGACGCGCGAGACAATGCCCCGGCGGCGACGGAGGCGTCCCCGCTGCTCATTGTCGCCAGGGGAATCACGAGACGCTACGGAGAGGGCGATGCGGCCGTGGACGCGCTGGGGGGCATTGACCTCGATGTGCGCCGCGGGGAGATGGTGGCCCTGATGGGGCCGTCCGGCAGTGGGAAGTCCACGCTGATGCAGATTTTGGGACTCTTGGACCGGCCGACGGCCGGAACCTATCGGTTTGACGGGCGGGACCTCACCCGCATCCCGTCGCGCGCCGCGGCGGACCTCAGGGGACGGCGCATCGCCTTTGTGTTTCAGGGCATCAACCTTCTGCCCCGCCTCTCGGCGCTCCGCAATGTGGAACTGCCCATGGTGTACGCGCGAATGCCGGCGCGGGAGCGGCGCCGCCGCGCGTTGGAGAGCCTGGAACGGGTCGGCTTGGCGCATCTCGCGGGTCGCATGCCCAATCAACTCTCCGGCGGTCAGGCTCAGCGCGTCGCGATTGCGCGCGCCGTGGCCCCGGGACCGGATCTGCTGCTGGCCGATGAACCCACCGGCGCCCTGGACCGCGCCTCGGGCCGGGAGGTGCTGGGGTTGTTTCAAGCGCTCAACCGCGACTTGGGTCTGACGGTGGTGGTGGTGACCCACGATCCGCTGGTGGGTCGGCACGCGGAGCGGCTGATCGAAATGGAAGACGGCCACTTTGTCCATGACGAGCGCGTGTCCGACCGGCTGCTGGAAGCCGCCTCGTCCGCGGGGGTGACGGCATGAACGCATTGGCCATCGCGTTGGATTCCATCTGGCGGCATCGCCTGCGCAGCGCGCTCACGGCGCTGGGCGTGGTGATCGGCGTGTTTGCCGTCGTCACCCTGGTGTCTTTGGGCGCCAGCGTCAACGCCTTCGTCAGCGGCCAGTTCTCCAGCATTGGCGCCACCGTGATCACGGTCACGCCGGCCAATCCGAGCGCCGGCGGCCGCCAGCATCAGCATCTGTTCGGGCGTGGCGGGGGAGCTGCCTTCGGCGAGGCGCCAAGCACGCTCACCGTGGCGGACGTCGATGCCATCCTCGCGCGGCATTCGGGCGCCATCCTGCGGGCAGCGCCCGTGGCCGACTTGCCGGTGCCGGTGTCAGCCGGCTCCTCGGGTCCCACCGGCAATCCGGTCGACGGCGTGACGGCACCGTACTTCGCCATCGAACAGCTAGGATTCGCCCACGGCTCGTTCAGCGGACGCGGCGTGGTTCTGGGCAGCCAAGCCGCCCAGGACCTGTTCCCGCACGTGACGAATCCGGTCGGCCGAACCGTTCGGCTGGGCTCGGCGTCGTTTCCGGTCACGGGCGTTTTGAAAGCCGCCAGCGGGTTGACGGCCCGGGTCGCCAATCCCACCGTCTTCGCGCCGGTTGAGCCCGGGCTCAAGGCGGCCGGTCTGACGACCGTGTCGGAGATTGTGATCCAGGCCGACAGCAACAATGCCGTGAATCGGGCCGCCGACGTGGTGACGCGCGTATTGGACAGCCGGCATCCCATTCGAAACTTCGCGGTCACCAAAGACAGCGTGCTGCTGTCGACCATTCAGAAGACCCTCTCCACCATCACCACCTTCCTGGCCGGACTGGCGGCGATTTCCTTGTTGGTCGGGGGCGTCGGCATCATGAACATCATGCTGGTGACCGTGACCGAACGCTTTCGCGAGATCGGCATCCGAAAGGCCATGGGCGCGCGGGACAGCGACGTCCTGCTGCAGTTTCTGGCCGAGTCGATCCTGCTGGCGGTCTTAGGCGGTGCCGTGGGGCTCATCCTGTCCGCCGTGGCCAGCGGCATCGTCGGCCGACTGGCCGGATTTGCGAGCGGACTGACGGTGGGGGCGGTGGTGTTGGCTCTGGTCTTTTCCATGGCGGTGGGGACGGTCTTCGGCGTTCTGCCCGCGCTGCGAGCGGCCCGGCTGATGCCGGTGGAGGCGCTTCGGACGGAATAGTCCTCGGGGACTCCCCACACGGCGGCGGATGGCTGCATCGTGGTCCGCCGGAGAGCGCGGGACCGCACTCCCGGTCCCGCGGCGGGGATCGGGTACGCGCCGCCCGAGTCGGTGGTCCGTCCGAGGGACCGACAGCGGGTCACGGGGGCGAACACTTATCCGGGGGCGGGACCAGCGGCGATCCCCGGGGCAACTCGGGGCCGGCGCGGGGAAGATGCGCCGGACGACGCCGCGGCCGCGGCCCCGGACGGCGCGGGAGGAACTTCCCGCCGCGCGGGGCAGACTGATGTACAGTGAGGAGACGGAGAGGAGCACGCAGTGAGCGGAGTGGAACGGGGCCGCGGTGTGGTGGTCCATCTCGATGAGGCCGGCGAGGTAAAGCAAAAGGCCGTGCTGGTGAATGTGAGCAACCTTCTCGAGGATTTGCCCGACGGGTCGGACGTAGAAATCGTGGCTCACGGACCCGGCATTGACATCTGCCTGGGCGACAGCCCCACGGCCGATTTGGTGCAGGCGTTGCTGGCCCAGAGGGTCGTGGTGGCCGCGTGCGGGAACACGCTCGCGGGACGGGCCATCGATCGTGGGCGCGTCGCCCCCGGCGTGACCATCGTGCCTTCCGGCGTCGGCGAGCTCGTGCGCAAGCAGTGGGAGGGATGGGCCTATCTTCGACCCTAAATCGAAAGCTCCCGACGGACCGGCGGCATTCTCCGCCGCCCCGTACGACATGATGGAGGACGTGTGCGGCGACCCGGCCGCCGGACTTGCGGTCTTTTTGGCCGGCAATCAATTCATGGTGCTGCCCGCACTCGTCGCGGGCTTTCTGCAGACGCACCCCGAGGTGGGCTCGGTCTTCTACGAGACGCTTCCGCCCGGGGTGGTGCTTGACCAGTTTCGACGCGGCGGCCTTCGGGTGGGGACTCTGGAACTCCGGGTTCGCCCGGACGTGCTGGCGTTGAGTCCCGACCGCCTGACCGAGCTGCAGGCCGAGGGCCTCACGGATCCGGGCCATCCCTATGCGCGCAATGACTTGGCGATGCTGGTCGCGGCCGACAATCCCCTCGGCGTGACGGGTCTCGGCGATCTGGGGCGCGCGGACATTCGGGTGGCGCTGCCCGACCCACGCACGGAGGGCATCGGGCGACTTGCGCTGGCCGCTCTCGAAACCGTCGGCGGCCTGTCGCTGCGGCGTGCGGTGGAGGTTGACAAACGCCGGGACGGGACGGCGGTCTTCACCACCATTCATCATCGTCAAAGCCCGGATTGGTTGGAGGCGGGGGCGGTTGACGCGGCCGTCGTGTGGAGTACGGAGGCCCGCCATCATCTGGCATGCGGTCGGCCGTTCGCCTTGGTGAACATCCCGCCCGAGCAGAACCGGATGGGTGACTATGCGGCTGCGGTCGTCCGCGGCGCGCCGCATCCGGCCGCGGCCGCCGCGTTCGTGGCGTACCTCTGCGGGCCGGCCGGCCAGGCCTGCTATCGCGAGCGGGGATTCGCGGCGCCTATCGCCTAAGAATCCTGTGCGTCCCCGGCGCAAGCAACCGGGTGACACCCGAAGCGCCCCCAAACGGCGGCTCCCCCGAGGCCGGCGATCGCCGATGCCCTGAGGTTCACCCCACACGCGGGCCGGGGACATCGCGGCGAGGATCGTGTCCCAGAGGGCATTGTCTCCGGGATTCGGGTCACGACGAGCTCGAGATTCTTCGGCCCGCGTGCAGCCCCCGCCCCGTCCATTCCCCCTGCGGTTGACGGCGGGCGCTCCGACCCAGGGGCCGCTGCCTGTCTGTCCGCGCAGCCGGTCAATGCCGACTATTCAGCGACCCTGCGCGTCGATGGGCGAGCAACGCCTCGATTTGCGCCGAGCGCCCTCGACGGCCACGTGGCCATGCCGTCAGACGAACAGGCGGCGGACCTCTCGACGAGGACCGCCGCCGAGGGTTGCCGGAACCCCGACGATTGGCGGCGACTATCGCCCAACGTCTCCACGAGGGCATCAACCCACGGGGAAGCGGGGCCGGGCCGCACTAGCCCATAGAATCTATATATTGCAGTATCACAATGTAATATGGTATCTTGGGGGTGGTTGGCACCGCTCCCATGCGGGCAGCGGGGTGTGGGGACCGGATCGGGACAGGAGGAGCAGAGAATGACCGAGACTCCGGTGAAGGTTCAGGGCATGCATTGTGTAGACTGCGCGCATAAAGTCGAAGACGCCATCCGGCAGGTGACGGGCGTGAAGGCGGTCCATGTGCACTATCTCAAGAAGCAGGCCAAGATCGAGAGCGATGGCGCACTGAACTGGGAGCGGATTCAAGAAGCCGTGCGCGCGGCTGGGTACGATGTGATTTTGCCGTCGGCTTGAAAGCCGCGAACGAAGGGAGTGCACCCGGTGACGCAGTGGGATCTCATTGTCTTGGGTGGAGGGTCGGCGGGGTTTGCGGCCGCCATACGGGCGGCTGAGGCGGGGAAGACGGTGGCCCTGGTGGAAGGGGAGACGATTGGCGGCACCTGCGTCAACGTGGGCTGTGTGCCGTCCAAGACGCTGATCGCCGCGGCGCTCACGCGGGCGCGAACGCTGCAGACACCGTTTGACGGTCTGGGTCTGACCGCCGGAGCTTTGGACTTCGCCGCCGTGGTCAGACAAAAGCAGGCATTGGTGGAAGAGCTTCGGCAGGCGAAGTATGTCGACGTGCTGGCCGCTTACCCTCAAATCACCTGGATCGCGGGTCAAGGACGCTTGCGGGGCGTAGATCCCATCGAGCTGGAGGTGAACGGGCAGCGGCTCATGGCACCGCGTCTGATCGTGGCAACGGGCGCCGCGCCATGGGTCCCTCCCATTCCCGGTCTGGCGGACACCCCCTTCTGGACCAGCACGGATGCGCTGGCGGCCAGCCAGCGACCCGCCCAGCTCATCGTCCTGGGAGCCAGTGCCGTGGGTTTGGAGCTCGGCCAGTTCTATGCGCGCATGGGTTCTCAGGTGACCGTTCTGGAAGCGTTGGATCGGATTGTGCCGCAAGAGGATCCCGATGTGAGCGCGGCGCTGCACGACATCCTCCAGGAGGAGGGCCTGACACTCTACGCCGGAGCGCTTGTGCAGCATGTGGCGCACAGCGAAGGACGGTTTACCGTCACGGCGAGTGTAGGCGGCCGGACGCTGGACGTGGCGGGTGACGCGTTGCTGGTGGCCACCGGCCGTCGCCCAAGGACCGCCGGATTGGGACTTGCTGAGCTGGGCGTCGTGTTGGACGCACGGGGTGCGGTGGTGACGGATCCGTATCTTCAATCCTCGGTGCCCACAATTTACGCGGCAGGGGATGTGACCGGCCAGGCCCTCTTCGTCTACGTGGCGGCGGCCCAAGGCACGACGGCGGCCAGCAACGCGCTGGGACTGGATGCCCGGATTAACGATCTGAGCGCTTTGCCCAAGGTGACCTTTACGGACCCGCCAGTGGCCAGTGTGGGTTTGACGGAAGGGGAGGCGGAGGCCCGCGGACTGGCCTGCGACTGCCGGGTGCTGCCACTGCGGTATGTGCCGCGGGCCCTGGCCAACCGGGACACGCGCGGACTGGTCAAATGGGTGGTGGAACAGGGCAGTGAACGCGTGCTGGGACTGCACATCGTCGCTCCGGAGGCGGGGGAGATGATTCAAGTGGGTGTCTTGGCGGTGAAGTACGACCTGTCGCTCTCGGACCTGACCGACCTCTACTTCCCTTATCTGACCATGGTGGAGGGGTTGAAGCTGGCTGCCATCACGTTTCACAAGGACGTCGAAAAACTCTCCTGCTGTGCCGGCGCTTAGCCGGGGCCGGCGGCAAGATGGAGATACGGCTGACAACGGCGGCGTCGGATCGGCAGGTCGGGCTCGATTTGCTGGACGAAGCGCTGGCGGAGGCCGGGCTGACCAAAGGCGTGCGGGTGGTCTGGAGCGAAGGGACGTGGTCGCTCAGCTGCGAGGACGGGCCGATCTGGGACGGGGTGGAACCGAACGTCCGCGCGTGGACGGAGGCTCTCCTGGAAGCGTGGTGGGGACCGGTTGCCGGCGGATGCTGTTAGGGTGAGGCCAACCCAACGTGTCTCGGCTGGTCGAGCGAGCGCTTGCGGGTGAGGCCATACGGATCGCACGAGCCCGGCGTCGCGTGGGTCAATGGGTGCCGTGCCCTCGTCGGGAGAAGGCGCCGGCCGTGGGCGGGGACCGTTGGTGGCGGGGCCGCGTGCTCGGCGACCGTCTGGACACGAGTGGCCGACGGATCCGGAGGGCCATCATGGTCGGCGGAACCGATCCGGATGCCCTCGCGGCGTCGGCCGATGACCGCGGCGGCCGACCGCCGGTCACCCCGACGGCGGTCCTGCAGGGTCTCCTCTGCGCCCAGCAGCAACGCCCGCCCCGCCTCCCCCGGGAGCGCATCGTGTTCCCCCATCGGCGAATCGAGGCGCTGAGCCAGGAAATGGCGGGCCGTGAGTCGGAAGAAGAGGATGCCCGCACCCGTTTGCAAGCCATTGGTGGCGGACGACCAGCGATTGCCTCTCGTCCGCCGCACCGCCGCCACCCTGATCACGAAAGTCGGGAGGGCGATCCAGCGGGATCCTTCGGCCGGGGATCTCGTCTCCTGGGCCGTCAACAGTCTGGCGACAATCCCGAGCGCGGAAGACGTCCCGGCGGCCCCCACCCGCCAAGGCAGCCAGGCACGCTGCACGGTCTTGCTGCCCGCGGGGCGAACTGCGGGGAAACACGCTGCTATCCCGGGGCGATGCACCACCGCCGGGCCGGACGGGCACGGGGCGCCACCTCCTGACGGTGGCGCATCCCATCCGAAAGACGTCGGACGCCGCCCACCGAGACCTCAGCGCGAACGGCTTTGACGAACCTCCCCGGACCGCGTTGATTCACCGCCAAGCCCGCCGCTTGGCGGTATGGGGCTTTAAGGTCGGCTCGGCCCCGTCTCCGATCAGGCTTCGGGGTACCTATTGTCCGAGGAGAGGCTCTACCAATCACCGGCGGCACAGACGGTATGGCACGGTGCCGGGGAGTCGGCGGACCGTCGCCGGAGCTCGCGTCATTGATTATACTTCTCGGTATCAAGACCCAGGATGGCGCGTCTGCCGATCTTGTCGAGGCGCGGCGCGGATCCAGCATTCCGGCGAGCGTCTCGGTCTCGTCGCCGGGACATCCAGGACGGTGGAAGGGAGTGTTTGCGCTGACATTGGACGGCCCACCGGAGTTCGCCCCGTCAGGAAATCCTCATCTTACCGCACCCATCATTGCCTTGCCGGAGGCGGGCCGCTATCCCGGCCTCGTGGGCGGGAAAGCTTTGGCTCTGGGCATGCTGGCCTCGTCCTATCCTGTGCCGCCCGGCTTTGTGATCACCAGTCCGGCCATGGCTGTTCTGTTCTCGGAGGAGCGCCGTCTTGCGGACGAGGTCAGTGCATCGGTCCGCCATGCGTTTCAGCGGCTGCAGGACGAGCGGGCCGGTCCGGTCGCGGTACGGTCCTCCGGCACGGACGAGGACGGCGCCGCGCTTTCCTTTGCGGGACAGTACGAAACCATCCTGGGCGTCACCGACGAGGCCGGACTGTTTGTCGCCTTGAGGCGATGCTGGGCGTCTTTCTTCGGGGAACGGGCGCGGCTTTATGCCGCGCAGCACGGCAACAGGGTCCGCGGTGGCTTTGCCGTCCTGGTCCAATCGCTGGTGGCGGCCGAAGCGGCCGGCGTGGCCTTTAGTCTGGATCCCGTGACGGGCGCCGGCGACGAGGTCTTCATCACCGCCTCTTGGGGTCTTGGCCAAACGGTGGTGGACGGCCTGGTCATTCCCGACACGTTCCGGGTGCACAAGCGGAACGGCTGGATTCGCCGAGAGCTGGGCGACAAGGATATGGCCCTCGTCTGCCGGGACGGGGTCACCGAGGAGCGCCCTGTGGCCCCGGAAAATCGCCACCGGTATTGCCTGGACGATCCGCAAGTGCGTGCCGTGGCTGACCTCGTCTGCCGTTTGGAGGCCCATTTCGGGGGCGGCGTCGACGTGGAGTTTGCCGTGGCCGACGGCCGCCTTCATTTACTTCAGGTCCGCCCTATTACGGGCAGCGACGCGTCTCCTTCGTGAAAACCCGCCCGTTCTGAGAAAGGAGTTCCCGGATGACGCCCTTTCAGGCCGATCTCTTGATGAGCGCCGCAGATATCGAGAAAGACTTCTGGGTGCAGGATCGCACGCACTTTGCCCTGCCCATCACACCGCTCAACGCCTCCTTCGTCGTGCCCGCGCACCGCGTGGGCACCCGGACGGCCATGGCGCGCATGAAGAGCCCGGTGCAGGAGTTCTATCCGAAGATCCACGACGGCTACTACTATATGGTGGTCCGGATGTGGCCCGGCGATCCGGAAGTTCGGCAGCGTGAGCATGAGGCCTATCTCGAATCCATCCTGCCGGAGGCCTGGGACCGATTTTGCCGCCTGCGGGACGATGTGCTGCTCCCCCTTTATCGGGAGCTGGACCGGCGCGCTCAGGAACCGATGTCGCCCGACAGTGCTCGCGATGCCCTGCAGTGGCTGCAAGGGACCTATGAAACGGCGTGGGCGGTGCATTTCGAGATGGTGCTGCCCCGGTTCGGATCGGTGGGGGAGTTGGAGCGCCTCTACACCCGCGTCACGGGATCCTCGGATCTGCAGGACCTGTACCGGCTCATGCACGTGATGAACAAGTCGGCGGAGACGGATCGGGAGCTATCGCGGCTGGCCGCCCAGGTCCGGGAGAGTCCCGAGCTGTTTCGCCTCTTCCATGAACGGCCGGCCACCGAATTGCCGCAGGCTCTCAGCGACCATGCCGCCGGTCGAGGATTTTGGCGCCAGTTTGAAGCCTTCTTGGCCCAGTATGGGCAGCGCACCCTCAACTCCCATGACTTTGCCGACCCGACCTGGACGGAGAATCCGGTTCCCCCGCTGACCCTCATTGCCCGCTATGCGGATACCGGCTACGACTTTGACAGACAGTGGCAGGCCGTGGGTCGGGAGGCCGAGGCGCTTTGGGAGCGCATCGAACGGTCGGCCCAGCCCGGTCCGGACCTGGAGGCGCTGCGCGCGCGGATCGCGGTGACGCGCTCGGTTTGGAGCATCGACGAAGACCATCACTTTTACTTGGACGCCATGCTGCCCGCCAAAACGCGACCGCTCCTGCTCGGGATTGGCAGGCTGTTGGTCGCGCGCGATCAGCTGGCCGTTCCCGACGACATCTTCCATCTGTATCGGGACGAGGTGGAAGAGATGCTCGCGGACTCGGAGGTTCGCGCCCACGCCCTGGTTCGTGACCGCCGCGAGGCCTTTGTACGCCAGCGTGCCGCGACGCCGCCCCCCACGCTCGGCACGCCGCCGCCCGACGATGGGAGCAGGCCGGATCTGGTCCAGGTGCGAGTGTTCGGTGCGGGCCGCATGACGGACGGCGATGACAAGAGCGTCCTGCGGGGCTTCGCCGCTTCGGCCGGTGTTTACGCCGGCCCGGTGCGGCGTGTGGCGGGACCGGAAGAGTTCGACCGGGTTCAGCCCGGCGATGTGTTGGTTTGCCGGACGACCACCCCGCCCTGGACCATGTTGTTTCCCCTGGTGGGAGCCATCGTGACGGATTCGGGCGGCATCTTGTCGCATTGTGCCACGGTGGCCCGCGAGTATGGCATCCCGGCCGTTGTGGGGACGCGGCAAGCCACCCGCCTGCTGGAGGACGGTGAGAGGGTCATCGTTGACGGAGGGGCAGGGACGGTACGGCGTCAGAAAGTCGAAAGCGGCGTGGCGCCATAGCGGAGCGAACGTTCGAACGCGGTTCGTGCGGAGCGGTGCCCGGGCGCTGACTTGGGCCGAGGGGCCGCCTCCAACGGCAGGGAGGCCGGAGGCGCGCGGGCCGGATGCGGTCGCCCGGATCCCGCCCTTCTGTGACATAATGCGGGCACGCGGTGCCAGGAGAGGGTGCGTTCCATGCGTCACGCCGTCCGGCGATGAAGGCCAAGTCCAGCATGTTGCTGCTGTCGCTCTTGGCGTTGACCGGAGCGGCCTTGGTGGCCGGCGCCGCCATCCGGCGCTGGGCGGCGCCGGCGCCGACAGCCGCCCAGGTGCTCGCCAACACCCCGGTGGATGCCGGTGCCGCGCTCAGCGGAAGCGCGCCCGGATTTACGCTGCAAGACCAGTTCGGCCGGCGTGTCAGCCTGGGCCAGTTTCGCGGCAAGGTCGTCGTCCTGGCGTTTGTGGACAGCGAATGTACCACCATCTGTCCGTTGACGACGGAGAGCATGGTGGGGGCGGAGCGGCTTTTGGGTCCGCAGGCGTCGCGCGATGTGGAACTCCTGGGCGTGAACGCCAATCCGCTGGCCACCGCTGTCGCGGATGTGGCCGCGTACTCGAAGGAACACGGGCTGCTTCATCGGTGGCTTTTTCTCACGGGCAGTCGCCAAGCGCTGGGCGCGGTCTGGAAAGCGTACGGCATCTACGTCCAGGTGACCGCCGGCCAGATTGACCACACGCCGGCACTGTACGTGATTGGCCCCCGCGGACAGGAGCGCTGGGTGGCCGAAACGGCCATGGAATACCGGGCCGTGAACACGGAAGCCCTGGTGCTGGCGCAGGCGGTGGATGCGGCGCTGCCGGCTTCTCTGCGGGTGACGTTGCCGCCCCTGCGGGTGCCGCCTCCGCCTGACCCGCGGAGCATCCGGCTGCAGCGACTGGCGCGGACGGGGTCGCGGACGACGGTGGCCCTGTTGGATGGCCGCCCGCAGCTCACGGTCTTCGTCGCCTCCTGGGTGCCGAATCTGGCGGCGGAATGGGCAAGCCTCTCCGATTGGTCCGCGACCCATCCACGCTGGCGGGTTCTGGTGGTGGATGTGGTGCCGGTGGAGCCGGGCGTGTCCGCGTTCGCCCGCTGGCGGAGCGCCCATCCCCACCTGGCCGGACTGCCGGTCGCCCTGGATGCAACGGGGCAGGCGGCCGATGCCTTCGGGGCGGCCAATCTGCCGTGGCTGGTTTTGACCGATGCGCGCGGGAGAACGGTGCGGACGTACGCGAATTGGCCGACGTCCGCGGGATGGAGGCATCTTGGAGCGCCGTGAGCGCCGGCGGCGATGCCTGACATGAGAAGGAGGACCGCCCGCTGCCCGGGAGCGCCGGCACCGTTGGCAGGGCAGGGACGCCGGATGGGGTGGCCAGGGCCTGAAATCAACAGGGGCGGCGGCGCCTCATGCTATGATCAAGCCATAGGGCGGACTCGGTCGGGGCAGGGTCAAGACCACGGCGGCGAGTCCCCACGCAGGCACGTGGGATCGTAGGCGGGCGCAAGCGCCGTGCGGGTCACAGCCTGTCGATATGAGGGTGGTCAGCAAGGGGGCCGGACGATGCCCAAAACGTACGAACCACAGCCGACGGCTCCTCGCCATGCCGTGGTGGCGGAGATGTTCACCGCGTTTCCCATGCCGCTTGTCGTCATGGACGCCGGCGGCCGCATTGTGGACATGAACCCGGCCGCCGAGTCGCTGTGGGTGATGGGGGCGGCGGAAGCGCGCGGCGTGTCGGCGCTGGAGGTTTTGGGATTGAGCCGCATTCGCGGCCGTGACCTCTCGCCTTGGCCGTCATGGTCCGCCTTTCGACAGGAGATCGCCTCCGGTGAGCGCGTGCCGTGCCGCATCATCGCGCGCGACGGCCATCCGCATCTGGGCTCGCTGGTCGGTTCCGGCTTGACCTACCGCGGCGACGCGTATCTGTTTCTCGCGGTGACCCAAGAGCATCCCGCCGACTCCCTGCAGTCGGTCCCGGCCTGGGCCCTCACCGATCCGGTGACGGGCCTGCACAACCGGGTGTATTGGGCCCACCGGGCTGCGGAGCTGGACCAGGCGGGCGGCGTGCTGGTGATGCTGGACGTGGACGATTTGAAGAGCGTCAATGACCGGTATGGCCACGGGGTGGGCGACAACGTGCTGGCGTTGGTGGGCTCCGTGCTCAGGGCCAATGTGCCGCCGGAAGGGCTGGCGGTGCGCTATGGCGGCGATGAATTTTTGGTGCGCGTGCCGCTTCAGGATGCGGACGGTGTGGGCCGTTGGGCTCGGAGTCTCAATGGCCGTCTGGAGGAGAGGGCCCGGGCCGAAGGACTGCCCGAACCGCCCCATCTGAGTTTTGGGGTGGCGCGGTACGAACCGGAACAGCTCATGGCCGCGGTGCGGGCCGCCGACGACGCCATGTACGAACAAAAGGGGACCATCTTGCGCAGCCGGCGCGGCGGTCGGCTGATCGTGGGCCGCGCCAGCCGTCTGAACGTGCAGGGCGTCGACACGGCGAATCAGGTGCCGTCCGCCGGCACGATGGCGAAGCATTTTGGTCCCGAGTTTGATCGCGCGTATCGCGCCGCCTATCAGCAGGCCATCGCGGAAGCGCGGGATTTCGTGGCCTTTGCCGGGCCGGAGCCGGGAACGGCGGTGCTGGAGGTGGGCGCGGGCACGGGGCGCTTGGCGTTCGACGGGGGGCTCGCCGATCGGATCGGTCCCGACGGCGTTTTGCTCCTGACCGACCCCTCGGCTGTGCAACTGGAGCAGGCTCGGCACCGCGCGGCTGAGCATGGCGCCACCTGGCTGCACTTTTTGGTCACGCCGGCTGAGACGTTGCCCCTGGCGCCCGGTGGCGCGGATCTGGTGATTGGCGCCTGGTTTCTTCACTTGTGCGATGCCGACGCGGCTTTGAGAGAGTTCGCCCGCGTCGTCCGGCCGGGAGGCCGGGTGGTCCTCGATGTGACCTTGGTCTTTCCGCTGACGGCAGCGTGGGAAGACATGATGGAGCCCCTGCGTCGGGCGCTGGCCCTGCATGGGCTGCCGTTTCAGACACCCGGCCACCGTCCGGGCGAAGTGGCCCATCTATGCCGCGATGCCGGCCTGACGGTGGAGCGCCAGACCATTCACGACGGCGGATTGTTTCAGTTTCCGGATTGGACGTCGGCCTGGCAGGCTCTGGCCCAGGGCGGCCACCTGCACCTGATGAGCCGGGGCCTGCCGGAACCTTTGCGCAGCGAGACGCTCGAACAGGTCAAGCGACGGATGGCCGACGTGTTCGCCGCCACGACGGACGCCGAGCGCGTTGTGGGCCTGGAGGTGGAGTATGTGGCGGCGAGGAAGCCGGGCTGAACCCGGCTGCCCGGGCCGCCGGCTTGGATGGGGTGCCGGAGGGCTGCGCAGGCACCTTCCGGTCGGAAAATCTCCCATGACAACGGGGGCCGCTCCGTGAAGGACGGCCCCCGACAGGCTCTTTAGGCGCGTTCGGACCGGACGGCGACCATTTCTTGCTCTTCCAGAAATTCCTGCGCGTCGAGCGCCGCCACGCAGCCGCTGCCGGCGGCCGTGACGGCCTGCTGATAGAGGCGGTCGGCCACATCGCCGGCCACAAAGACTCCCGGCACGCGGGTTTCGCTGGTGCCGGGCTCGGTGATGATGTAGCCGTCGTGGTCCGTCGCCAGCTGTCCCTTCAGCCACTCGGTGTTGGGGATGTGGCCGATGGCCAGGAACAAGCCGTTGACCGCCATGTCCCGCTCTTCGCCGGTCTTCGTGTCGCGAAGGCGTAGCCCGGTGACGCGGTGCGCATCACCCAGAACCTCCACCACTTCCGAATTCCAGACAAAGTGGATGTTGGGCTTGGACCGGGCGCGCTCTGCCATGATGGGACTGGCGCGCAACGTGTCGCGGCGATGAATGATGTGAACCTCTTTGGCGAAGCGGGTCAGGAATGTGGCCTCCTCCATGGCTGAGTCGCCACCTCCGACCACGGCCACTACGCGATCTCGGAAGAAGGCTCCGTCGCACGTGGCACAGGTGGACACTCCGTGGCCGATGAGACGGGTTTCCGACTCCAATCCCAGCATGCGGGCCCGAGCGCCGGACGCGACAATGAGCGTGCGGGTCAACAGCTGACGCCCATCGGACAGCGTCAGGCGAAAAGGTCGTTCGGACAAGTCACTGTCGGTGACGTCCACCATAGAAAAGCGGGTGCCGAACCGTTCGGCCTGCCGGCGGACGGCGTCCATGAGGTCCATGCCGCCAATGGCGTCCGGGAAACCGGGATAGTTCTCCACCTCGGTCGTGAGCGTCAACTGCCCTCCCGGCTCGGCCCCTTCAATCACCAGCGGATCCAGACGAGCCCGACTGGTGTAGATGGCGGCCGTCAGACCCGCCATGCCCGAGCCCACGATGACGACGTTTTCCACCTTGTCTGTTCCCGTTTCCTCCGCCATCTCTTCATGCCTCCCCGGCCCATTTCGCCAAACTTCTCCCAGCATATTAGCACTCCGCCGTCCATATCGGCGAATCGCCCGGGCTCCGAGCCGCTCGAGCCCATCGGACGGCCGCATCAAAAGGGAAAGAGCGGAACGGGGAGCGCAGCGTCTGCGCTCTCGCCGTGTTGATCCCCGAATCGGAGACGGGCACGCTTGGAAGAACGGGCACGCGTCTTCAGCGTCCGACGCCGTTCTGCCCATGAGCATCCGCCTGGCCGGGCCAGACAAGTCGCCGGTCCGC